>JANWYN010000070.1 GCA_025055235.1 Candidatus Roseilinea sp. | reverse complement strand
AAGTCACCGCCTGGGAAACGCGGCGCAACACCGCATGCGCCAAGGTGGTGTGGCAGTTTACCACCGCCGATGCCCGGATCAAGCTCAGGCGTCTGTATCCAGTTATGAAAGAGCAAAATTCAACCTAACAAGGCACTAGTTCAACTGCCAACCGTAAAGAATGGTCAAAGGCAACCAGCACCCATCAAGCTCTTGATGGTTATTGAGAACAAAGATCTCGACTCGAGGGCTGTTTCGCACGAAGCCAAAGAGTTTGGTGCATGTCTGTTGGATGTTCTCACAAAAGATGATCAGCCGCTGTGGGAGACCGAGGAATATAGGACTAAGCAAGGAGAATCATCCATTAGAGTCATAGTAGAGGAAGACGTAACTATCTTCGCAAGCAGTTTGCCACGAGCTATAGCTGTATACGTGAGGCATGGCAATAGCCAGTGCCCACGCTGACAAACGCCTCATCGCTGAGCAGTGAAATGCGATCCTTTCGCGAGATCGGCCGGATCGCAGCGCAAACGCTCATCGCACAAATCGAGGGCCGGCCGGTCGAAGACGCGCTCCTGAAGACCAAGCTCGTGGTGCGCGCCTCGGTCGCCCGCCGCCAGTAGCTCATTCCTCCCGCTGCCAAGCGCGCATCCGGCCTGTTATCGTATGCGGCTATGATGCGCGTACCCATCTTCCTCGGCGAAGGCAAGCTGAGCTACGAAGACCGTCCCATCCCACAGATCATCCACGATGACGATGTGCTGCTGAAGATCTACGCCAGCGGCATCTGCGGCACCGACCTGAACATCCTGGCCATGCCGCCGGCACACAAAGCCAAGCCCGGCATCGTCATCGGGCACGAGGGCGTCGGCGAAGTCGTCGCAACAGGCCGGGCAGTCAGGTCGGTCGCGCCGGGCGATCGCGTCGTGATCGCGCCGCGGCTGACCTGCGGCAAGTGCGCGTACTGCCGGCGCGGGCTGGACAACCAGTGCACCGACTACCAGACCATCGGCACCACGCGCGACGGCACGTTCGCGCCATACGCGCTCGTTCCGGAACGCGCGCTCTATAAAATTAGCGATCGCGTGGCCCTGGAAGACGCGGCGCTGTTCGAGCCGCTGTCGTGCGTTGTCGGTGCGCTGGCGCGCGCGCCGATCCATCCGGGCGACAACGTATGCATCATCGGCGCGGGGCCGATGGGCACGTTGTTCGCCATGCTGGCCTGGGCGCACGGCGCCGGCCGGGTAATCATGTCGGACGTCACGCCATACCGGCTCGACTTCGTCGAGGAGACGCTGGGCGTCCAGCCGCTCCATCCGCAACAGCGCGACCTGAAGCAAGCGGTGATGGACCTGACCGGCATCGGCTGCGACTTGGTGGTGGATGCCGTGGGCAACCAGATCAACACCGCCATCGCGCTGGCCCGGCGCGGCGGCAACGTGATCCTGTTCGGCCTGCGGCCGCACGACAATCCGCCGGTGAACCAATACACCATCACGCGCTACGACCTCAACGTGATCGGCGCGTTTGTGGGGCTGCACCCGTTCGCGCAGACGATTGCGCTGCTGGAGAGCGGGCGGATCGCGCCGCGCCGGCTGATCACGCACCGGCTGCCGCTCGGCGAGCTGGAGCACGGCGTCGCGCTCATGCGCAGCGGCCAGGCGATGAAGGTGCTCATCGTGATGGAATGATGGCCTTACCGTTCGGGCCGCTCCGAGCGGTCTGACCCGTTGCGGTAGAAGTATGACAACGCAGGTAGTGCTGCCCAAACTGGGCAATACAGTCGAAAGCTCAATCATCGTCGCATGGCTCAAGCAGCCCGGTGACCGCGTCGAAGCCGGCGAGCCGATTTGCACCGTCGAGACCGACAAGAGCACGATGGACGTGCCGAGCACGGCCAGCGGCGTGCTGCTCCAACACCTCGCCAACGTCGGCGATGACGTGCCGGTGCAAACGCCGATCGCGGTGATCGGCGACGACATGCCGCCGACGGAGCAAGCAAGCGCGAGCGAACCGACGGCGATCTCCCCCCGCGCGCTGAAGCTGGCGCAGGAACACGGCATAGACCCATCGCAGATCGCCGGCAGCGGCCCCGGCGGGCGCATCATCGAGCGCGACGTGCGCGCGCGCATCGAAAGCCGGCGCGAGGGCGTGCCTATGACGCCGGTCGCCCGCGCCATGGTCGAGCGCGGCGGCTACGTCGCGCCGGAGCGCGGCAGCGGCCCCGGCGGGCGCATCACGAAGGAAGACCTAATCCCGGTCGCCGGCCAGGCGCCGCCGCGCGAGTCCTCTGCATCCGGCGATTACGAAATCATCCCGCTGTCCGGCGTGCGCCGCGTGATCGCCGAGCGAATGCGCACCTCGCTGCAATCCACCGCCCAGTTGACCCTGCACGCCAGCGCCGACGCACGGGCGCTGCTGGCCTATCGCGAGAAGCTGAAGGCCAGCGACGAATCGCTCGGCCTGCGCAACGTCACTATCAACGACCTGGTGATGTTCGCCGTGGCACGCACGCTGCTGCAGTTCCCCGCGCTCAACGCCACGTTCGAGGGCGGCGAGCTGCGGCAATACGCGCGCGTGCATCTCGGTTTCGCTGTGGACACGCCGCGCGGGCTGCTCGCACCGGTGATCCGCGACGCGAGCAGTTTGAGCCTGAAGCGGCTGGCTGAAGTCGCGAAGGCCCTGGCCGCCGACGCCATCGCCGGCAAGCTCGCGCCCGACGCCCTGGCCGGCGGCACGTTCACGGTGACGAACCTCGGCAGCCTGGGCATCGAGAGTTTCACGCCCATCCTGAATCCGCCGCAAGTGGCCATCCTCGGCGTGGGCAACATTAACCTGAAACCGATCATCCCGGAAGGGGCGAGCGAGGTCGTCTTCGCGCCGCACCTCGGCCTGTCACTGACGGTGGATCACCAAGTCGTGGACGGCGCGCCGGCGGCGAAGTTCCTACAGGCTCTCGCTCGCAACTTGGCGCAGATCGAGCTCTTGCTTGCGACGTAGGGATTGGGTGTCAATAGTGTCAGCAGTGTCAATGGTGTCGCCAGTGTCAAGTGCCACGATGACACCAACCGACACTAACGACACTAACCGACACTACCAACACACCCACCCCCATCACCACCCACTATGCCTAAATCCATCCTGATTGACCCGGCGGAAGCGCGCGCGCGAGGCGTGCTGACTGCGCCGGCGATTCCGCTGAACGCTTACGTCTCTGATCCGGCTGCCGAAGCCGCGCTGTACGGCTCGGCCAACCTGGTGCGCATGTATCGCGACATGGTCATCATCCGCGAATTCGAGACCATGCTGGATAAGATCAAGAAAGAAGGGAGCTATGACGGCGTGCGCTACGATCACCGCGGGCCGGCGCACCTGTCCATCGGTCAAGAGGCGGCCGCCGTCGGCCAGTGCTATCACCTCACCCCCGACGATTTCATCTTCGGCTCGCACCGCAGCCACGGCGAGATCATCGCCAAGTGCCTGAGCGCCATCGCTAAGATGCCCGAAGCCGGCGTGCAGCGCGTGATGGAGGACTACCTCGACGGCGCAATCCTGCGCGTGGTCGAGCGGATCGCCGGCGCCGACTTTACCGAGCTGGCGGTCACCTACGTGCTGTATGGCACGCTGGCCGAGATCTTCGGGCGCGCGACCGGCTTCAACCGCGGCATGGGCGGCAGCATGCACGCGTTCTTCCCGCTCTTCGGCGTGATGCCGAACAACGCCATCGTCGGCGGCTCGGCCGACATCGCCCTCGGAGCAGCGCTCTACAAGCGCGTGAACCGCAAGCCGGGCATCGTCATCGCCAACATCGGCGACGCCAGCATGGGCTGCGGGCCGGTGTGGGAGGCGATGAACTTCGCTGCGATGGACCAGTTCCATACGCTGTGGGACAAATCTATCGGCGGCCATCCGCCCATCTTGTTCAACTTCATGAACAACTTCTACGGCATGGGTGGCCAGCCAAAGGGCGAGACGATGGGCTTCGACGTGCTGGCGCGCGTCGGGCTGGGCGTGAACCCACAGGCCATGCACGCCGAGCGCGTGGACGGCCTCAACCCGCTGGCCGTAGCCGATGCCATCGTCCGCAAGCGCAGCGTGCTGGAGGCCGGCCAGGGCCCCGTTCTGCTCGACGTAGTGACCTATCGCTACTCCGGCCACTCCCCGTCGGATGCATCGTCGTACCGAGACGCCGACGAGATCAAGCTCTGGCAGCAGCACGATGCGCTGCTCGGCTTCCGCAACTATTTGCTCGCCAACGGACACGCCGATGAAAGCACGCTCGATGCCATCGTCGAGGCAGCGCGCCGGCGCACGCGATGCGTGCTCGAAGCTGCCGCCTCGCTCGACCTTTCGCCGCGGCTGACGGTGCGCGGCGATGAGATCGGCGCGCTGATGTTCTCCAACACGCCTCGCGCCGCACAAAACGACGCCGGCTGTCCCGAAGTGCTCATCCCGCGCGAGCAGAGCCGGCTGAAGCAACTGGCCGAAAAGCACCGCTTCGCCTTCGATCCGGAGGGCAAGCCATACCCCAAGCTGAAGACGCTGACCTACGCCGAAGCGCTGACCGAGGCCATGCTGCACCGCTTCTACGAAGACCCGACGATGATCGCCTTCGGCGAAGAGAACCGCGACTGGGGCGGCGCGTTCGGCGTGTATCGCGGCCTGACCGAGGCGCTGCCGTATCACCGTTTGTTCAACACGCCGATCAGCGAAGCGGCGATCGTGGGCGCCGGCGTGGGCTATGCACTGTGCGGCGGGCGCGCCGTAGTCGAGCTGATGTACGCCGACTTCATGGGCCGCGCCGGCGACGAGATCTTCAACCAGATGGCCAAGTGGCAAGCGATGAGCGGCGGCGTGTTGCAGATGCCGCTGGTGCTGCGCGTGTCCGTGGGCAACAAGTACGGCGCGCAACACTCGCAGGACTGGAGCGCGTTAGTCGCGCACATTCCGGGGCTGCAGGTGTTCTTCCCGGCCACGCCCTACGACGCGAAGGGCATGCTGAACCTGGCGCTGCGCGGCAGCAATCCGGTCGTGTTCTTCGAGTCGCAGCGCTTGTACCCCGAACCGGAGAAGCTCACGCCCGGCGGCGTGCCGGTCGAGTATTACGAAGTGCCGCTCGGCCAGCCGGCAGTGCGGCGCACGGGCAGCGACGTCACAATCATTACCATCGGCGCGACGCTCTACGTCGCGCTCGAAGCGGCGCGCGAGCTAGAGCGCTACGGCATCAGCGCCGAGGTGATTGACCTGCGCTTCCTCAACCCGCTCGACTACGCGCCGCTGGTTGCCTCGGTGCGCAAGACCGGCCGGGCGATCGTCGCCTCGGATGCCTGCGAGCGTGGCTCGTTCGCCCACACGGTGGCCTCGAACCTGTCGCAGCTCGCCTTCGACGCGCTCGACGGCCCGATCGCCGTGTTGGGCGCGCGCAACTGGATCGTGCCGCCGGCGGAGATGGAGGACATCTTCTTCCCGCAGCCGGCCTGGATCGTGGACATCTTGCACGAGCGCATCCTACCCATCCCCGGCTATACACCAAAGACGGCGCAATCGAGCGACGAGATCGTGCGCCGCAACCGCCTGGGGGTGTGAAGCGGGTATACTGCTTGCTGGTCGTGCGTGGGCCACGCCGGCCATCAGTTTCGCATTCGCCGATGAACGTATTCGAAGTGGATTCTCGGCTGGCGTTCACCAGCGGCGTGATTGCTGCCGCTATCGCCGTGTTCGGCGCGATCGCATCGGCCATCGCAGCCGTGCTCGTCCCCCTATCCGGGTTCACCTTTCTGTTCGCCATCAGCGCGATCGCCCTGCTCGCGCTCGCCGCTTGGCTGGGCTACCAGACCTATCAACTGGCCTACGCGAGCTACTCGCTCGACCGAAATGCATTCGTGATCCGCTGGGGGGCGCTGCGCGAAGTGGTGCCGATGGGCGACGTGCAGCGGGTGATCGCGGCAGAGGAAGTCGCCGACAAGCTGCGCTTGTTGCGCGCGCCGCTGCCGGGATGGTGGTTCGGCGCCGGCAGCCATCCGGCGCTGGGCAAAGTCCGCTTCTACGCCACGGAACCACCCGAGCGCCAAATCATCGTCGTGACGCCGGAGTGCAGCTACGCCGTTTCGCCGTATGACGACGAGGCCTTCGTGGACGCCTTCCGAATCCGGCTGGAGATGCGCCCTACGCAGAATGTGGCGCACGCAAGATTGTTGCCCGGCTTTGCAAACTGGCGCATCTGGCGCGATAAAACGGCGCTCACCTTGCTGATTCTGGCGATCGCACTAAACTTGGCGTTGTTCGGCTTCAGCGCGATGCGCTTCCCGGCGGCACCGGCGCAGATCGCGCTGCACTTCGACGCCAGCGGCTCGGTGGACCGGCTCGGCGAGAAGTCGCAACTGTTCGTGCCGCCGGTCTTGGGACTGCTCACACTCGCCGTGAGCTTGATCGTCGGGCTCGTGTTGTATCGGAAAGGTGAGACGTTGGCCGCGTTCATGCTATGGGGCGGCAGCGCGGCGACGCAACTCTTATTCTTCGTCGCGGCGCTCACCCTGGGGTTTACCTTGCCATCATGATTCTCGTCACAGGATCAACGGGCTGCATTGGTCGAGCCGTTGTCGAACGCTTGGTTTCTTCGGGACACCAAGTCAAGTGCTTGTTTCATTGGGGCAACGAGCACCCCTGCCCGCGCCGTGTCGTCATCACCGGCGGCGACGTGCGCAACGAAGACTCGATCTACGAGGCGATCACCGACGGCGGTGCATGCGATACAGTCGTCCATCTGGCCTACCTGCGCCGCGAGACCCAGGAGGACACGTTTGAGGATGTCAATATCGCCGGCACACACAACGTGATCTCGGCCATGAAGCGGGCTAACATCAAGCGCTTGATCGTCGTCGGCTGCTTAGGCGCGGAATCGCGCTCGCCTTATCCGCTGCAGCGCAGCCTGGGCAAGGCAGAGGAGATCGTGCGCGCCAGCGGTTTGAATTTCACTGTGCTCAAGTCGGCGGTGGTGTATGGCGAGGGCGACTGGCTCACGTCGTGGCTGGCCGGCGTGGCCGCCGACTTCCCATTCGTCATGCCGCTGCCGCACGGTGGCGCAACGAAGTTGCAACCGATCTGGGTAGGCGACGTGGCAGCCTGCGTCGAGCGCTGTCTAAACACGCGCTCCACCTTCCGGCAAGTCGTGCCCATCGGCGGGCCGCAAGCGCTCACGCTGGCCGACATCGCGCAGCTCACCATGAAGGCCGCCCAGCGCTCACGCCGCATCGTGCGCGTGCCCAGCGCGTTCACCCGCCAGGTCGCTGCCTTCCTGGCGCGCTGTCGCAACGCACTGACTGAGACGGAGATTGATGCACTGTCGTACAACCGCACGACTGAAATCGGCGGCGTGCACCGTGTGTTCGGCTTCGCGCCGGCCAAGATGCCGACCAAGCTCGATTACCTCAACCCCCATCGCGAACCACCACCTCTCCCCGTGCGCTTCAAATATCGTGGGTAGTCGCTAGTTGCTGGTTGCTGGTCGCTAGTCGCTAGTTGTTGGTCGCTGGTTGCTGGTCGCCAATCTCCAATCTCTCATCTCCAACTTTCCCATCGCCGAGGTATGCCGCGCAACAATCATTCGAACGAATTCGCCGTCATCGGCCTGGGCCGGTTCGGCTCCAGCCTGGCGCGCACGCTGGTTAGCCGCGGCGCAGTCGTGCTCGGCATAGATCGCTCGCCGGAGCTGGTGCAGCAAATCGCCGATGAAATCACCCAGGCAGCCGTGCTCGACTCGACGAATGAGGCAGCGCTGCGCGAGGTGGACATCACTGCGTTCAAGACCGTCATCGTGGCGATCGGTTCGAACTTCGAGGCGAACCTGCTGACGACGGTAGCACTGCGCGAGATGGGCATCCCGAACATCATCTGCAAGGCGCTGAACCTGCGCCAGCGCGACATCCTGCTCAAAGTGGGCGCCAACCGCGTGGTGTTGCCGGAATACGAAGCCGGCCACCGCCTGGCGCTCGAGCTGACCATCCCGGGGATGATCGGGCAGATCGAACTCGGCCCCGGCTACGTCATCAGTGAGATCAAAGCGCCTGCGCGGATCACCGGCGTTGCACTCGCTCGATCCGATCTTCGTAAGCTGAACTTGAACGTGCTGGCCGTGAAGCGCGGCGACCGGCTGATCGTCTCCCCGGCGCAGGATTTTGTGCCGCAGCCCGATGACGTGCTGGTCGTCATCGGCAAGTCCACCGATATCGAGCGCTGCACAGAGAGCGCATGAACTTCGCCAATCGCATCCGGCGCGCCGGCGTGCGCGTGCCGCCGCCGGCCAGGCTCGTCGCCGGCCTGGCGCTGTTGGCGTTGACCGGCTCGTTTCTAATGATGCTCCCCGGCGTCGGCTCGTCGCGACCGCTACAGGTGAACGAGGCCGTCTTCACCGCTATCTCCGCGCTCTCGGTCACCGGCCTAACGGTGATCGCACCGGGTCGCGACCTGACTGTGTTTGGGCAGATTGTGCTGCTGGCGCTGATTCAAGTGGGCGGCGTGGGCTTCATGGTGCTGGCCGTGCTGGTATACCGGCTGATCGGCCGGCAGATGTCGCTGGAAGACCGGATGGCGCTGCGCGATTCACTCGGCCTGCTTAGCTTGACCGAGATCGTCGTCCTCACGCGCCGGGTGTTCAAGGTAGTTTTGCTGATCGAGCTGATCGGCGCGATCTTGCTGTGGCTGCATTGGCGCGCCATCCTGCCGTTGAGCGAGTGGGACGTGATTCGCTACGCACTCTTTCACGCCGTCTCGGCATTCTGCAACGCCGGCTTCGACTTGTTTAGCGGCTTGCCGCAGTTCCCCGACGGCGTGCCGAACGACGGCATCACACTCACTATCTTCGCCATTTTGATCGTGATCGGTGGGTTGGGCATCCCGGTGGTAGCCGATCTGATTAGCTGGCCGCGCGCGCGCACCCTGTCGTTGCACACTCGGCTCACATTGTTCATCGTGCTCTGGCTGAACCTGACCGGCGCGCTCTCGATGTTCTTAGCCGAGACGCTGACGGCGGGGACGCTCACCGACGTGCCGGTGGGCCAACGATTCGGCCTATCGCTGTTCCAAGTCATCTCGGCGCGCACGGCGGGCTTCTCCGGCGTTCCCCACCTCGAAGCGCTCTCGCCCGGCGCGCACCTCACGCTGATCGGGCTGATGTTCGTCGGCTCGGCGCCGGCTTCGATGGGCGGCGGCATCACTACCGGCACATTCTTGGCGATGCTGATCTCGATGTGGAGCTACGTGCGCGGCTTCCCGGCTGCGCGTGCGCTGGGCCGCACCATCGGGCAGGAGACCGTCCGGCGCGCCGGCGCAGTGCTGACCGTCTCGCTCGTCGTCGTTATCACGGCGACGTATCTGATCGCCATCTCCCACTCCGACATCACGCTTCTAGAGGCGTTGTTCGAGGTAGTCTCGGCCTTCGCCACCTGCGGGCTGTCGCTGGGGATCACCGGCAGCCTCACGCTGTTCGGCCAAGTCGTGATCATGCTGGTCATGTTCTGGGGGCGGCTGGGCGCGCTCACCGTCGTCGCCGCATTGGCCATGCCGCGCCGCAAGACGCTGGTGACTTACCCAGACGCGCAGATTCTGATCGGATGAGCGCAGGTGCAAAAGCCTACGCCTATTTTGCGGCGACCGAATACGCGCGGCTGGTGACCAGCGGATAGGCGCGCAGCACTTCATCGGCCACGCGCATGGCGCCCATCGTCACGCCGGCCGTGCTTTGGCCGGGGAAGATCGAATCGCCCACCAGCCAGGCGTTGCGCAGCCCGGTCCACGGCCCGCGCGCAGCAAATAAGCTGGTGAACGGGAATCCCCCCACCCCACCGCGATGCCGGCGCGTGTAGAACTTGAAGGTGACCGGCGTGCCGGGCAATTGCAGGCGAATGCGCCGGCGCAGCCCAGGCACAGCGCGTTCTGCCAGGTCGAGCATGCGCTCGGTGTACTCGGCGACGCGGTCGTCGTAGGCGGCCTTCGCGCCGGGCGTTTCGCGCAAGCGCCACCATTCGGCGACGCGCGTGTGCGTGCTGATCGTCAATGCGCGGTGGCCGGCCGGCGCGCGGCGCAGGTCGCCTCGCTCCGAGAACGACATGAAGATCGAATTACCCTCGCCCAGCGGCCGGTCGTATGAGCCGATGACCTGATAGTGGTCTGTGAATTGAGAATTGAAAATTGAGAATTGAGAAAGGGAGCCGCGCTCATCTGAACCTGAGTCATCTTCAATGCCGAGGTAGAGGGTGAAGGCGCCCCATGGCTCGGCGCGCGTGCGTATCTCGCGCTGCAGCGCCGGCGGCGCCGCTTCGCCCAGCAAGCGCGCCAGGTCCCATGGCGTGAGATTGGCGATGCACACGTCACACTCGAAGCGTGCGCCTTTGTTTGTATGTGCAGCGACGACACGCCCGTCGCGCACCTCGAGGCGCGTCACCTCTTGCCGGAACAGCACCTGCCCGCCGAAGCGACGAATCGCCTCGACGAGCTGCTCGCTGATGCCGCCGATGCCGCCTTCAGGATGCGTCACGCCTTTGCGCGGCAGGTCGGACGCCGCCGCGCCGAAGAGCGCGCTGGCATGGTCGCTCGTGGTCTGCGCGCTGATGAGCAATTGGGCATCGAGGAAGGTGAGCGCTGCGCGGTCGGTGAGGCCGCTGCGCCGCGCCCAAGCGCCCATCGTCTCGAATAGGTGTGGCAAAGTGATCAGCGTCTGAGGGCGCAGCGCGCGTGCAGTGCGTAGCAAGTCGCCGATGTTCGACGGCGGCCAGGCTGGCTTGCGCGAGGCGAAGTCCCATACGGCATCGCTGATCTTTTCGGCTGCGCGGAAGAAGCGCGCGATGCGGTCGCGCTGCGGGCGATCGGCGAAGGCGCGCGCGACTTCGGCATGCCAGCGCTCGCGATCTCCGAATTGCGTCACACTGCGGTCGGGCAACAGCACCTGCCAAGCCGGGTTGACCGGCCGCACCTTCCATTCGATGCCCAGCAGCTTGCCGACCACGTCATGCGGCCCGCCGGGATGGAAGCCGCCGGCCAACGTGGCGCCGGCGTCGAAACGATACTTCTGGTAATAGAAGGTCCCTGCGCACCCTCCGGGGTAGATGTGCGCCTCGAGCACCGTCACGTCGTGCCCGGCCCTTGCTAACAACGCAGCCGCCGTCGCCCCGCCCACACCTGCACCGATCACCACGACCTTCGCCATCCAATACCTCACCTATTCAAATCGTCGGTCAGCACTCGCCTGCGCCGAAAGACACCACCGACACTATTGACACCTATGACACTACCAACACCCACCACCCTACCCCACCCAGATATGTAGTTGCTGAGAAAGCAGTTACACCATGAGCGCAAAGGGTCGCTCGATCAATTGCTTAATGCGCTGCAGAAACTTGGCCGCCGGCGCGCCATCCACCACGCGATGGTCAAACGACAAGCTCAGCGTCATCACCGGCCGGGCGACAATGGCATCGCCGTCCGTCACGACGGCCTTCTTGGCAACCCGGCCCACACCCAGGATGGCCGCCTCGGGCAGGTTGATGATCGGCGTGAAGCCATCCACCTCGAACATGCCGAGGTTGGTGATGGTGAACGTGCCGCCGCGCAGCGCATCGGGCGAGGCCTTGCCCTCCAGCGTCCGCGCGACCAAGTCGCTCAGCTCACGATGAATTTGCGCAAGCGACTTTGTGCCGGCGTCGCGCAGCACGGGCACGAACAGGCCGCGCGGCGTATCTACGGCCAGGCCGATGTGGATGCCCGCATGCTGGACGATGCCCGGTTGTCCGGGCTTGTCGGGCAGCGAATCCACCCAGCTTGCGTTCAACTGCGGATGCTCTCGCAGGGCACGAGCACAAATGGCGACGAGCAGCGCGTTGTAGCTGATCTTCTCGCCCAACTCTGCGCCGATCTGCTCGCGGGCGACGACCAGTTGCGCAGCGTCGGCCTCGGTGAACAGCGTGACGTGCGGCGCCGTTTGCGCGTTGGCTGCCATTCGCTGCGCCGTGATGCGCCGGGCGGGCGACAGAGGCTGGTAACCGGTAATCGGTAATTGAGCCAGCTCGCCCTCCGCTCCTGATCCCTGATCCCTGCCCCCCGACCCCTGACCCCTGACCCCTGACCCCTGCCTCACGGCCGCCCGCTCGACGTCCTCGCGGGTGATGCGACCTTCGGGCCCTGTGCCGGTCACGTCGGTAAGGTCTACGCCGAGTTCGGCAGCGATGCGTTGCGCCACCGGTGTGGCGCGCGGCGCTTTGGGCTGCCGGCTTTCGGCAAACGCCAGGATGTCTCGCTCGCGGATCGCGCCGCCGGGGCCGCTGCCGGCCACCTGCGCCAGATCAACGCCCAACTCACGGGCGCGCAGCCGGGCGCGCGGCGAGGCCGGCCGGCGTTGTAGGTCGGTCGGAAGAGCGGACTCCCGACTTCCGACTTCCGACTGAACTGTGGGAAGTTGGGAGTGGGAAGTGGGAAGTGGGGAGTCGAACGTGGGGAGTGGTGAGTCGGGAGTCGGGCGTTGCTCCCCAATCTGCGCGACCGGCGCCAGGCATGGCACGGTCTGGCCCTCCGGCACGAGGATCTTCGCCAGCACCCCCGACTCCGGCGCTTCGTAGTCGAGCGTGGACTTCTCGGTCTCGAACGTGAAGAGCAGCTCGCCCTTGTGCACGAAGTCACCTTCGCGCTTGTGCCACTGCACGATGACGCCCTCGGTCATCGTCAAGCCGACCTTCGGCATCACGACGTCCATAGACGATGCAATGCGGGGATCAAACTTGGTCGGGGAAGTCTCGGCGGAGCACTTCGACCAGATAGGGCAGCCAACCGCGCCGGTTCAGATGCTCGGCGATAGCCTGCGCTGTCAACTTCTTCGGCTTGCCAACAGCGCCGACATCGCTGAGGCTGAGCCGAGTCGGCTGGCCGGTGCGCTCCTCGATGATTGCGGCGACGTCGGCGCACAACACTTCCATCTCATCCAGCGTGTAGTGCTCGTCTATGAAATTGCGGACGGCGACGATGTTCGAAGTGTTGAGCGTCGTTCGCTTGGGCAGCAGCGCGATTAGGTCGGCAGCCCTCGTCGGCTGCACAGGTGCGCCGGCCAGCGTCTTCTCGCCGCCCAGGTAGAGCGCCAGCGCGAAGTTGGCGTCCAGATCGTTGACCTTGAAGATGGGGTGCTGTTTAGCGTGGCGCTTGGGCACTTCTTGGAACACGTAGGAGACTACGTCGAAGATGCGCAGCAGGCCGTCGCCCTCGTGCTTCGCCTTACCGTTGAGCGCTTCGAGCAGGCACTGCGTGAACAGGCTGTTCTGCGCGTTCGGCAGGACGTAGGAGACCTCCTCGGACTTGGACGAGGCAAAGATCACCCGGCCGGAGCCTTGCTTCAACTGATCGTAGGCAGCATCGTCCAGGCCGCGCTTCACCGCCGGCTCATCCACCGCTTTGGCATCCATGTTGATGAGCAAGCCGGCGTTTGGATCGAGCGCCTCGCCGGCGAGGCCTGCATCTTTCGGATCGCCCGTGCCGCCGGAGTGACAGGCGTCTAGCAGCACGACCAGCTTCTGCGTCTGGACCTTGTTCAGTGCCGCTGTGAACTCGGCGCTGCTGATGGCCGTCGTTTTGATGGCGTTCAGGCGCGTGTCGTAGGGGATGAGGTAGTTGCCGGCGTATTCGCCACCGGTGATGCGACCGCCGTGCCCGCTGAAGTACACAACGGCCGTCGCGTCTGGGCCGGCGTTGTTGGCCAGCCAGGCCAGGCCGTTCAGGATGCCTTGTCGAGTGGCGTCCTTGTCCAGCAGTAGCCGGACGTGATCCCTCGGGTAGCCGGCGCGCGTGGGATCCTGCAGGATCGCGCTGATGGCGCGCGCATCGTTCAACACCGATTCAGGCAACGGCCGGACGTGGGGATAGTTGGCGATGCCGATCACAAGCGCGTAGCCCTGGTCGAAGTGTGCCATGGGCTGCATTGTATGTCCGGGCGTCGGAGACAAAAAGCCGCGCCCGGTTCACCGCCAGGAACGCGAAGGCAAAATAGATCAAGAGGAGACATTCAGTCCGCGTCGAAGCCCACGACGCTGTTGTCGCCGACGTTGAAGCGGCGCGGGCGACCATGCAACACCGCATCGCGGCCGATCAGCGAGTTGGCCAACACATGATCCACGACCTCCGCGCCGGCCTCGACGATGCTCTCGCGCACCACGCTGCTTTCGATGCGGCATCCCTCGCCGATGGTCACATGCGGGCCGATCACGCTGTTGATGATCTTCGCAGTGGGGTGGATGTTGACCGGCGGTACGACCACACATGCGCCGTTGCGCCATTCGCTGCTGTTGTCGTGACCGTGCTGGAGCAGGTAGCGATTGGTCTCCAGCACCGTCTGCGATGTGCCGCAGTCGAGCCAGACGCTCACCGCCTGCGGGC
The DNA here is from genome assembly GCA_025055235.1 of Candidatus Roseilinea sp. Lineage (GTDB taxonomy): Bacteria > Chloroflexota > Anaerolineae > J036 > Brachytrichaceae > JAAFGM01. The sequence continues at coordinate 105,205 of JANWYN010000070.1, read as the reverse complement.
GCAGCTTTGCCCCGCCTTCGATCATGATGTTGAAGGCGTCGGCGAGGAAGTATTCGTTCTTGGTCTTGATGCCGCGCCGCATGAGTTCCTCGCAGGCCACCATCAGGCGTTCGGCATCCCGCACGTAGTACATGCCGATCACTGCCAGCCGGTTCTCCGTGGTGGATGGCTTCTCGATGAAGCGCGTGATGTAGCCGTCGGCGCCGATCTGCACGACGCCGAAGCGACGCGGGTCTTCGACTTCTTTGACGTAGATCACGCCATCGCACGTTTCATCGGTCAGCTTGGACAGGTCGGCGTCGGCCAGCGTGTCCACGAACACGATGAGCGTCGGGCCGCTCACCTTGCCGCGGGCCAGCAGGATGGCCGGCGCTTGCCCGTTCAGCTCCTCCTGCTCCACATACTCGCCGTGCAACGCCGGATAGGCCGTCTTCACGTAGCGCTCGATCTGTTCGCCCAGGTAGCCGACGACGAACACCACCTTGTCCACCCGGAACTCGTTGAGCATCTTATCCAAGATGTGGCCGAGCACGGGCTTGCCGGCCACGCTGACCAGCGGCTTGGGTTTGGAGTATGTATGCGGCCTCAGCCGCGTGCCGAATCCGGCGAGTGGGATGATGACGTTCATGGTTCAGAAGTCAGAAGCCAGAAATCAGGTGTCAGAACTCACCGCTCATAGCTCACCGCTCACAGCTCATAGCTCACAGCTCAGCCTCGGTTTCTTCAAATGAAAGTCTGTCGTCTGCTGAAACGCATGCGCGACTTCGAGTACGCGCTGCTCACCGAACGCCGGGCCGATTAATTGTAGGCCGACGGGCAAGCCCTCGCGATCGAAGCCACATGGGATGCTGATGCCGCAAATGCCGGCCAAGCTCACCGGCAGCGTGAACACATCGGCCAGATACATTTGAATCGGATCGTCTGTCTTAGCCCCGAGTGGGAAGGCCGTCGTCGGCGACACCGGCGCGGCGATGATATCCACTTGCGCGAACGCCTGCTCGAAGTCGCGCTTGATCAAGGTGCGCACCTTCTGCGCGCGGATGTAGTAGGCGTCGTAATACCCGGCGCTCAACGCGTACGTGCCCAGCATGATGCGCCGCTTCACCTCCGCGCCGAAGCCGGCGCCGCGCGTCTCCATGTATGTCGCGATCAAGTCGCGCCCCTGCACACGGAGACCGTATTTCACGCCGTCGAAGCGCGCGAGATTGGCCGAAGCTTCGGCGGGCGCGATGATGTAATAGACCGGCAAACCCAGATGTGTGCGCGGCAGGCTAATCTCGCACACCTCCGCACCCATCGTCTGCAGATGTGCAATGGCTTCACGCACGCGCTGTTCCACATCGGGCTGCATGCCGTCGCTGAAATACTCGACCGGCACGCCGACGCGCAAACCATGCAGCGAATCGCGCGCTGCATCCAGCGCGTCCACATCAATCGGCGGGACGTCCACCGAGGTCGAGTCGCACGAATCGCGCCCTTCCATCGCGCGCAGCATGATGGCCGCGTCGCGCGCGTCCTTCGTCAACGCACCCACCGTGTCCAGCGAGGACGCGAAGGCAATTAGGCCATAGCGGGACACGCGCCCGTAGGAGTTCTTCAGGCCGGTCACGCCGCACAGCGCCGCCGGCTGGCGAATGCTCCCGCCGGTGTCGGTGCCTAGGGCAGCGCAGCACAAGTCCGCCGCGACTGCCGCAGCCGACCCACCTGATGAGCCGCCCGGCACGCGCGTCTCGTCCCACGGGTTGCGCGTCGGGCCGAAGGCCGAATTCTCCGTGGACGAGCCCATGGCGAACTCGTCGCAGTTCAGCTTGCCGAGGAAGACCGCGCCCATCGCGCGCAGCCGGGAGACGGCCGTCGCATCCCAGCTCGGCGTGTAGTTTGCGAGGATCTTCGAGCCGGCAGTGGTGCGCATGTCGCGCGTGGAGAGCACGTCTTTGATCGCGACCGGCACGCCCAGCAGCGGCGTATCCTCGCCGCGCGCCATGCGTTCATCCGCTTCGCGCGCCATCGCCAGCGCCGCTTCGTCGGCCACCGTCAGATACGCATTCAGGCGCGGGTTGAGCGCATGGATGCGTTCAAGAAACGCACGCGTCAACTCCACCGCCGAGACCTCGCGACGGCGCAGGCGTTCACGCGCGGCGTGCACGGTGAGCATGCGGAATTGAGAATTCAGAAGTCAGAATTCAGAAGTCAGAAGGTCAGAAGTCAGAGGTCAGGTCTGACTTCTGACCTTCTGACTTCTGACCATCTGACCATCTGCCCTCTGGCCGTCATTCTTCGTCGAAGGTGGCCTGCACGACGAAGCTGGCACCGTCGGTGTCGGGCGCGTTGCGCAGGGCATCGGCGCGTGGCAAGCCGGCGACGACTTCATCGCCCTCGCGCATCACGCTGTGCACGGCCAACACGCTGGCCGTAGGCGGAATGCCTTCGACGTCTAGCTCGGCCAGTTGCGCAGCGTAATCGAGGACGGCGGAGAGCTGGCGCGCGTAGCGTGCCTTCTCGTCCTCGCTCAGCGCCAGCCGCGCGAGCCGGGCGATGCGCTCGACTTCGGCGACGGTGAGCATCAGGACTCGTCCACTTCGCCTTCGATGGCGGCGACCGGCCGGGGCGCGGCGATGCGCGGCGGCTCGAAGGCCGGCGGCTCGACGTCGCCTGCCATGTTCGTGTTGCCGCGCAGATAGGCGCCCTCGTGCAGCAGCATGCTGTTCACGTTCAGGTCGCCCCACACCTTGCCGGTCTCGGTGATCTCCACCTTGTTAGCGGTGATGTTGCCCTTCACCTGGCCGGAGACGGTGACGTTGTAAGCCTGGATTTCAGCCACCACGCGCGCCGACTCCGCGACGACCAAGTTGCCGGTCGTCTGTAAGTTGCCCTCGAAGATGCCTTCGATGCGAATGCCGCCATCGCTCTGCAGGGTGCCGGTCAGCCGGCAGTTCGGGCCGATGACGGTTTCGATCTTTGGCGTGGTGTTTGCCGCGACCGGAATGCTTTGCGTAGTCGCATTCACCTGGCTGCCCTGATAGGGCGAGTGCGGTTGCTGCGGCTGTTGTGCTGCGCTTTTGTCCCTTCCAAACATGATGAAATTGATCCTCCTTGCGTCTGACGAATCATGCGTTGACGCAGGCGTCTAGGCTTGCGCGTCACTTGAGGAAGTCTTCCCACCACAGGCGGGCAGGGTGTCGCGTCGCTGGCGGCACGACGATCACCTCGCCTTCCCTGCCCCAGCGCGCTCGCACACGCGCCCATTCCTCGACGAAAGCATCGCTACGCGCATAATCTAACGCGGCGCGCAGGCCGTTAAGTTTGGCTTCTGCTGCGCTCACCTGCTGCGTCATGCGTTCTACTTCAGCGCGCATGCGCGCTTCGGCCTGCACACGATACACGATGTTGAACGCCAGCGGCAACGAGAGCAACAGCGCGCCGATCGAGAACCAGATCAGCAAGCGATTCACGGTGGAGGATGACGAAACCTGATCGAATCGGTGAGGCACAAGTGGTTGAGCCATGTTTGCTGATCCGGAATCGGAGATGCCGAAGCCGGGACTTGAACCCGGATGAGGGAACCCTCACTACGCCCTGAACGTAGCGCGTCTGCCAATTCCGCCACTTCGGCTTGCGTGCTTAGATTATACACAGGTCAATCCTGCAGGCCAGCTCGCAACAAAACGCGACGCGCTGCCGCCCGGCGGGTTGCAGTACGATTGCCGCGGCATGGAACTCCCGCCTACCGAGTCGCGCAAGGCGCGCTGCCAGACCTTCCCTTCCGCCGGCGAGCGCGCCGCGCTGTGGTACTTCCCTCAACTCACCGGCGGCACGCTGCGCGTGTTGCGCAATGCGTTGTGTATCTACGCCGCGCGCATTGCGCCCAGCTTCGGCATCAAACGCGCGCTGCTCCGGCTAACGGGCGCGCAGATCGCCCCGCACGCCGCCATCGGCTTGGGTGTAATGCTGGACATCTTCTTCCCGCAAGACATCACCATCGAGGATGATGCGACGGTGGGCTACAACACGACGATCCTGGCCCATGAGTTCATGCGCCATGAATGGCGGCGCGGGCCGGTGCGCATCTGCCGAGGCGCGACGATCGGCGCGAACTGCACCCTGCTGCCCGGCGTGATCGTCGGCGAGGGTGCGACGGTGAGCGCAATGAGCCTGGTGAACCGCGACGTGCCGCCCGGTGCGTTCGTCGGCGGCGTGCCCATTCGCTTGTTGCGCGAGGACTAAATTTGTCGGATCGTCATCTTGGCATCCTGCCCTCGACGCGGTTAAACTCTGCGCCACAAATTTCGCACAGGAGGCTCATCATGCAACGCGTCGGCTTCATGCTCAAGGTTAAGCCGGACATGATCGAAGAATACAAGCGCCGCCACAAGGAGGTCTGGCCGGAGATGCTGGACGCCCTGCGCGAGACCGGCTGGCACAACTATTCGATCTTCATGCGCGACGACGGCACGCTGTTCTTCTACGTCGAAACGCCCGACTTCCAAGCCGCGCTGGACGGCATGGCGAAGAAAGAAGTGAACGCGCGCTGGCAAGAATATATGAAGGACTTCTTCGAGGACACCGGCGGCAGGCACGCCGATCAGAGCTTCGTCATGTTAGAAGAGGTGTTTCATTTGGATTGATGATTGATGACTGATGATTGATGATTCCATCCACTCTTCCAATCATCAATCATTAATCATCAATCATCCTCCTGAGAGACGATGTCGAACTACCAAATTCTCGCCGACCAACTCGCAGCGAAGGGCATTGACGTCGAGGCGGTGAAGGCGCAACTGAAGGCGCAGAAGATCGAGTTGCCGTCGTGGGGCTTCGCCAACACCGGCACGCGCTTCAAGACCTACGCTTGGCCCGGCGCGGCGCGCAACATCTATGAGAAGCTGACCGACGCCGGCTTCGTCCACAAGCTCACCGGCGTATGCCCCACCGTCGCCATCCACATCCCCTGGGACAAGGTGAAGGACTGGGACGACCTGGCCGAGTATGCCGAGGCACAAGGCGTGGCCATCGGCGCGGTGAACACCAACACCTTCCAGGCCGACCGCTACAAGTGGGGCAGCATCACCAACGCCGATCCGGCCATTCGCCAAATCGCGCTGGAACACCATCTGGAATGCATCGAGATCGCCAAGCGCGTCGGCTCGCACGCCATCAGCCTGTGGTATGGCGACGGCACCAACTATGCCGGCCAGGAGTCGTTCGTCGAACGCCGGCACCGCATGATCGCTTTCCTCAAGGAGGTCTACGCCGCCTTGCCCGACCACATGCGCATGCTGATCGAATACAAGTTCTACGAGCCGGCCTTCTATCACACCGACCTGTCGGACTGGGGCCAGGCCTACGCCGTGTGCATCAAGCTCGGCCCGCGGGCGCAGGTGCTCGTAGATCTCGGCCATCATGCGCAGGGCGTGAACATCGAGCACATCGTCGCCACGTTGCTCGACGAGGGCAAGCTGGGCGGCTTCCACTTCAACAATCGCAAATACGGCGACGATGACCTGATCGTCGGCACGATCAACCCGCTGGAGATGTTCTTGATCTTCAACGAGCTGGTGGCCGCCGGCGACGCGGCAAAGGACGTGGCCTACATGATTGACCAGAGCCATGTGATCGAGCCGAAGATCGAGGCCATGGTGCAGTCGGTGATCAACATTCAGACGGCCTACGCGAAGGCGCTCATCGTGGATCGCGCCTGCCTGCGCGAGCGCCAAGCCGCGCACGACGTGCTGGGCGCGCACCGCGTGTTGATGGACGCCTTCGAGACCGACGTGCGTCCGCTGCTGGCGCGGGTGCGCGAGGAGATGGGGCTACACCCCGACCCGATCGCTGCGCTGCGCGAGAGCGGCTACGAGCAGAAGATCGCTGCCGAGCGCGGCGTGAGCGTCGGTGGCGGCGGGTATCCGGAGGGGGATTGAACACAGCGCGATGCGGTCGCCGAGCTGGTCGAGGAGTGGCCGCAAAGAGCTAGCCACTCGATCTGAACCATCCTTCCTAACCAAGTCAGCTGTGGGGTATCTGACACGTTGCTGACCGAAGATCTGATTGAGCATGGACTCGGCGTAGCCAAGCTTTACGTAGGCTAAACAGACCCTCCCGAACGAGTCGCAAGATTCATGGCCGTGAGAGGCAGATTGCCTCACAAGGCCTTGCCGCGTCCCCCGAGCCACTTAGAGCGCGACAGGCGTCGCGTACTCTTCCTACCCTTCTTGATTGAGCTAGGGCTTACGCATCGACAATTTAAGGTTCGCCGGTGAGCAGCTTGAGCAGATAGTCATGATCCCAGCCGGCGGCCAGCCGTTTGCTTTTGACACCGACCTTGAGCGAGGTATCCCGTTTGAGCAGATTCAGGGCGATGTGGCGCATGACCGCGAAGTTCTCAACGGCACGGGCGGTGCGCACGCGACAATCATCTTCACGCAAGGCGACATCTAATCGCCAATGCAGCTCGTTCTCGATGTTCCAGTGACGGCGCACGGCCCGTTCAAAGTCTGCAGCATCGGTGTTGAGGCTGGAGATGAAATAAGCGGTATGGTGCTCGACCGTGTCGCCGACCCGTCGCTCGCGCTCGACGCGTCCGATGCTGCGTAGTGCGTGCCAGTGTCCGGTGTGATTGATGTAGTCGATGTAGGTCGGGTCGGTGATCAGCACATAGCGGCGAATCTCGAGGCGTCCATGCCCATCATCGCGGGTCTCGACGCGTGTGTTGGACATGCTGGAAGTGCGTCTGCGCTTCGTGCTCAACGTCCGGCGGATGTCTTCATACAACGTGCCTTGATTGTCTTTGACCGCCAACACATAGTCCGCCCCAGCCTCGACGATCAGCCGCGTATTCTCAGTTTGGCAGTGAGCCGCGTCCATGGTCACGATACAGCCGCGCAGATACAGCGCTTTCAACAACTCAGGCACGGCCGCGATTTCGTTGCTCCCCTCGGCCACGCCCCGTTGGCCTAATACCAGGCCGGCCTCACTCGCCCACGCACTGACCATCTTGGCGGCGCTGAAGTTCATGCCACCGGTCGCTGTCCCAGTCAGCCACTTGCCATCCAGCGACACCACCTCGCCGATCTGCAACCGTGCCACCTCCCGCACCCAGTTGCGAAAGCAGGTTTGCATCTGTTCCCGATCCAGCAGCATGAACACCCGCCGAAACGTGTCATGCGACGGGATGCCGTTCGGCAACGCTAGAAATGTCCTGAACCACTTCTCTTTTGCCTGGCCGAACACTTCCATCTCGGTGAAGTGTTCAGCCCCACAGATTACAGCGCATAGCGCAATCACCAAAATATCCAGGAGCTTGTGCTCGCACGCGTCTGGATCGCGCGGATCGTGGAGTTGCGCAAAATGCGCCTGAATGCTGATTGGACTTCCCATGCACATAGTTTATGTGATGCGTAAGCCCTAGATTGAGCCTGAATGCGGCTTGACAACCAAGGACCACCATGCTAGTATAGAACACAGTATACTGTATCCCGCCGTTATCTCTTGATATTTTTATGACGCCAGCTATGTAATGCAACGATGATTAATGATCAAACACTCCCACAAGTTATGCAAAGCTCACTGGCCGACAGGGTGACAGAACAGCTTCGCGCCGCCATTGTGGCAGGTCAGCTTGCACCAGGTGAGCGGCTTGCCGAAGCGACACTCGCCAGCCGGCTTGGCGTCAGTCGCAGCCCTGTGCGCGAGGCGTTAACCCGGCTCGAAGCCTTGGGATTGGTGCGAAGCAGCACTAACTACAGCGCCTATGTGTGGAACCCCACCGAATCGGACGTGGATGAAATTATCAACCTGCGACTGATGATGGAGATCTATGCCAGCGAACAGGTCGTATCCACACTCACCCAGTACGATTTCGACCAACTTGAAGGTGAAATCGCGAGACAGGAGCGCTTCATCGCCTCGCAAGATTTCATCAGACTGGTGAGCAGCGACCGGCAATTTCACGAATACATGATTCGCAAGACCGGCAATGGCCGGCTGCTGGGTTGGTGGGGCCAAATCATGGGGCAATGGGAAGTATTGGTTGCGCGTCGCTGGCGTTTCGACACGACGAGGGTCATCCCGCGAGTGCTGTATGACCATCGTCTCATTTTGGATGCCCTGAAGGCGCATGACCTCGAACGGCTGATCACGCTGCACCGCACTATCAACAAGGAGGTTTGCGAAGAGACCAAAGCGATGTTACGCGAGCAAGCAGCACAAGCGGAGCAACCCACGCTCACGTCTAGTCAGGTTTGAAGGAGGTGATGCGCCAGCACCCGGATAGCCTCTCCTCTCAAGTCAAAGGACTCGACATTCCAACGCTCGATCACGCATTCATTCGTTCATGTCCAAATGTTCCCGAGTTCACCTAAGAAGGAGGAACAGAAATGAATCACAAGATTTCAAGGCGCAGACTGCTGCGCATGGCGGCAGTGGGTTCTGGCGCATTAGCGCTGGCAGCGTGTGCAGCGCCCACGCCACCACCTGCAGTGCCCGCGCCGCAATCGCCCGCCGAATCGGGTGATGAAGCCGCCGCCCCCACATCCGCCCCAGAAACCGCCCAACGGGTCACGCTGCGCATCACATGGTGGGGCGGAGAGCCTCGTCACAAGAAGTACAACGCCATCCTCGACCTCTACCAACAGTTGAAACCCAACATCACATTCGAACGAGAGTTCGCCGCCGGCCCGCCCTACTGGGAGAAATTGGCGACTCAGGTTGCAGCCGGCAACGTGCCTGATCTGATCCACATGCATCAAGACCGCGTTAACGAGTATGCTAACCGAGGCGTGCTGCTGCCGCTTGATCCGCTCGTCGAGAGCGGCAAGATTGATCTCACCGATTGGCCTAAGGGCACCGTGGATGCCGGCAAGCGTGGCGGCAAGAATTGGATGATCGCGCTGGGTGGGACGACAGCCTCCAGCATGTTTAACGAGAACTGGTTGAAAACCCTCAGCATTCAGCCCCCGGCATGGACTTGGAAGTGGGCCGACTTCACCACGCTGATCTCTGAGATTCAACCCAAACTGGCCGAGAAGCAGTATGCCTGCACCGACCAAGGCGCCTGGAGCGGCGCTTACGAGACCTACATCCGGCAACTTGGCTTCGACCTGTATCAAGGAGAGAACCTGAAGGAACTGGGCTACCCGAAAGAAGTCGTCGCCGATTACTGGAGCATGTGGGAGGGTCTACGCAAAGCGGGAGCGCTACCGCCGCCGGCTTTGAGCCAAGAGTTTATGAACGCCACCCATGCTGACTCGATGCTGGCTAAAAAGATGGTACCGGTTCACTTGATGAGCGCCAACCAACTGCAGATCTTTCAGGAATTCATGGAGGACGAACTGGGGATCGCCCCGATCCCTCGTGGGCCCAAAGCCGATTCCCCTTCGGGTGATCACCTCGGCACGGCCTGGATTTCGATCTACGCCAAGACGCAACATGTGGACGAATCCGCCGAGTTCATCAACTGGTTCATCAATGACCCAGAGCCGGCCAAGATCTACGCCGCCGAACACGGCCTGCCAGGCAACAAGAAGATCGTAGACATGATCCTACCTACCCTTAACGCCCCGACGCGCAAGGGCGTCGAGCTGGTCAAGGCCTTAGCTGACAGCATGATGCCTGCTCCAGACCGCCCAACCCAAGCCGCGCAAGTCCAATCGGCCTGGACGGACGCTTACTTCGAGCTGGCGTTTGGCCGCCTGACGCTCAAGGAGGCGGTGGACCGATACTTCGATGATGCACAGCGCATCCTGACGACGTAGCCGGCGCAGCTCACTGCACATCGGCATTACCGGGGCGCATCGCTAGTTTCAGGCGCGATGCGCCCCATGGCGCTACCCGCGTCGCGAGGATGTGAATGAGACAGACTTTACAGACCAGCCCGGCAGGCAGCATCAGCGCGGTGACTCCGCCGCGCCGGCTGCGCGCCAGCAAGGAGGCGCGCAAGAACCTCGTGGCCTACGCGTTTCTCGCGCCCTGGCTGCTTGGCTTGCTGATCTTTTCTGCAGGTCCGATTCTGGCGTCGGCTTATCTCTCATTCACGCGCTACGACCTGCTGAGTGCGCCAGAGTGGACGGGGTTGAACAATTACATCGTAATGTTCACGCGCGATCCCCGCTTCGCGAAGGCACTGCAGGTTACAGCGAACTACGTCTTCGTCTCCGTTCCACTCCAGTTGACACTCGCGTTGGCGATCGCGATCGTGCTGAACCGCGGCCTCCGCGCACTTAGTCTATATCGCGCGATCTACTATCTTCCGTCGCTCCTGGGGGGCAGCGTTGCTATCGCCATCTTGTGGCGGCAGGTGTTCGGGCTAGACGGCTTGATCAATCAGGTGTTGGCGCTCGTCGGCATTCAAGGCATCAGTTGGATCGGCACACCCGAAACAGCGGTCTATACCCTGGTTCTGCTGCGCATTTGGCAATTCGGCTCGCCGATGATCATCTTCCTGGCAGGGCTAAAGCAAATCCCCCGTGAATTCTACGAGGCAGCGGAAATAGATGGCGCTGGACGGTGGAGCCGCTTCTGGCGCATCACTATCCCGCTGCTCACGCCCATCATCTTCTTCAACCTGGTGTTACAGATCATCTCCGCTTTTCAAACCTTTACCCAAGCGTTCATCGTCAGCGGCGGCACAGGCGGGCCGGTGAATTCGACCCTGTTCTACACGCTGTATCTCTATCAACAGGGGTTCTCCGCGTTCAACATGGGCTATGCGTCGGCCATGGCATGGGTGCTGTTGGGCATCGTCGGAGGCTTGACGCTCGTGTCATTCCTCTCCTCGAAATACTGGGTCTATTACGAGTCATGAGGTGAACGCGATGACGGCAACTTTCAACCAGGCGCGACGAGCACGCCGCCCGTTGCTTTCGAGCGCGATCAAACACATCCTGCTGCTGATGGGCGCAGTAGCGATGCTGTATCCGCTGCTGTGGATGCTCAGCAGCTCGTTCAAACCGGAGAACGTCATCTTCCAAGATCTCGGGCTGATCCCCCGGCCATTCACCTTGCAAAATTACGTGGCCGGCTGGACGGCGCTCAATGTGCCGTTCTCCCTCTTCTACGTCAACTCGTTCATCATCTCCGGTCTGTCTGTAGTGGGCACGGTGCTGAGCTGCGCGCTGGCTGCCTATGCCTTCGCACGCCTGGACTTTCGACTCAAGCGGTTGTGGTTCGCGCTCATGCTCGGCACCATCATGTTGCCTTACCACGTCACGCTCATACCGCGCTACATCATGTTCTTCCAGCTCGGCTGGGTGAACACCATCCTACCGCTGACCATACCGCACTTCTTCGCGGTCAACTCGTTTTTCGTCTTCCTGATCGTCCAATTTATCCGCGGCCTGCCGCGCGACCTCGACGACGCAGCGGCGATAGACGGAGCGAGCGAATGGCAGATCTTCTGGCGCATCATCGTGCCTCTCGCTGCCCCGGCGCTGGTGACGACAGCAATCTTCACCTTTATCTGGACGTGGGACGACTTCTTCAGCCAGCTCCTGTATCTGAGCAGGATCACGTCGTATACCGTTTCGTTGGCCCTGCGCGCATTCGTAGATTCGCAAGACCGCTCCTCGCTCGGCTCACTGTTCGCCATGTCGGTCATCTCACTCATCCCGGCGTTTGTCATCTTCGTCGCGGCGCAACAGCAACTCGTCGAAGGTGTATCGAAAACAGGATTGAAAGGATAGCAAGACTTCATGAGAACTGCACAGGTTGATTTCACGAAAAAGCTCCGCGACTGGGATGGCTTCGGCGTGAACTACGTCGAAGCTGCGCAGACGCGCGACTATTTCACCGAACCGCAGGAATACGGCGGGTTCAGCACGCTGACCGAAGCCCAACGTCAAGAGATCATCGAGTTGATCTTCGGGCCGGATGGCTTGAAGCCCGGCCTGGTCAAGATGTTTCTCGACCCGTTTCACCAGCCAGAACCAGGGCCTGGCTACCGCTACGACCGCCATGTGATTGACCCGGCGGCTTACGATCACGCCTCGACCACCCAGTGGATGCGCTACTTCGTGCGAGAGGGCCTGAACAAGACGCGCGCGCGGGGCGATGACCTTCAAATCATCACCACTCTTTACGGTCCGCCAGCCTGGATGACCCGGCAGAAGTTCGTGCGTGGCCGCGACCTCGACCCGGAGTTGAAATACGAAGTTGCCAAATACCTGATCGCCTGGGCCAAATATCTGCGCGAGGTCGAAGGATTTCCAGTGCGATATGTGTCGTTGCACAACGAAGGCGAGGACTGGCAACGCTGGCCGCTGGATGGCAGCACCTGGGACGCGCTCAGTCATGATTACAACATGTACTGGCCGCCGGAGCAGGTCGCGGACTTTATCGGATTCATGCGCGAGATGCTCGATCAACAGGGGATGCAAGATGTCGGCATCGCGCCAGGTGAGCCGAGCAACTGGTATCGCTTCTTCGAGTACGGCTATGCCGATGCCATCGTCGAGGACGCGCAAGCCATCGCTAACATCGGGCTGATCACTTCGCATGGCTTCTTCGGTCGAGGCATAGGCCGCTGGTATGGCGATTGGCGCAGCGTGGGCATAGACACGTTGCGTGAGCGCCGGCCTGACCTGCACGCCTGGGTAACCTCCACTAGTTGGAGCCGAATGGATGCGGCCTTCGTGTGGGAGATTCACAACAACATCTATTCGGCGAAGGTAAACGCTATCATCCCCTGGGCCACCGTGCAGCGCTCCAGCCAGTGGGTCGGAGGTGATCCCAATCCCGGCACAGCCATCCGAATTGACGATAGCGGCCGCTTCATCGTGGAAAAGGGTTACTACTTCTTCAAACAGGTCTGCCGGGCGGGACAGCCGGGCATGGCCGTGGCGCACGTGCGATCCAACGATCCCGAAGTGACCCTGATCGGTTTCGGGAGCAACGGCACGAAAAACCCCGACGCGTTCATCGTAATCAGCCTGGCGCAGGAGTCCGTCGCACTGTCCATCCGAGTTGTGGGAGGTGCGTCACGTTTCACAGCGCATCGTAGCTCAGAGACTGAGCGCTACATCGCGCTGGGCGAATTCGAACTGAAGGACGATGCGCTAAATTACTGCGCGCCGGCCATGTCGGTGACGACGTTCTTCGCGGCCTGACCGGCATTTCTCAATTCCATCAAGTCCATCATGATCATTGACGCCGACTGTCACATCTCATCGCACAAGTTCGACGCCCTGGCCATCACCGCCGACGAGTTGATCGTCCACATGGATCGTGCCGGCGTAGACAAAGCGCTGGTCTGGCTCAAACCGCCCTACAACAAGGACATTGCGCCGGAGAACCGTGCCGTCTACGAGGCCACTTGTAAATATCCCAACCGTCTGATTGGCTTTGGCTGGGCCAACCCGCGGCTTGGCGTCGAGTCGAGCCGGGATATGATCAAGCGCTGCTTCGAAGAATATGGTTTCCACGGCCTCAAGTTCAATGGCGCGCAGGACGACTACGTCATTGACGAGCCGAACGTGCTGTCGCTGATCGAAACGGCCGCCGCCTACGGTAAGCCGCTGGCCTTCCATATCGGCGCCGACGCCTACGAGAACACCCATCCCGTCCGGCTTGGTCGCATTGCCGCCTGCTTCCCCGAAACGACCTTCTTCCTGATTCATATCGGCGGCGCCGGCATCCCACCGCTGGATCGCTCCGCCATCGAGGTCACTGCCCAGCACGCCAACATCATGCTGATCGGCAGCGCCGTCGGCGAGCGGGCTATCCTGCGCGCGCTGCAGACGCTCGGGCCGGATCGGCTGTGCTTCGGGAGTGACATGCCGTTTGGGTTGATGCATGTGCAGCTTGCCATGTATCGTGCTTTGCTGCGCGATCACGACCCGGCTGCGCAGCAGAAGGTATTGGGAGGCAATCTGGCGCGCGTGCTAGGACTCAGCGATGGCTGTCCGCGGTAGATTCGCCCCTTCGCACATATTGGGGTCAGGCGCAGCCTTCGCAGATTACGCACAGCGATGCCTTCAATGTTCTGCAGAAGTTATTCGCTGAGAAAGCTAGCGTTCTCAGTAGGTCGGTAGAATTTGAACAACGGTTGTTTCGATGCACATGCGGACTAAAGAGCAAAACCTGACTTCACTTCCTGGGACGAAAATCTCCGCCTCAGTCATGACACCTGTAGGGAGCGGAGCGCGTGACCCGCGCGTCTTGTTGAATGAGACCGTCTATCACCTTGACGGGCAGTCCTTATCCGCATACACAACAACGAGCACCTACGACACATATGATGGGCAAAACGAGGCTGTCGAGCCGGATTGGTACGAGATCGAATTTCCAGATCCAGTCACCTTCAACTGCATCGAGATGACGATGGGCTTTCCTTACTGGGATGGTGGATGGTGGTGCTCGCTCAACGTCGAAACCCGCTCCCAGAACGAGGCGCTCTGGCAACCGGTGTCGAATCTCAAAATCACCCCGCCCTATGATTTCGCCGCTACTCGCGCAAAGCGCCGTCCCTTCGAAACATACTGCATTTCATTCGATGAGGTGACTGCACCGGTGCTGCGGATCATTGGGCGTCCAGGTGGCATATACCAGTTCACTTCGCTGGCGCGTCTAGCGGTCTACCAACGCAACCTATCCCTATGGAATCCCACCTTGCTCCCAGACCCACCTCTCCCTTACATCTTTCAACTCATTGCGCCTGAGACGATTTGGGATTTATCGAGAAACTTCATGCGGCTGACCGGCATGACCCTGTATTTAGGCGTTTTAGAGTTCTATCTGGACGAAGAACGCTATCAGGAATTTTGGCAACACGTTCGCCGTATGCATCATGGTGAACCGAATCTCTGGTTCCTGATCGGGGAAACAATCGGATGGCGCGACTGGAATCGGATTTCTGCACCGATCGCAGAAAGCGCTGCTGAGCGTTCTCTCAAGCCGCACGTCTATACGTGGTTTCACGATGCGCTGGCAGTCGCAGTAGCCCCGGTCATAGTGGAAGGCAAACTGCTTGGTGAGTTGATGACCGACCGGGTGATTGTAAAAGACAGGCTCGACCTAGCCTGGCACCGTTCTTTCGCACTGGAGCACGGCATTCCGTGGTCGGAATACGAAGCGGCACTCAATCGCTCAGTGCAGATGACGCAAGACCAGTTGGGCGGCGCTGCCGGTTTGTTGGGAATGATTGCCAATGTGATCGCCAATCTTGCACATCGAAATCTGTACCTCGAACAAGAATTGTGTAAGCTGCGCGCAGCGTCGCGCCAGCACACGCGGAGCCATCGGCAAATCGTCGGCCAGGCAATCGAATTCATGCAAGCGAACCTCGAAACCCCACTGAGTATTAACGATGTAGCGCGCGCTGTTGGCTACAGCCCATCTTATTTCTGTGAAGTCTTCACCGATCAAGCCGGCCGTTCGCCGAAGGAATTCCTGATTGATCTGCGGATTGAGCGGGCGAAAGAGTATTTGGCACACACCAAGTTGTCAGTTCAAGAAGTGTGCGCAGCGCTGGGATACGATTCCAGTTATTTCTCACGGCTCTTCCGGTCCCGCACTGGGTGCACCCCAAGTGAATATGCACGCCGGATGCGTTCGGGCGGATTAATCACCCCACCATTCATCCCGAATAGCGCTGACCCACATTTCACCTCTACTTGATAAGCGTGAACTCATGTTCTAGATACTGGAGTTTGAGTGAGCTCGGCTTTGAGATTGACAGATTCCTCGCGCCATGCTTATGTCTGGAACGGTTTCAAGCTTTTGACTTGACAAAATCTCCCAAAATCAAAGAAAAAGTCATTCAGCTTCCCTGAAAAAGTCACGTGCTATACCTAAGCTTTCCGTATAGTGCTGAATACTGCTCTTTGCGATCACCTGACGGAAAGGAGGTAGCCTTACATGTTCACTTCCAGAACAAAATGCTCTCGGCGGGCATTCTTACGTCAAATTGGGCTGACTGCTGGGTTTGTTGCTGGAGCAACCGCTCTCCATGCCTGTGCACTGCCGCCCGCACGTGCCCCCCAGCCGACGCCGGCGTCACAACAGCCCGTTGCTGAACCGACGGTCACTTCCTATGCATCGGCCAAGCTTACCCTCATTACAAGTGCGGACCAGAAAGCTTTCTGGGAATACCTGAATGAACAGTTCAAGCGCGATCACCCTGAGGTCGAATTCGAGCTGATCGCGCCCGGGTACGACCAGATGCGAACGAAGATAGTCTCAACGCTCGCTGCAGGTGCGGACCTGGACGTCTATAGTCTCGACATCGTCTGGGTAGGCGAGTTCGCAAATGCAGGATTTGCCTTGCCACTAGATGACACCCTGACCCAACAAGAGAAAGATGGATTCTTGCCCGGACTGATCGAAGGTCTGAGTTCGAACGGCAAGCTGATGGCGATGCCTGGAGGCGCGTGGTTCAAGAACCTGTTCTTCAATACGGACATCGTCGAGCAACTCGGGTTGGACGCTCCTCCCCGCACCTATGAGGAACTCATCACGGTAGGCAAGCAAGCTCAGGCAGATGGCGTCGTCAAGTTTCCGATGGGTTGGGGCTGGGCGCAGGCTGAGGGCCTGATCTGCGACTGGACGATGATCCACCATGCGTTCGGCGGGAAATGGTTCGAGGGTGGCGCATGGGTCGTCAACGATGAACCAGGCATCGCCGCACTTACCTACATGGTCGAAAATCTGGCAGCCCAAGTATTCGATCCAGCTTCCATCACCTTTAACGATCGCACTGTCATGAACCCGTTTTTTGCGAGTGACTACATGGCGATGACCAATTGGGGGCTCTTTGGCTGGAATACATCCAATGACCCGAAAGAGTCCAAGATTGTGGGCAAGGTGGACGTGGGCTTGCTCTATGGCACGAAAGCAGCAGGTGTGGAGAGTGCGAGTTGTTCCGGCATGAGCGGCGTAGCGGTGGGTAGCAAGTCCAAGAACAAGGATTTGGCAATCGAGTGGGTGCGTCGTCTCGCAGGCGTCGGTCACCCTGAGAACACTCGGCAAGCGATGACACTCGCAGGCATCCCACCCGTCCAAGCGTGGGCATGGAATGACCCCGATCTGGTCAAAGAAATTCCCGCCCTACCGAAGATCGCTGCTCAGTCGAAGTATTTAGTCCACCGTCCCTCGGCCTCGCTCGTCAAGTACAACGATTGGTCACAGATGGCACAGGTGGAATTGACGAAGGCACTGACCGGGCAACGATCGCCAAAAGACACGTTGAATACCATCGCAGAGATCTCGAATCGAGACTTCAAGCCGATCTAGCCGACTCACGTCGCGCGCTCCCGGAAAGAAGGCAGCCTTCAGCGGCGCGCGGTGTTTCATGCCCTTTGAGTCCTTTGGCAAGCTCAGGATGCATGAAACACCGTGCGCTGCGTCGAGCTTGTTTCAAGTCCATCGGAAGGATGTTACGTCGCATAGCTGCACCTTAGTCGAATTACGCAGGATCGGCTGCGCGTCGCAGCAGCACGGTAGCAATCGAGGCTCCATTCGCTAATGATGGCTTCTACGATTCGTCATACCGCCTTCACGCCGCGCTTCACTTTCCTGAACTTGATGAAACGCGAGAAACTGCCGGGTTGGGCGTTGATTTTGCCCACACTCCTTATCGTCGCCGGTGTTACCCTCGGCCCACTGCTCTACGCCGGCTGGCTCAGCCTGCACGAGGTGGGGCTGGATATTCGAGCGAACATGCACTTCGTCGGCCTGGCGAACTATGTGGACATTGTTCAATCTCCTACCTTCCGGAACGCCACCGGGCGAACGCTGTACTTCGCTGTCGTCTCACTTGCCCTCCAGATTCCACTTGGCCTAGCGATCGCATTGCTGTTGAACCAGAGCTTTCACGGGCGCAGCATCGTCCGCGCACTCATTCTGCTCCCTTGGGCGATTCCAACGATTGTGAACGGCGCGCTATGGCAATGGATTTACAACGCTTCATACGGCGCGCTGAATGGACTGCTCTATCAACTGGGCATCATCCACGCGCCGGTCGTTTGGCTAGGCTCTGCATCACTAGCCATGAACATGGTCATCCTGGCTGACACTTGGAAGGTACTGCCCTACTATGCCGTGCTCTTCCTCGCAGGTTTGCAGACGATTCCACGAGATCTGTATGACGCCGCTTCAGTAGATGGAGCGAGTGTCATCGGTAAACTGCGCCACGTCATTTTGCCCTCCTTGAAGCCATTCCTACTTGTAATCCTGATCGTGCGCACGATGGAGACTTTTCGTGTATTCGACATCATCTATATGCTGACGTCAGGCGGCCCCGGTGGAGCAACGACGGTCATTGGCTACTACACCTATCAACTCACCTTCTTAAGCTTGCAATTCGGTTATGGCTCGGCGCTTTCATTCACGATTGGGGCTGTAACTCTCCTGATTGCAATCATGTACATTCGCATCCTGCGGACAGAAGAGACCCTTGATTAGACAAGCGATGAACATGCAATTGAGCAACCAGTCATTACACCTACACTTGCTACGCTACAGGTTAGGCAAATATGCGATCAGGATCTTGATGTACGCATCCGCGGCGCTGGTTGTCCTTGAGACGATCGCGCCGTTGGCCTGGATGTTCATTTCGAGCATTAGCGAAGGCCGCGAACTCCTTTCCATGCCGCCGCGCTGGTTGCCGGAGCGCCCAACCCTCGAGCGTTACGAAAGCCTCTTCATCACTGGCCGCGTGAGCTTGCTGGGCGCAACAACATCATCGCCTGCTGGAACAATGCTACGCGGCCTTTACAACAGCCTATTGATCGCTGGCGTGACGACAGCCGTCTGTCTGATGTTCGGACTGCTCACGTCGTACGCGACCGCTCGCTTCCGCTTTGTAGGGCGGCAGGCGTTTCTATTCGGCATCCTGGCGCTGCAAATGCTGCCGGCTATCGCCACAGTCATACCGTTGTTCTTCATCTTCCGGATGATCGGGCTTGTAGACAGCCCTTTGTCTCTCATCATCACCTATAGCGGCTTTACCATCACTTACATCGTATGGGTGATGACCGGATATATCAGAAGTTTGCCGATTGAGCTCGAGGAGGCAGCATTGATAGACGGAGCGACACGCCTGGGGGCCTTCCTGCGTATCACGGCGCCGCTGGCACTGCCAGGGATTGTGGCGGTTGGCATCCTGTCCTTTCTTACCGCTTGGAATGAGTTCCTTTTCGCGCTTATCTTGAGCCATAGCCTGGGATCGAAGACATTGCCAGTCATCATCTCAGAATTCAGCACCCAATTTGGCCTCGATTACGGAATGATCATGACCGGTGGTGTGATCGCCAGTTTGCCGCCGGTGTTGCTGGCGCTCTTCTTCCAGCGCTACCTGGTACAGGGCTTGACGGCAGGCTCAGTGAAAGGCTGACTACGACGGCTGAAGATCAATTTCATTCAGGAGAACCCATGCGAATACTGGCGCTGATCGCGCATCCCGACTACCTGGGCCAGTGCTTTAGCGGCACGGTCGCCAATCATACTCGTCGCGGTGATGATGTCTATGTCGTTTCGCTCACTCCGGGCGAGCTAGGAATCGCCACAATCCTCTACTCAGACCGCTCGCGCGCAGAATGCGCCGCCATCAAGACACAGGAGTTAGCCAATGCAGCACAGGTTCTTGGAGTGAAAGGTGTGCAGGTGCTCAACTTCCCAGACGGCGAACTGCAAAACACACCCGAGCTTCGGTTGGCGGTCGCACAGGCCATCCGGCAATTCACACCCGATGTCCTGATCAGCCACTGGCCGCACGACGCCCATCCTGATTTACGCATCGCGGGACAAGCGAGCCTGGATGCATGTTTAACTGCGTCTTTGGCACACATTGAACTCCTCTATCCACCTCACGCTGTCAAACGGGTATTTACATTCGCTTTGCCCAGCGCCATTGATTTCGCGCCCACCTTGTTCGTGAACATCACCGAGGTCGTGGACGCCAAGCGACAAGCGATGACGTGCTATCCAACCATCCTCGCAGAACTTCATACCTTGTATGCGGGGAAAGACAGCGATGACTGGATGAACGTGGTGCTGGCACCGAACATGTTCTGGGGACAGGAGTCTGGCGTGCTTTACGCTGAAGCTTTCAAAGAAGTCAAGGTGCCAGGACTTCCCAGACGAGCCATTCGCCATCTGCCTTTGAGTTGACGGTTAACACATGAGAAACGAATCACTGAAGTTACAGAAAGAGGTTCCATCATGCTTCCAACCAAAATTGTTGTGATCGGCGCTGGCAGCGCGAGCTTCGGTCTCAGCACACTGGCCACTCTGATGCGCAGCGAGCGACTGCGCGGAAGCCGTGTGGCGCTTGTTGACCGCAACCCGGATGCTCTAGCCAGCGTGGGAGGCCTTGCAGCCCGCCTCAACCGTGAATGGGGTTCGCAAATGACCGTCACTACACACACGCACCATTGCGACGCTCTGGACGGCGCAGAGTATGTCATTTCCGCTATCGAGGCGCCGCCGCGGGAGAAGCTGTGGCGCTCCGACTATGAAATTCCGTTGAAATACGGCATACGGCAGCCGTATGCTGAAAATGGGGGGCCTGGTGGATTTGCCCACGCCGCACGCAACATCGGGCCAGTCATGGAAATCGTGCAAGATATGGAACGTGTATGTCCTAATGCGTGGTTCATCAACTTTTCGAACCCGATGATCCGCATTTGTGACGCCATTGCACGTTACAGCCGTATCCGCGTGATTGGATTGTGCCACCAAATCCACATGGGCTATGCGATGGTTGGCTTGCTCTTGAGCGATTATCTTGGCTTGGATGTGCCGCCAGGATTCACAAATACGTCGGCGCACCCGTCTGTTATCCCGATCCATTTGAGCGTCGGACATCAGACTATGGAACGCGTGGCTATCAAGGCAGCCGGCATCAATCATTTCACCTGGATCCTCTCCATGCATGACCGGCGTACGGGCCAGGATCTATACCCGCTCTTCGCAGAGCGGTGGGCAGCTTATGATCCAAGTTTCGAGCCGCTGACGCGCAGGCTATACCACGCATTCGGTTTGTTTCCGGTTCCAGGTGACGAGCATCTATGTGAATATTTGCCTTGGATGAGCGATGTGGTAACTCGGCCGTGGGAGAAGTACGACATTAGCCTGTACGACTGGGACTTATGGGATCGGCTGCGCGACGAAGGGCACGCAGACATCGCACGGATGGCGGAAGGCAACTTGGACATCGAGAATCTGAAAGATGAAGAAAGCGAAGGGGTCCTGGAAGTGATCGAGAATATCGCCGGAGCTGGTGCTCGTTACCAATTGGCGGTAAACATTCCAAATCGCGGATACATCTCCAATTTGCCAGAAGGAGCCATCGTCGAGGTGCCCGGCGTCGTGAGTGCTGCAGGGGTGGACGGAGTTGGCGTTGGGCACTTGCCAGAGTGTATTGCCGAATTGTGCCGCCGCGAATTGACTGTCTCACGCCTGTGTGTGGATGCGGCTGTGCGCGGCGACCGTCAAGCAGCGCTGCAGTGCCTCCTGCTCGATCCCGTCATCACCGACATGGATGTTGCGCAGCAGATCTTAGATGACTATCTGACTGCATACCGCACCTATCTGCCGCAGTTTTGGTCAGACCGCTAAGGACAGGACAGGTCAGAAATCAGCGTCATGGATACAATTGCATGAACCCTTGTGCCCACCTTCCTCCGCTTCATCGGCATAGATTACTCCGGCGCGCGGACGCCGACCGACAGTCTGCCCGGCCTGCGCGTCTATTTGGCCGAGGGCGATGCGCCGCCGGCTGAGGTGCGTCCGCCGTCCGGCGCGCGCAAGCACTGGACGCGGCGCGGCATCGCCGAGTGGCTGGTCGAACAACTCCGCGATGGCCCCCCGGCGCTGGTCGGCATTGATCACGGCTTCTCCTTCCCGCTGCAATACTTCCAGAAATACGCGCTGCCGCCGGACTGGCCGATCTTCCTCGATGACTTTCATCGCCATTGGCCGACCGATGAGGACGCGACCTCTGTGGACTTCGTGCGCGAAGGCCGCATTGGCAACGGCGCGGCGCGCATGGGCGACCGGCGCTGGCGCCGGCTGTGCGAGATCCGCGCCGGCGCGGCCAAGTCGGTCTTCCTCTTTGACGTTCAGGGCAGCGTCGCCAAATCCACCCACGCCGGGCTGCCGTGGCTGCGCCACTTGCGCCAGCAGCTCGGCGCACGCGTGCACTTTTGGCCGTTCGATGGCTGGGATGCTCCACCCGGCCGGTCGCTGATCGCCGAGGTGTATCCCAGCCTGTGGCGCTCACAGTGGCCAAACGACGGCCGAACACCCGACCAGCACGACGCCTACGTGGTCACGGCGTGGCTGCAACATACAGCACGCGACGGCGCGCTCGACACCTTCCTCCATCCCGCACTTTCGCCGGAGGAACGCGCCATCGCCGAGATCGAGGGATGGATTTTAGGGGTGAAGTGAGCGACACGCGCCTGCACGCATTGCTTGCCGCGTTGACCCAACCGGCGACCCCGCTGCTGCACGCGTTCAACCCATACGCCGAACGCTGCCCAGCGCTGGACGCGCCGGACGCGCCGCGCACCCGCCTGGCGAACCTCATGCGCTACCTGCACGCGCGCCGACATGCCTGCATCGCGCTGATCGGTGAAGCGGCCGGCTATCGCGGCTGCCGCTTCACCGGCATCCCGTTCACCAGCGAGGCACAACTGCGCGCATGGCGCGATCCGCGCTATCGCACCAGCAGCCTGCGCGGCGACTACGACGAGCGATCTGCACAGTGTGTCTGGCGCGCAGCCGGCGCACATGACGACGTGATCTTCTGGAACGCATTCCCCTGGCATCCGCACCACCCCGGCCGGCCGTTGTCGAATCGCCAACCTTCGGCGGCGGAATTGCGCGCCGGCTGCTTCGTGCTTAAGCTGTTCCTGGAATGGAAGCAGCCGGAGCGCATCGTCGCCGTCGGACGCGCTGCCGAGCGCGCGCTGCGCGCGCTGAGCGTGCCGGCGACCTACGTTCGCCACCCGTCGCACGGCGGACAGCGCAACTTCGAAAGCGCGATACACTCGCTGTTGGGAGCTGTGAGCTATGAGCTGCGAGCTGAGGACGGAAGACGCAGGACGCACGACTTGCAACGTGTAACCTGCAACGCAAAAGAAAACTCAACACGGAATATGCCCAAGAACTTGTGGAACGACTATGACGCAGCAGGGTTGAGTCCGCTCGACCTGCTGGCCTATCGCTCGCGGTTGCTCGCCGCCGACCGCAGCGTGGTGAACATCTTCGGCGGCAACACGTCCGTCAAGACCGTCGAGCGCGATCACTTGGGGCGCGAGGTCAATGTGCTGTGGGTGAAAGGCAGCGGCGCCGACATGGCGGCATGCACCGGCAAGGACTTTGCCGGCTTGAAGCTGGATGAAGTGCTGCCGCTGATGGAGCGTGAAGCGATGAGCGACGAGGAGATGGTCGCCTACCTCACCCGCTGCCAGTTCGAGCCGAACCGCCCGCGCCAGTCCATCGAGACGCTGCTGCACGCCTTCACGCCCTACCCGCACGTGGATCACACCCACCCTGACGCGATCATCGCCCTGGCCTGCGCCGAACGCGGCGAGGCCGCCGCGCGCGAGGTGTTCGGCGACACGATGGTGTGGGTGCCCTACATCCGGCCCGGCTTCGCCCTGAGCAAGCAGATCGGCATGCTGCTGCGTGCGCATCCCGAAGCCACCTGTGTCATCATGGGCAAGCACGGCCTGATCACCTGGGGCGACGACGCCAAGAGCAGCTATCACAACGCCATCGCGCACATCCAGCGCGCCGAGGACGCCCTGCGCGAAGCCGAAAGGCGCGTCTTCGGCCTGTCGAAGGTGAACGAGGCGCTGGAGAAGCTGACCCTGAGCATCAGCAAGCACGCCCGTGAGGCCATCGTCGCTGCCGTGATGCCGACGATCCGCGGCGCAGTGACGGCGCAGCGCAAAGCCATCGTCACCTTCGTCGACAGCGAAGATGTGCTGCGCTTCCTCACCCGGCATGACGCGAAGGAACTCTCGCAGGTAGGTGCGGCCTGCCCCGATCATCTGGTGCACACCAAGCGTGTGCCGCTGTTCGTCGAATGGGATGGCAAAGACGTCGAGCAGCTCAAAACGGCGTTGGAGGAAGGCGTGACGCAATACGCAAGGCGCTACGCAGAATACTTCAACCGCTTCAACCAGGATCCCAACGTGAAGATGGCCGACCCCGCGCCGCGCGTGATCTTGGTGCCCGGCCTGGGCATGTTCAACACCGGCCGCGACGCAGCACAGGCCGACGTCTCGCGCCAGCTCTACCATCGGGCTATCGCCGTCATGGAACTCTGCACGCGCGTGGATCGCTTCACCTCGCTCGACGAGAAAGAAACCTTTGACATCGAGTATTGGCCACTGGAGCTATACAAGCTCACGCTGCGCCCGCCGGATCGCGAGCTGGCCGGCCGTGTCGCGTTCATCACCGGCGCGGCCAGCGGCATCGGCCGCGCGACGGCGAAGCGGCTGGCGCAGGAGGGCGCGCACGTCATCATCGCCGACATCAACTTGGCAGGCGCGCAGGAAGTGGCCGGCGATATCGTCAAGGCGCATGGCCTGAAGCGTGCGATTGCCGTCTCCTGCAACGTCACCAGCGAGTCGGAGGTCGCCGCAGCCTTTGCGACGGCATGCCGCGAATACGGCGGCGTGGATATTGTGGTGAACAACGCCGGCATCGCCACCAGCGCGCCGATCGAAGAGACCACGCTGGCCGACTGGAACCGCAACATGGACATCCTGGCTACGGGCTACTTCCTGGTCGCGCGCGAGGCCTTCCGCGTGATGAAGCAACAAGGCCGGGGCGGCTCGATCATCTTCATCTGCAGCAAGAACAGCGTATATGCCGGCAAAAATGCCGCCGCCTACAGTGCTGCCAAAGCCGCCGAGCTGCACCTGGCGCGCTGCCTGGCCGAGGAGGGCGGCGCCAGCGGCATTCGCGTGAACAGCGTGCTGCCCGACGCCGTGCTGCAAGGCAGCGGCATCTGGAGCAGCCGGTGGCGCGAGGAGCGCGCCAAGAACTATGGCATCAAGCCCGAAGAGCTGGAGGCCTACTATGCTGCGCGCACTACACTGAAGGTCAACATCTTCCCGGAGGACATCGCCGAGGCCGTGTTGTTCTTCGCCTCCGATCGCTCACTCAAGACTACCGGTGCAATGCTGACCGTGGACGGCGGCGTAGCGGCGGCGTATGGGAGGTAAAACTGAACCACGAAGGACGCGAAGGCTCAACGACACAACCCTTCGTGACCTTCGTGCGCTTCGTGGTTTCAAATCCAATGGCTGACACAAACTACCGTCACGAGATCGTCGGCGTGTTCGGCGACCCGGTGGACGAGAACCCCACCATTCTGATGTTCGAGGCCGCCTTCAAGGCGAAGGGGCTGCGCTGGCGTTACCAAAACTTCCACGTGTGCGCGGCAGACCTGGGGGCAGCGATGGCCGGCATGCGCGCGATGCGCTTCCGCGGCATCAACCTAACCATCCCGCACAAAATCGAGGTGCTGCGCTACCTCGACCGCATCACGCCGGAGGCCGCGCTCATCGGCGCGGTGAACACCGTTGTGCGCGACGGCGACTTGCTGATCGGCGCCAACACGGACGGCAAAGGCTTCCTCATGTCGCTCAAGCTCAACGCCAACTTCGACCCCGCCGGCAAGCGCGTGGTGGTGCTCGGCGCGGGCGGCGCAGCGCGCGCCATCACCGTCGAGCTGGCGCTGGCCGGCGCACGCCACATCACCATTGTCAACCGCACCAACCAACGCGGCGAGGCGCTTGCCCAACTCATCAAGAATAAAACGCCCGCCCGGGCCGAGTTCGTCCAGTGGCCGGGGGATTACACGCTTCCGGAAGATGCCGACGTCGTCGTCAATGCCACCAACATCGGCTTGTATCCGCACATGAATGACAAGCCTGGCGTGAACATGGACTCGATCAAGCCCGGCATGCTGGTGTGCGACGTCGTGCCCAATCCTCCGCGCACGCGCTTCCTGATCGAAGCAACGGCCAAAGGTGCGAAGACGCTCGACGGGCTGGGCATGCTGGTGTATCAAGGCGCAATTGCGTTCACGATGTGGACCGGCCAGGACGCGCCGGTGGATGTCATGCGCCAGGCGCTATCGGAGGTCTTTGTATGAGTCTCGGGCGAGTCAATCGAGTCAATCAAGTCAGTCAAGTCGGCCAAGTCAATCAGGTTGGACTCGACGACCTGACGAACTGATGACCCGACGACCTGGCGACCTGAACGACCCAATACTGATGACTCATGAATGACTCATCATGGACACGCTACGCGCAGTCCTCGTTGGCTGCGGCAACATGAGCCGAGGCTGGCTGAGGACGATCACCACAATTGAAGGGCTGACCGTCGCCGGGCTGGTGGACGTGGTTGAGGACGCAGCACGGGCGCGCAAGGATGAATTCGGGCTGGCGCACGCACGCACCGGCGACGACCTCGAAGCGATGCTGTCCGCGGTCGAGCCGGACATCGTGTTCGACGTGACCGTGCCCGAAGCGCACGCCCAGACGACGATGACCGCGCTGCGGCACGGCTGCCATGTGCTGGGCGAAAAGCCGATGGCAACCTCGATGGACGACGCGCGGCGGATGGTCGAAGCCGCGCAGCGCGCTGGCAAGCTCTACGCCGTCGTACAGAACCGGCGCTATGCTGCGCCCATCCGTCGCGTGCGCGAATTCCTGCGCAGCGGTGCGATCGGGCCGCTCACCACGATGAACTGCGACTTCTACATCGGTGCGCACTTCGGCGGCTTTCGCGATCACATGCCCCACGTCCTCCTGCTGGACATGGCCATCCACACCTTCGATCAGGCGCGCTTTCTGACCGGCCTCGACGCCGTGCGCGTCGCTTTTTGCAAAGAGTGGAATCCGCGCGGCTCGTGGTATGACCGCGACGCATCGGCTATCGCGGTGTTCGAAATGGACGACGGCGTGGTGTTCACCTACCGCGGCAGTTGGTGCGCTGAAGGGATAAATACAAGCTGGGAGGGCGAATGGCGCTTCGTCGGCGCGAACGGAAGTGCGACGTGGGATGGCGGCAGCAGCTTCCGCGCCCAGACGCCGGAGGAACGCTGCGGGCTGATCTATAAACAGCGTGACCTCGCGCTGCCCGAACTGGACACCGCCGGCTTGAGCGAAGGCCATGCGAGTGTGATCCGGCAGTTCGTGCGCTGCGTGCGCGAAGGCGGCACGCCCGAGACAATTTGCACCGACAACGTCAAGAGCCTGGCGATGGTGTTCGGGGCGATCGAAGCAGCGGAGCGCGGACAACCGGTGACCATACGGATTTAACATCTCCCATGCACAATTCGGCTTGCGACGATCGAGCAACGGCCAAATCCATCGCACAAAGGAGCCGAGCATGATTGCAACGCAGCGCTTCGGCTACATGAGACATTTGGCACGCGCGCGTCATCTTCGGCGCAGACGCGCTGAGCCACGCGTCACAGCGCGAGGCGCCCGGCGATGGAACGCCTCACGCGCTACGACGTCAACCTAATTGCGGCGCAGCGAGCTAGGGTGCTCCGGGCTGGCGCCGACGACGGACGAGCCGGCCGCCCGAATCGCACGCATAGGGACGACGTTGTTACTTGCGCAAGGCTACCGAGAAATACGCACGGCAGGCGAACCCAAATCGTCCGGAAAATGCGACTTGCACCTGGTTCACAAACGCGTTTGACAACCGATTTGCACAAATCGCCAAGAATGTGTAAAACTATGGCCTAGAACCGCGACGCTCAAAGCGGCGGTGGGCCATAAAAACAGTTTCAATTCTGGAGGGAACAGCTCATGAAATTCGCAAAGCGTGTCTCGTTATTGATCCCTGCGCTGGCACTCATGCTTTCCGCATGCGGCGCACCTGCTGCTGAGGTAGACAGGAATAGCGACTTCTTCCTGGCGCTACCCCGCATAGAAGTCGCACTCGACGACAACGGTGTCCCCTCGATCGCGGGCATCAGTCCCGAACTCCTCAACACGTTGACGTTCGGGCAACTGGACCTCTCGCAGTTTGCGATCGGCAAGGACTGGGTGGACTATCTGAAGAGCACCGGCGTGCAGCACATCGAGCTCGCCTTCCACGGCAAAGGCGCGTTCATCTACGCCAACGGCAAGCAACTGCCGTCCATCCGCCTGAGCGAAGAGTCGGTGTCCAACATCGGCGACGTGGCCGAGAGCGTCACCCCCATCTTCGCTCCGGGGTATGAGGGCTACGCTGCGCTGGCGAAGCGCTTCCTGCCGCTGGCCCGCAGCCTCGGCCTGGGCCTGGTGATCCGCATCCCGAGCGCCGGCGCGCCGGAGATCCCGCTGCGCGATCCGAAGGCACCCGCGCCTGCGGCGCCGGCGACCCCGGGTGAAGACTCGGTGCTGGTGCGCGTCGTGATTGACTACGATCAAAACGGCGTGCCGTCGGTTGCCGGCATCTCCGCAGCCGAGCTCGAGCAGATGTTCGGCCTCGACCTGACGACGGTCAAGCTCGATCCGAACTTCGTCCGCGCGCTGATGAATCGTGGCGTCCAGCACATCTCGATGCGCAGCGAAGGCGACGGCCTGGCCCTGGCCTTCAACGACAAGCCGCTCCCCAACTTGGTGTGCGATGACAACTGCTTGAAGAACACCTCCGAGGTGATTGTTGCCCTCAACACCTATCCGGAGTTTGGCCAGATCAACACGCTGGTTGAGAAGTTCGGTCCGACGCTGTCAAGCGTGAATGCCGAGATCGCGCTGCGCTTCCCGCCGGCGCCGGGCTCGCAGAGGATTC
This sequence comes from Candidatus Roseilinea sp., assembly GCA_025055235.1. Taxonomy (GTDB): domain Bacteria; phylum Chloroflexota; class Anaerolineae; order J036; family Brachytrichaceae; genus JAAFGM01. The sequence goes on along the minus strand of JANWYN010000070.1, from coordinate 76,459 downwards.
CGCTACCCTTCGGATCGGGGAACTAATCGCATTCGAGGGCAAAAGGGGTTACACCTATGAACGTACCGCGAAGATACGGCGGGCTAAGAGTCTTGGGGACGATCCTGATCGTCGCGGGCATCATCGTGCTCATCCTGGGGCTGATCGGCGGCTTGGTCTTGCTGACCGGTAACTTCTGGCCCGGCTACAACCAAGGCTTCAATATGGTCGGCTGGGGCCCAATCGTGTTGGGCCTGGCAAACGGCATTCCGCTGATTGCGTTCGGCGCTGTGCTTCGCCTGCTCACCGACGTCGAGTACAACTCGCGCGCTGCCATGCAAGTGGCCGAGCAGAGCCGTAAGTCGGCTGAGGCGGCAGTGAAGAACAGCGAGATGCTGATGAAGAACACCGAGACATTGATGCGCAACACCGAAATGGCCGTTCGCAACACGGAGACAGCGCTGAAGAGCGTCGGAAGCGCGCTAGCTCCTGCAGCCGCCGCAGTATCTGGAGCGATCGAGTCAGCAGCCGGCGCCGCGACGAAGGAAGCAGGAGCGACTGCCTAGGCGACAGCGAAGCCGTGGCGGCGCGCCGCTACGAACGTCACGTCATCGCTCAGAAGCCAGGCAACTACGCTCTCATCAGCCCGTCCACATCGAAAGCGGGTATCCTTGAGCAGGATGCCCGCTTTTGCTTTGTCGAGCACGGGCGCGTATGTCGCAGCCAAAGCGTAGGCTTTTCGTGCTTGCGCCAAAGTGCGCCTCGCCGCCGAGGTCGCTACAACCCTCAGCATGTTGAGACGTATCGCTTTCACTGCAGGCCGAGCGCGCATCCGTCGCACGTCCCTTGCCGCGGTTGCGCTTAGCTGCGTCCTTCTGTGCAATACAGTTGGCGTGACCCACGCCGGCGCACCTCAGGCGATGGATCCACGCGGCAGAGTGCCCGGCGTCGCCGATTTCGCCTGTCCCAGGCCGCGATCCGCGCCGGCCCGATTCGGCTACGGCATCCAAAGCAATTGGCCGGTCGGCGACATCGGCTACTGGAACTCGGTGATGGCCGGCCAGTTGAAGATGAACTGGACGCGCGCCAAGGTAAACTGGCACGAGTTCGAGCCGGCGCCAGGCGCGCCAAACACCTTTCAATTTCAGCTCTTCGATGCCTTCGTGGCCGATGCGAACAAGAAGGGGTTGAACATCGTCGTGACGATCACGCAGCCGCCAGCATGGACGCGCATCACGCCCGCCCGCAACCCCGGCCAGCGCCCCAGCCCGCCGGAGTTGCCCGGCGAAGGCGTGCGCTTCTTCCGGCTGATCGCCGCGCGCTACAAAGGCTGCATCCAGGCCATCGAAGTGTTGAACGAGACCAACCTCGACCGTGAGTGGGTGGTGGCGTCCGGCGAACTGCGCGCGGCGGACTATGTGGCGTTCCTGCGCGAAGTGGTGCCCGTGCTGCGCAGCATTGACCGCCGGCTGATCATCATCATGGCTGCGCCCTCGCCCACCGGCGCGAACATCCCCGGCGTGGCGCAGGACGATTTCCTCTACCTCGAGGACTTCGTGCGCGCCGGCGGGCTGAGCTTGGTGGATTGCATCGGCGTGCACCTGAACGGCTACAACATGCCGCCGGACAAGCGCTGGGACGAAGGCTATAACGACCCGACGGCGCGCTTCCGTGGCCCGTTCGACAACCCGCATCACTCCTGGTCGTTCATCAGCACGATCGAAGGCTATCGCCAGCGCACCAACAAGCCGATGTGCGTGACCGAGTTCGGTTGGGCGTCCGCCGAGAACCTGACGCGCAAAGACGGCTCGCCGCTAAGCGGCGCGGCGCCCGGCTTCGACTTCGCCCTGGACAACACCGAAGCGGAACAAGCGGCGTGGATCGTGGGGGGCTTTCAGTTGCTCCGGCGATTGGGCTACGTGCGCTTTGGCATCGTCTTCAACCTGGACTTCATCCAGAAGATCGGCCAGAACCCGGACGAACCAGGAGGCGACCCGGCGCTGTATAGCGTGATCCGTCAGAACGGCGCGCCGCGCCCGGCGTTCGAGGCGCTGCGCGACATGCGGCGTTGAGAGAAGCAAGAACCAAGAGCCAAGAAGCAAGCATTCAGCCCTTGGCTCTTCATTCTTGGCTCTCAACTCAACGATTCCTCGATCGTCTTGATGATCAACCAGGCACTCGTCGCGCCGGCGTCCTGGTAGCCACGCGCGCGTTCGCCCAGCCGGCTGGCGCGTCCGCGCTTCGGGATGAGGTGCTTGGTGTTTTCGACGCCGGCGAGCGCTGCCGCCGTCGCCCGGCTCAGGCCTTCGCTCAACGAAGCGCCGGCGTCGGCGGCCTCGCGCAGCGCCTGTGCTGCCGGCAGCCAGGCGTCGAGCAGCGTCTTATCGCCCAACTCGGCCTTGCCGACGACTTGCATCTCGTGCGCCATGGCCTCATAGATCGCCGCCCAGTCGGCAGCCGTGTCGAGGGTTGCTTTGCCGGCAGACGCGCGCGCGGCGGCTTCGAACGCGCCTTCATATAACGCGCCCGATGCTGCGCCGACCTCGTCGGCAAACGCTTCGGCCACCGTGCGAAAGGCGGTTTCCGGTGTCGGGTGTTGCAGCGCCTGCAAGGCTTTGCGCGCGGTGCGCATGCCGATGGTCATGCTCACGCCGTGGTCGCCGTCGCCGACGTCACTGTCCAGCGCGCACAGGTAGTCCTTGTTTGCCTCGATCACATTCGCCACGGCGATCAACGCGGCGGTCACTTTTGATCCGTCAATGGGTGTCATGTTAGTGTCGTTTGTCAGTGTCGTTGGTGTCGTTGGTGTCATCAGTATCGCCGGTGTCGTTAGTGTCGTAACGTGCCTCTGAAACCACCGACACCATTGACATCGCCGACACTATTGACACTACTGACACCTTCGACAGCATTCAAAACTGTCTAATCATCGGCGTGTGCATGGGCATGGCCAGCAGATCGTGCAGCTCCGCGTCGAGCCGCATGAGTGACACCGACGCGCCGGCCATCTCCAACGACGTCGCATATTCGCCAACATACTTGCGGCGAATGGTGATCCGCCGCGCGTCGAGGATCTGCTTCACCCGCCGATACATCACATAGAGTTCTTCGTACGGCGTCGCGCCCAGGCCGTTGACCAGCACCGCCACGTCGCTGCCGGTGAAGTCCAGGTCGGCCAGGATGGTCTCGACCAACTCATCCACGATGGCATCTACAGGCGCGAGCTTGGCACGGCGCACGCCCGGCTCGCCGTGCACGCCGAGGCCGACCTCCATCTCGTCATCGCCGATGGAGAAGGTGGGTTTGCCGTTGGCCGGCACCGTGCACGCGGTGAGCGCCACGCCCATCGTGCGGGTGTTGGCGTTGGCCTTGCGGGCCGTAGCGACGACAGCATCGAAATCGGCCATCGTCTCGGCCTTGGCGCACAAGGCCTTGACGACGAGGAACGCGCCGGCGATGCCGCGGCGGTGATGGGCTTCGCCCGGCGGCGCGGAGGCCACGTCGTCCGTGCCCAGCACAGTAGCAACGCGGATGCCTTCGGCTTCGGCCATCGCTGCCGCGCGGTCGAAGTTCAGCACGTCGCCGGCGTAGTTGCCGTAGAAATACACCACGCCGGCGCCGCCGTTCGCCGCACGCGTCGCTTCGAGGATGGGCTTGGCGGGGGGCGAAGCGAAGATGTTGCCGGCAGGCGCAGCGTCCGCGCCGCCCTTGCCGACGAACGCCGTGTAGAGCGGGAGATGGCCGGAGCCGCCGCCCACCACCACGCCGACCTTGCCGGGGATCGGCGCATCAACGCGGGCGATGGCGCGCCGACCCACTCGCTTGATCAGGTCGTCGTGCGCGGCGCAGAACCCTTCCAGCATCTCCTCGACGAAGTCGAAGGGGTCGTTGATGAGCTTTTTCATGATTGATGATTGATGATTAATGATTGATAGTTGATGATTGATGATTCATGATTAGGAGATCGAATCATGAATCATCAATCATCAGTCATTTCATCTGCTCTTCGATCTTTGCAATCTTCTCGACCTTGCGCGCGCTGGCGCCGCCCTGGAACTCGCTGGCCATCCACACGTCCACGATCTGCTTGGCGAGTTCGGGGCCGATCACGCGCGCGCCCATCGTGATGATTTGCGCGTTGTTGCTCTTGCGCGCGCGCTCGGCAGAGTAAGTGTCGTGCGCTTGCGCGGCATACACGCCCGGCACTTTGTTCGCCGTGATCGCCATGCCGATGCCGGTGCCGCAGATCAAGATGCCGCGCTCGAACTTGTGCGCTGCAATGTCCCTGGCCAGCACGACGGCCACGTCGGGGTAGTCCACCGGATCGGGCGTGCTGGGGCCATAATCCGTGACCTCGACACCTTGTGCTTCGAGATGCTTCTTGATGATCTCCTTCAACGTGTAGCCGGCGTCGTCTGCGCCGATGGCCACTCTGGCTTTCGCTCGTTCATTCATCGTCACTCCTCCCAAATCACCTGCGGGTCAGATCACCCGCTCATTGCCGCCGTCAATCGGGATCTGTGCGCCGGTCGTCTTGGCGAAGACCGGGCCGCACAGCTCGGCGACCAACTCCGCGACGTCGCGGCTGGTCACCTCCACGCCCAGCACGTTGTTGCGCTTATACTGCTCGACCGTCATCCCGTAGCTCTGCGCGCGCGCCGCCAGCACCTCGTCCGTCCAGATGCCGGTGTCGAACACGGCATTCGGGTGGACGATGTTCACGCGGATGCCGTCGTTGCCCCACTCCAGCGCTGCCACGCGCGCGAGCTGCGTCAGCGCTGCCTTGGATGCCGAATAGGCGGCTGCGCCCGGCCCCGGCGCCGGCACGTTCTTCGAGCCGATGACCACTACGCGCCCACCGCGCGGCGCAAGCTTGAGCAACGGATGCGCCTCGCGCATCAGCATCGCGTTGGCGTCCAGGTTGATGCGCAATGTGCGCGCCCAGGTTGGCGTCTCCAGCGCGGCGATGCGCTGGCTGGCCGGGAAGATGCCGGCATTGAGCACCAGCATGTCCAGCCCGCCGTAGCGCCGCGCCGTTCGTTCCAGCGCATCGCGCAGCGCTGACTCATCGCTCACGTCGGCAACGATCCCCAAAAACTCCGGCTGCGGAAAGAGGCGCTCAATGGCCGGAGCGATGTCGAGGCCCACCACGGCCGCACCGCGCTTCAGCAGCGCCTGCGCACAGGCCTTGCCGATGCCGGAGGCCGCGCCGGTCACCAGCGCCACTTCGCCGGTGAACATCTGCGGCGCAGGCATGCGCTTGAGCTTGGCCTGCTCCAGATCCCAGTACTCCACGCGGAACAGCTCTGCTTCCGGCAGCGCGCGCCATCCGCCCAGCGACTCCGCGCGCAGGATCACGTCTATCGTCTGGGCATAGACCTCGGCGGCAATGGTCGCGTCCCTCACGCTGCGCCCGGTCGTGACCATGCCCAGTTCCGGGTCGAGGATCACGCGCGGCGCCGGGTCGAGCATGGCGAGCGGCTGGGGCGACGCCGCGCTGTGGCGAGCAAAGTAGGCCTCGTACTCGGCGCGATACGCCGCCACGTCGCGGCCGATCAGCGGCAGGCGCTTGGTGCGGATGATGTGATCGGGCGTGACCGGCCCGCGCCGCGCGATAGATGCCACGTCGGGCCGGCGCGCGAAGCCCAACGATTTGTCATCGTCGTGTGCGGTCAGGATCATCGGTGCGCCGGCGGCCTCGGACACGGCGCGACGGAGCTCGGCCAGTTCGACGCGCACTGGCCGGTCATTTCGCTGCGTCGGCGGGAAGGTGATGCGCCATGCGCCGTGCTGCGCGATGTACTCTTCCGCTTGCGTCACTAACGCGATCATGCGTGCGTAGGCTTGCTGTGCAGTATCGCCAAAGGTGACCAGCCCGTGGTGCATCAGCACGATGCCAACGAGGTCGGCTTTGTTCGCGCACGCCGCGAACCGCTCGGCGCACGTCTTGGCCAGCGTGAAGCCCGGCATGACGTAGGGGACGATCAGCACAGCATCGCCATACGCCTCGCGCACGCGTCGCTCGCCGTCGGGCGTGTTGGTGATGGCGAGCAGCGCGTCGGCGTGGGTGTGATCCACGAACTTATAGGGCAGGATCGCATGCAGGACTGCTTCGACCGACGGCGCCGGCGCATCGGGGACGACGGAATAGCTGCGCAACAAGCGCATCATCTCGGTGTCGGCGAGGTGCGGCAGCGCGGCCAGCCGCGCCGTCGGCTGCAGGCGCAGCGGCGTGAAGCCCGGCGCTTCAATCGTTGCCAAGTCCCAGCCGCTGCCCTTGACGTAGAGGATGTCTTCTTCCTCGCCGAAGACATTGCACTCGCGCGTCTTCACCGAGGTATTGCCGCCACCGTGCAACACCAGCGCCGGCTCGCGCCCCAGCAAGCGCGATGTATAGACCCGCTGGGCCAGGTCACCAACGAAGGTTGCTGCTTCTGCGTCGTTCCAGAGGTTTTGCATCGCTCAATCCAGCGCTGCCAGCGCGTTGGCCAGCACGGCGACAAAACTCTCCACGTTCCAGCCGGCGCGCCCGACGCCCATGCCGCCCGCATTCGGCAAGCGCACATATCGAGCGCAATTCGTCGCGTCCACGCTGCCGCCGTAGAGAATGGGGACGTGCTCGCCCGCCGCGCCGAACAATCCGCGCAGCACTCGCCGGATGTTATCGAACGCTGCGCCCACATAGTCCGGATCGGCCGCCACACCACCTTCGCCGACTGACCACAACGGCTCGTAGAGCACCTGCAGGTCACAGGGAGCTTGCAGGCCGCGCAACGCCAGCTTCAGTTGCTGCGCTACATACTCCTCACCTGCGCCAGCGGCTTTGATGGCGATCGGCTCGCCCACGCACAACATCACGCCCAAGCCGTGCCGCGCGGCGGCCAGCACCTTTTTGTTCAACGCCTCATCGGTCTCGCCGAACAGCGTGCGGCGCTCGGCGTGGCCGAGCAGAACGAACTGCGCGCCACACGCCTTGAGCATGAGCGGCGAAATCTCGCCGGTAAACGCCCCCTCGTCCGCCCAGTGCATGTTCTGCGCGCCGATGCGGATGCCCGACCCTTGCGCAGCCTCGGCTGCCGCAGCGATGGACGTGAACGGCGGGGTCACCCACAACGTCGCACACGCGATGCGTGGCATACGTGCCGCGCGGTCGCGCAATGCGTGCACGAACTCCCGCGTCTGCTGCGGCGTCTGGTGCATCTTCAAGTTCGTGCCGAAGAGAAACACGACCTCAGGCGCTTTCGTCTGCCGCCGTGAAATCTCACAGTTCTGCCGCTTCGTCGCTGTGCGGCTGGGGCGCCGGCTTCGGCCAGACGTGGCTCCACAGGATGAACGCGAGCGTGGAGACGACCAGCAGCAAAAAGCCCGGCTCCAGCAGGGCGAGCACGACCGGCTGGAACATCATCACGATGCCGGCCACCATACCGGCGATGATGACGCTCATGATCAGGCTGTAGCGCTGCTCGGGCACTTGCCCGCCCAACCGCTTCTCGGCGATTTGGACCAGCCGGATGAACAGGCCGAGGATGATGAAGAAGCCGACGATGAAGATGAGAAATTGCAGCGTGGGATTCATGGGAACGCCTCAGTTGAGCGATAGGCGGCGGCCGGTTTTGCAGTCGAAGAAGTGCAGCCGTTCGCACACGATGCGATAGCGCACCTCGCTGCCGATGCTGAAGTCAGCGATGCCGCTCACGGTGCTGAGCAAGCTTTGCCGGCCCGACCGAATGTGCACGATGGTCTCCACGCCGAGCGGCTCGAGCAGCGTGATCTGCCCGCTCAGGTCACCGTTGGGGGTGATCTGCACGTCTTCGGGCCGGAAGCCGAGCGTGAACGATTCGGGCAGCCCGGCGTGCGCCGGCGCCGGCAGTTGAATCGTGCTCTCAGGCACGCGGATCATCCCATCGGCGCGTGCCGCTTCATACAGGTTGATGCGTGGCACACCGACCAACTTGGCCACGAACGTCGTGGCGGGGAAGTCGTAGATCTCGCGCGGCGTGCCCACTTGCACCAGCACGCCCTCGCGCAACACACCGACGCGGTCAGCCAGGGTCATCGCCTCGATCTGGTCGTGCGTGACGAACAGGGTAGTGCTATGCGCCTCGCGCTGCAGCCGGTTCAGCTCGATGCGCAACGCCTCGCGCAACTTGGCGTCGAGGTTGGACAGCGGCTCGTCCATCAGGAAGATCCTGGGCCGGCGCACCAGAGCGCGGCCCAGCGCCACGCGCTGCATCTCGCCGCCCGACAGGTTGCGCGTGGAGCGCTGCAGCAGGTGGGTGATGCGCACGCGCTCGGCGGCTTCATGCACGCGCTGTCTGATCTCCGCCTCGCTCAGGTTGCGGCCCGGCGCGCGCAGCGGGAAGGCCAGATTGTCGTACACCGACATGGTCGGGTAGAGCGAGTAATACTGGAAGACGAAGGCCGTATCGCGCTCGGCCGGCGTCGCATCGTTCACCGGCGCGCCGTCGAAGAACACGTCGCCGGCGTCTTGCTTCTCCAAGCCGGCGATCACGCGCAGGGTGGTGGTTTTGCCCGCGCCGGTCTGGCCGAGCAGCACGAAGAACTCACCGTCCTTCACGGTGAAGCTCACGTCGTTCAGCGCAACGACCGAACCAAACTTCTTGGTGATATGGCTTAGCTCAACTGTTGCCACGGTTGGTCTCGAGAATCATGAATCATCAATCATCAATCATGATTCATGATTGATGATTGGAATTGCCTTCTCACTCTTCGGATCGAAGAAGCGCACCATAGAGGGGGTCAGGTCGAAACGCACCGTCTCGCCCACGGTGAAGTGCGCATCGCGACTGACGCGCGCGTGGATCGAATGGTCGTCGCCCATCTCTAGCACCAGCATAGTGTATGAGCCATGCAGGTCTACCGAATACACGCCGGCTGCCAGTTGGCCATTCGGATGGATGTTCACCGCTTCCGGCCGGAAGCCGACGATTACGCCGCTGCCGGACAACCCGCGATTGAGCGCTTCCGGCCAGCCCGCGGGCGGCGTATAGCGATTGTCGCCGGGCAGCGTCACGACGCCATCGGCCCAGTTACCCCTCACCAAGTTCATGCCTGGGCTGCCGATGAACTGCGCGACGAACAGGTTGCTCGGCGCGTGATACACCTCGGCCGGCGTGCCGACCTGCTGCACCACGCCCTGGCTCATCACCACGATGCGGTCGGCCATCGCCATCGCCTCGATCTGGTCGTGCGTGACGTAGACCGTGGTCGCGTTTTGCAGGATGTGCAGGCGCTTGATTTCCGAACGCATCGTTTCGCGGAAGTCGGCGTCGAGCGCGCCGAGCGGCTCGTCCATCAAGAAGCATGAGGGCCGGCGCACCAGTGCACGAGCCAGCGCGATGCGTTGCTGGTCGCCGCTGCTGAGCGCGCCGGGCCGCGACTTGAGCAGCGGCTCGATCCGCAGCAGCTCGGCCACCTCTTTCACGCGCCGCTTGATGTTCTCCTTGCTCTCGCCCTCGGCCTGCAATGGGAAGGCAATGTTCTCCCAGGCGGTCAAGTGCGGATAGAGCGCGAAGAATTGGAAGACCATGGCCACGTCGCGCTGGCTCGGCTTCAACCAGGTCACGTCCTGGCCATTGAGGATGATTTTGCCGCCGCTCACCGTCTCCAGGCCGGCGATCATGCGCAGTGTCGTGGTCTTGCCGCAGCCCGACGGGCCGAGCAGCGCCACGAATTCGCCGTTCTTGATGAACAGGTCGAGCGGCCGCACGGCGTATTGCTCGCCGAACCGCTTCTCGACTTGTTGGAGTTCGATATCCGCCATGTCCAGGGATCAGGGACTAGGGGTCAGGGATCAGGTTTCAGGCGCTGCTCTGTCCCTAAAACCTGACCCCTGATCCCTGGTTACTTACGCAACGCGCCAAACGTCACGCCGCGCAACAGGTAATCGCGCAGGGCGAACGTCACGATGATGACCGGGATCAGGAAGCCGAGCGTGCCGGCTGCGATGGCCGACCACTCGATGCCGCCGGTGCCGAGCACGGTCGGGATGCTGGGCGGCGCGGTGCGCGCGCGCTCGCTGGTCAGCATGAGCGCGAAGGCATACTCGTTCCAGGCGAAGATTAAGCAAAACACGAAGGTAGCGGCGATGCCGGTGATCGCCTGCGGCAACACCACTTTGCGGAAGGCTTGCAGCCGGCTGTAGCCGTCCACCAGCGCCGCTTCCTCGTATTCACGCGGGATCTCGTCAATGAAGCCCTTGAGCAACCACACTGCAAACGATAGGTTGAACACCGTGTAGAGCAGGATCAGGCCCAGGTGCGTATCGTAGAGCCGGAGTTGCTGATACATCAAGAAGATGGGGATGGTGACGACCACCGGCGGCAGCATGCGCGTGCTGAGAATGAAGAAGAGCAAGTCGCCCTTGCCCGGCACGTTGAAGCGGCTGAAGGCATACGCCGCCAGCACGCCGAGCAACACCGAGAGCACCGTTGAGGCACTGGCGACGATGACCGAGTTCAGCAGGCGCTGGCCGTATTGACTCGGCCCGGTGATGCGCTGGCCGCGCTCGGCCATGATGCGCTCGGCGAAGTTGAGATCGGTGCGCTGCTTGTACTCCTCCATCATGCCCGGCGGCAGCAGCACGCGCTTGGTCAGCAGGCTGATGAAGCCTTCTATCGTCGGCTCGAAAAACACCTTCGGTGGAATAGCGACTACATCGGGGCGCGACTTAAAGGCCGCGGTCACCATCCAAAACACCGGGATTAGGCTGATCACCGCGTAGAGCACGACGACGGCGATGCGCAGCGCGCGGGCGATCTGATAGCGCACGCCTACCTTGTCCACGCGGGTGGCGTAAGTGATCGGAGCGCTGGTTGTCGAAACGGCCATAGGCTTGAATCATCAATCATTAATCATGATTCATGATTGATGATTAATGATTTTCTCCTCGAATGCGGTTCAACGAGCGAACATACAGGTTGCTGACGGCGATGACGATGACCAAGATAATGTAGGCCAACGCGCTGGACTCGCCGGTGGTGAAGCGCGTGAAGGCGGCGCGATATAGGTACACGGCGATCAGCTCGGTTGCATCGCCCGGCCCGCCGCCGGTCAGGCCCATCACCAGGTCGAACGTCTTGAATGCCTCGATGGTGCGGAACAGGATCGCGATCAGCAACAACGGTGCAACCTGCGGCAGCGTGATGCGCCAGAACTGGAACCACGGGCTGGCGCGGTCTATCGCCGCTGCTTCGTACAGGTAGTCGGGAATCGCTTTCAGCCCGGATAGGCACAATAGCATGACGAACGGGCTCCACATCCACACATCCACGATGATGATGGCCCACAAGGCGCGGCTGGCCTCGCCCAGCCAGTCCGGGCCGGAATTGGGCACGCTGTAGCCGATCAGGTAGTTGAAGATGCCGAAGGCCGGGTTGTAGATCAGCTTCCAGAACAGGCCGATGACGACCGGCGACATCATGATCGGGATCAGGATGAGCGTGGTGATCAGGCCGCTGCCCTTGAAGCGTTCGCGCAGGAACAGCGCCAGGCCGAAGCCGACGATCGCCTGCAGCGCAACCGTGATCACAACGTAGCGGCCGGTGAGCGTGAAATACTGCCAAATGCGCGGGTCGTTGAGCAGTTTGTTGTAGTTTTGCAGTCCGATCCAAGCCGGCGGGACGTCGGGCTTGATCACCGAGAACTCGGTGAAGCTCAGGTACAAGCTATAGAACAGCGGAAAGATGTTCCACAGCACCAGTAGGATGATGGTCGGCGCGATAAACAGCACCTGAATCTGCACATCGGTGAGTGAGCGCCGGCTGTGGGCACGCGCGGTTTGAGTTCGAGTCAGTTGCATCTCGTGGCGAAGAAACCAGGTTTCTTTGCAGAAACCTGGTTTCTTTCCTCAATCGTGCATCTTGCAGGTGCCGATCACTTCAGATAGCCGGCTTTCTTGAGGATCTCAGTGTGCTCGCGCGCGATGTTGTCGAGCGCTTCTTTGGCCGTGCCTTGGCCCTCAACGATGTACTTGCTCAGCTCGCGCTGCGAGACGACGAGCAGATCGCCGAATTCGGGGATGTTCCAGAAGTCCTTGACGAAGTTCATCGTCTCGGCAAACGCCGGGTTATAGGGCGTGGCCTTCTTGAACGTGTCGGAATTCAGCACCTCGATGTTGCAGGTGTAGCCGCCGAGCGCTGCCCATTTCTCCTGCACCGGCTTGCTGGCGAACCACTCGATGAAGTCCTTCGCGGCCTGCTGGCGCTCCGGGCTGATGTAAGCATTCACGCTCAGGCCTTGGCCACCGAGCGAGGCGAACTGCACGCCGCCGGGGCCGGGCGGCGTGGCGAAGAACCCGACCTTATCGTAGTAGTTCGGGTTGGTCTGCGGGTTGACCAGCGCCGGGAAGAAGGCGAAGTAGTTGGTGATCATCACGGCCTGACCGCTGATGAACGCATCGTTCATCTCCTGGAAGAAGGCGTTGCTCAGGCCGGGCGGCATGAACTTGGTGTACAGCTCGCGATACAGCTCGAGCGCTTTGGCAGCGTTCTCGGTGTTCAGCACACCCTCAACCTCGAACTTGTCGTTCTTCCAGTCGGCGCCGAAGTTGAAGATGAAGTTCTGCGCGCCCATCGTGATGGCGTCGTAGTCCTTCTGCGTGTAGACCGCGATGCCGTAGAGGTTCTTCTCCGGGCGGGTGAAGAACTCGGCGATGTCGCGCAACTGCAGCAAGTCCTTCGGCACGCCAAGTTCATAGCCATATTTCGCCTTGAAGGCTTCCTTCTCCGCCGGATCCTCGAACAGGTCCTTGCGATAGGCCCAACCGAGCGCGTCGCCTTCGGTCGGGAAGGCCCAGTACTTGCCGTCGTAGGTGCCGTAGTAGAGCAGCGTGGCCGGCGTGACCGTCTTGTCCAGGCCCTTCTCCTTCATGAAGTCGGTCAGGTCGAGGTAGTGTCCCTGCGTTGCCGCCTGGCCGAGCCACTGGCTGTCACCGACGACCATATCGTAGCCGGTGCCCTTGGCCGCCCACTCCGCCGTGACCTTGTTGTAGTATGTGCCCCACGGCTCTTGGACGACGTTGACCTTGATGCCCTTCTCCTTCTCGTAGTCGTTGGCCAGCTCTTGCAGATAGTTGGCCGGATCCCATTCCGCCCACCAGATGGTGAGCTCGGTGACGCCGCCTGCAGGTGCAGCCGGCGCTGCCGGTGCCGCCGTCGCCTGTTCGGCAGGCGCCGCGGGTGCGGCAGGCGCTGCCGGCGTGGCCGGCACTGCGCAGCCGGCGATCAAAGCCGCTGTGAGTCCGAGTGTGAGTAACCCTAACTTCTTGGTCATATGATCTTTCTCCTTTCGGTAGCATGGATCGAGTGGTCATTGGCCCTCGCGAGCCTTAATTAAAGCGTTTTTAGCACATCTGGCAAAATTGGCAAACGCTACCGTTCGAGCCGGGCGAAGATCGGCTTGAGCGCCGGATAGAGTTCACGAAAGCGCGCGTAGGCCTCGTCATACCGGCGCAGCACGGTCGGGTCATCGCTGGGCGATGTGCGCGAAGTGACGCGGATCACGGCATCGCAGGCTTCGCGCGTGTCGCGCCACAGGCCGATGCCCACGCCGGCCAGCAGCGCCACACCGAACGCCCCACCCTCCGTCGAATTGACCAGCGTGATGTCGGCCTGGAAGATGTCGGCCAGCATCTGCCGCCAGATCGCGCTGCGCGCGCCGCCGCCGGCCGCGCGCACCTCGTTCACGTGCAGGCCTAACTCGCGCATCAACTCGATCGAGTCACGCAGGCCGAAGCTGATGCCCTCGATGACCGCGCGGGCGAGGTGGGCTTGCGTGTGACGCAGCGTCAGGCCGACGAACGCGCCGCGCGCCAGCGAGTCACGATGCGGTGTGCGTTCGCCGGTGAGATAGGGCAGAAAGATCAAGCCCTCCGCACCAATGGGCGCTTCGGCAGCGCTGCTCAGCAACGCATCGTATGGCTCGATTCCATCGCGCTGGGCGACGAGGCCCGGATGGCCATTGGCGACCACGTCGCGATGCCAGCGCAAGCTGCCGCCGGCGGAGAGCATCACGCCCATGAAGAACCACGTCTCCGGCACGGCGTGGCAGAACACTTCGATGGCCGTGTCGCGGATCGGCGGGTAGTGCTCCACCGAGGCGAACACCACGCCCGAGGTGCCCAGCGTGACGTTGACGATGCCTTCGCGCACCGAGCCCAGCCCGACGGCCGCCGCCGGCTGGTCACCGCTGCCGCCAACGATGGGCGTGCCGGCAGCCAGGCCGGTCTCCCGCGCCGCTGCGTCGCTCACCTGCGCCGTCGGCTCATGCGACTCCGCGCACAGCGGCAACCACTTGCGCGGGATATCCAGCAGGGCCAGCATCTCGTCCGACCAGCGGCGATGCCGGACGTCGAGCAGCGCCATGCCGGTGGCGTCGCCCACCTCGGTGGCGAATGCGCCGCTGAGCTTGTAGCGGATGTAGTCCTTGGGCAACAAGATGTGGGCGATGCGCGCATACACATCCGGCTCGTGCTCGCGCACCCACAAAATCTTCGGCGCAGTGTAGCTCGGGCTGGGGATGTTGGCGATCAGCTCGCGAGTGCGCATCGGCCCGCCGGCGCGCCGCACGATTTCGTCGCACTGGGCTGCGGTGCGCTGGTCGTTCCACAAGATCGCCGGGCGCAGCACGTTGCCTGCGCGGTCGAGCAGCGTCAGCCCATGCATCTGGCCGCTGAGGCCGATACCGCGCACATCCCGGCCCGATACGCCGGCCTTCGCCAGCACCTGACGGATCGCCGCTGTGGTTCCGCGCCACCAGTCGGCAGGGTCTTGTTCGCTCCACAGCGGCCGAGGGGTGCTGAGCGGGTATTCGACCGTCGCGCTGGCGAGCGTGTCGCCGCTTTCGTTGATGAGCAACGCCTTGACGGCGGTTGTGCCGAGGTCAATCCCAAGCAGCGTCATGGTGTGTCACTCCGTGTCATGGAAGAATGCATCCCAGGGTATCTCAACCGGCGCGCCATGACAAACGACATCAATCACCGCCAGCATGAGCGGCAACTTGCGCGCGTCGAGCTTGCCGGCGCGGATCATGGCGCGCACGGTATCGCCCACCGCTTCGGCCAGCATCGCGCCTTCGACCGACTCGTTGGGCATGTGCTTTGCCTTGGCCTGTGCATAGGGCATGCCCAACCCCAACAAGCGCCCCATGCGGCTGTTTCGCCCGCCCTGACACGTCACATATAGGTCGCCGGCGCCGGGCAGCGTGTAGACCGAACGCAGGTCTCCGCCCATCAGGCGCACCAGATACGCCGTCTCGTATAAGCCCTGGGCGAAGATGGCAGCCGCGAGGTTATGCATGTGCGCGCCATTGTCGGCGATGCCGTCGCGCTCCAGCAGACCAATCACCAACCCGACAGCCAGCGCATACAAGTTCTTCATCGCAACGCACACTTCGAGGCCGATCAGGTCGGTGCTGGTCCATACGTGGTAATACGGTGTGCGCAGCGCCGCAGCCAGCGCGCCCAACTTCGCCGGATCGGATCCACCCAGCACCACGCAGCTATGCCGGCGCGCTGCCAGCTCGCCGGCAATGCACGGGCCGCCGATGGCCATCACGGCGACATCGCCCAGGCGCGGGGGCAACTGCGACCGGAAGAACGTTGGCAGGATGTGCAACGACTCACCATCGCCGTGCAGCCCCTTGGTGAGCATCACCACCGGCGTATCGGGCGGCAGCACATCCGCGAGCACGTTCGCCGCCCAGGCCACGCCGTGCGAGTTCACGCCCAGCACGACGAGGTCTGCGCCCTGCATCGCTTCGCGCAGGCCGGCGACCGGGAACGGCGTCACCGCATCGTGGACGCGCGATCTGAGCCTTGGATGCACGCGGGTTTCGTGAATCTCCTCGATGATGTCTCCGTCGAGGTGTGTGCCGACGAGGTGAACGGTGTGGCCGGCGTCGGCCACAGGCATTGTGAACGCCGTGCCCATGACGCCGGCGCCTAGAACGACGATCTTCATAGGTAATCTTGACGGGATTATGGGATTGACAGGATTGGCGGAATGAACGAGATGAATCTACCTCAAGACGGCGTGATGACGACTTTCGACGCGCGCCCATGATGCACCAATTCGAATGCCCGGTGTGCTTCGGCCAGCGAGAAGGTATGGCTGATCAACCGCTCGAACGGGTAGTCGTGTTCCGCGATGAACTGCATGGCGCGGCGCAGGCCGCTGGGCGTAGCCGAGTAGCTGGTCAAGATGTTGATCTCGCGTAGGAAGGCCGGCCAAAAGTCCAGCGCGAGTTGCATCCCCGGCTTGCCGCCGAAGAGCATGAGCGACCCGCCATCGCGCACAGCGCGTAAGGCCATCTCGAACGTGGCCTGGTTCAGCGCGGTCAGGATGACCAGATCCGCGCCGCGGCCCTCGGTATGCGCGTGGCAAAGCGCCGGCACATCGTCAGAGGCGAGCGCGCCGGCCAACGCGCCCCACTGCCGGGCAAGTTCGAGCCGCTCCGGCCGCACATCGCACACGAGCGCACGCGCGCCTGCGTCGCGCAGCAAGGGCAAGAAGAGGATGCCGATCGCGCCGACGCCGACGATCAGGCACGTGTCGCCGGCCATCAGCGGTGCGCGGTCGAGCGCGCGTAGGCAACATGCGAGCGGCTCCATGAACACCGCGCGCAAATCCGGCACGTGGTCGGGAATGGGCACGACCGTGTGCTGCACGTGCAGCGCCGAGAGGCGCACGAACTCGCTGAAGCCGCCCGGCTCGATGTTGGTGCGTTTGAACTGCGGGTCCACCGTCTCGCTGCCGTGGCGCGCATAGTACGAATCGGGATCGGGCGCGTGGTGCGCGAAGGCAATGCGCTGGCCAGAGCGGAACTCCGTTACGCCTTCGCCCACCTCGGCCACCACGCCGACGCACTCGTGCCCCAGCCTCTGGGGCTTGGCGTAGCCGGGGTTGTAAATCTTCAGCGCATCCGTGCCGCACACGCCGCAGGCCGTCAAGCGAGCGACGATTTCGCCGGCGCCGGGCCGAGGTGGCTCGCCCTCCAAAAACGCTACCGTGTTATCCGCCGTGCACAGCAGATACTTCATGACTAGGGCGGCCCATCCTCCTTCTTCGGCGGGATCACACAAATAAAGCCCAGCGGTTGATCGGGCGAGGCTTTGAACTGGTGAATCTCGTGCGGCGCGATGAACACGGCGTCACCGACGCCGATGGGATGCCATGTGTCGCCGAGCAACACCTGGCCACCGCCCTGCACGATGATCACGCCGTGAGGGTGGGCATGGCTTTCGTAGGACGAGTGGCCGCCGGGGGGAATGGTGAAGTAGCGAATGATGAAGTCGTGCGCGCCCTCGTCGCGCCCGATCAGGATGCGGCGCACGGCGCCAGGCGCAGCACCGCCCTCATACACGCGCGCCTTGACGGTGGCGTAGTCCCAGGTGCCCGTGGCGTTGCGCTGCCGGTGAATCACGCCCATGCTCGTCACTCGTCGCGGGTGAGTTCGGTCAAGCGATCCACGTAAGGCCGGATCGCTGGGAAGAGATGGACATATACGTCGCTGTAGAGCTTGTCGTATTGCGCGCCGACCTCCGGGCGCGGGTCGAAGCGCCGGCCGGTGCGCGTCATCGCTGCTGCAGCGGTCTGGATGTCGGGATACCAACCGGCAGCAGCCGCGGCGAGGATGCCGGCGCCCAGGCAGGTCGCCTCGGCCGTCTCGGCGCGGACGACCGGCACATGCGTCACGTCGGCCATGATCTGGCACCACAAGGCGCTCTTGCTGCCGCCGCCCATTGTGATGTATTCGTGGAGTTGCACGCCGGTGGCCTTCATCACGGCGTCGCCGGCCAGCCGTTGTTCGAAGGCGATGCCCTCCAGGATGGCGCGGTAGAAGTGCTCGCGGCCGTGCGCGCCGGTCCAACCGATGACGATGCCGGTCGCCGCCGGATCCCAGTACGGGTTCATCACGTTGTTCCAATACGGCACCAGCACCAGGCCGGCGCTGCCGGGCGGCAGCTTGGCCGCTGCTGCTTCCAAAATCTCTTCCGGCACGAGTGGCAAGTTCGTCTGGCGCAGGTCGTGCGCGAACTTCTCCACGAACCAACTGATGGTGAACACCCCGCCCTTCAGCGCATGCTCCAGGAAATAGGCGCCGGGCAGCGGCGCGTTCATGGTGCGGAAGGCCAAGTCGCACACATATGTCGGGCTGAAGAAGCCGCCGATGATGCACGTGCCAAGGTTCAGGTAGGCGCGGTCGGGTGTAGTGATGTTCGCGCCGAGCCCGGCCGATTGGCCGTCGCCCAAGCCGGCGATCACAGGTAAGCCTTGCGGCAGGCCGGTTGCCGCAGCCGCCTCGGCAGTTACGCGGCCGATCTCCTGCCCCACCGGCACGAGTTCGCTGAGTTGATCTTCACGCAGGCCGCTGGCCTCGACGATCTCGTGCGACCACGTTCCGCTGCGCATGTCCAGCAGACCGGTGGGATCGGCGCAGGCCGGGCTGGTGCGGTAGTGGCCGGTCATGCGATGCACCAAAAAAGCATGGACATCGAGGATCTTGTGGGCACGGCGCAGGATGTCCGGTTCGTGCTGCTGAAGCCACAGCATCTTGGTCATCGAGACGGTGACCGAGAGCGGCTTGCCGCTGATGCGATGGAAGTGCTCCTTGCCGATCCGCCGCTCCACGTCGGCCAGTTGCGGCCGGCTACGTTCGTCCATCCAGGTGATGGCGTTGCGGATCGGGCAGCCGTTGCGATCCACCGGCACGAACGTCTCGCGCTGGTGCGTCAGGCAAATTGCCTCGGCGCGGCTCAGGTCGAGTTGTGTGCCGAGGTCGCGCAGCGCGCACGCCAGCCCATCCCACCAACGCTCGGCGTCCTGCTCATACCAGCCGAGCTGTGGCGAGAGGAGTTGAAACGAGGCGCGCCCCTCGGCCAGCGCGCGGCCCCGGCGGTCCCAGGCGATCGCCTTGCACGAAGTGGTGCTGCTATCTACGCCGATGACGAAGGAGTTCGACATGGAACGGGGAGCGCTCCCAGTTCCTCGCGAGCGCGGGAACCGGGAGCGCAACAGAACGCGGATGACAGCCTCTAGGCGACGACGCCGTACTCGCGCATGGCCTGCAGCGCCTTCTCGGTCTTCTCCTGAATGGCCTTCAGGGTGTCCTCGATGCTCTGCTGCTTAGTGGTCATCTTGCCGTACTCGACGGCGTTCACGTCGTTGGCCAGCGCAGCCCACTGCGGCAGGTGTGGCTCGGTGCCCATGCGCGTCTCGATGGCGCGCTTGGTCACCTCGAAGTGGCGCGTAGTGCCGGGCACGACCTTGTTGTTCGCCAGTACGCGCGGATCGGTGTAGTTGCTGGCGCGGATGGGCACGTTGGCGCCTTGCGCGTTGGCGCGCGCGGTCAGGTCGGCGCTGGTGGCCCACTGCAAGAAGATCCAGGCCGCGTCGGGGTTGGGCGCATATTTGCTGATGGCCAAGCACGAGCCGCCTTGGTGGCTGATGCCGGGCGTCTCGTCGTAGCCGCACTGCTCGCGCGGGCGCAGCTTGATCTCCTTGGGGCAATCGGCCGGCTCCACGAGGCCGACGACCTTGCTGCGCGAGGGATCGTCGAAGCCGGGGAAGAACTCGCCCCACGAGATGAAGATGCCGGCCTTGCCTTGGGTGAAGGCATCTCCCTGGCCGCCCCAGTCCCATCCGGTCACGCCGGGGTCCATATACTTGCCCAGCTCCATCATGTAGCGCATGCCTTCGACGTTCTCCTCGATCGTGTAGATGGGCTTGCCGTCGGCGTCGAAGTGCGCGCCGCCATGCGACCACATCCAGGCCGTGGCGTCACACTGCAGGGCGTAGTGGCCGGACTTCCACTGGCCGACCGTGCCCATGATGCCCTCGCCGCTCTTGGCCTCGTGGATGGCCTTGACGACATCCATGTACTCCTGCATCGTGGTCGGCACCTTCAGCTTCAGCTCGTCGAGGATGTCCTTGCGATACATCATGATGAAGATCGGGATGTCGAACGGCACGCCGATCTTGGTGCCCTTGTAGCTGGCGATGTCGCGGACGAGTTGCGGCAGGAAGTCGTCGAAGTTATAGTCTGGGTAGGCCAGGTCGGTCTTGGCTAGCAGTTCGTCAACGGGGATGGAGTCGTTCACGAAGCGGCCAAGCCAGGCCTGGTCCCAATAGTAGATGTCGCTTTGCCCCTTGCCGCCGGTCGCGCCCACCACAGTGTCCTGGATGGTTTTGGCCAGCACCTGATCGAGCGGCACGATCTCCCAGTCCACCTCGATGCCGGTCAACGGCGTGAACTCTTCTTTCATCAACTTGCTGATGACCAGGCCGGGCGAGGTGTTTTCGGAGACGATCTTGATGCGCGTGCCCTTGAACTTGCCGCCGACCTCCTTGAGGAACTGTTGCTGGGGGGTGAGGCTGCCGGTGGCAGCATCTGCTTTGGGCGCTTCGGGCGCAGCAGTAGCAGCCGGCGCTGCCGGACGCGCCGGCGCGCAACCGCCCAAGTACCACGCGCTGCTGAACCCGAAGCCGGCCAGCGCGGCGGCGCGGATGAATTCGCGGCGGCTGATCTTGCCGGCGCGCAGCTTCTCGGCCATCTTGGCGACGTACACGCGTTGCTGACGATCTCGTTCGTTCATTTCCATTTCCTCCTCAACTGAACTTGCAAACACTGCTTGGGGTTACTCGGGGTGATAGAAAAAGAAGCGCTTACTCCTGACAGGCATCACCTCCTAAATGTGGTTTCGCCAGCCGCGGAGCGCGTTCACGCCCCGCGACACAACGTCAGCCTTTGATGGCACCCATTGTGAGGCCGCGCACCAGGTTGCGCTGCACGATGAGCACGAAGATGAACACCGGCACCATGGCCGTCGTGCTGACGGCGGCCAGTGCGCCCCACTCCGTGCCGGCCGCCGACACGTCGAACGTGGAGCCGAACACCGGCACAGTGCGGAACTGCGTGCGCGTGACGGTGAGCGTGAGCAGGAACTCGTTCCACGACGTGATGAAGGCGAGGATGGCCGCTGCTGCCATGCCGGGCAGAGCGTAGTGCCAAATCACCTTGCTGAAGGCTTGCCAGCGCGTGCACCCGTCCACCATCGCCGCTTCGTCTAGGTCGGTGGGGATATCGTCGAAGAAGCTCTTCAGCAGTAGCGTGCTCAGCGGCAAGTTGATGACGACGTGGACGAGCAACACGCCCAACAACGAGTCGTAGAGCACGCTCGTCCCGCGCCCAAAGATCGCGGAGAACACGCGCTGATCCGCTTGCGTGTATAGCCAGAAGAGCGGGAACATCGCCACCACCGGCGGCATCATGCGCGTGCTCAGGATCCACGCGATCAGGCTGCTGCGCCGTTTGAAATGAAATCGGCTGAGCGCATAGGCAGCCGGCGTGGCAATCCCTACCGAGATGATCGTGCTCAGCACGCCGATCAGGATGCTGTTGACCAAGGAGGGGATGACGTAGTAATCGCCGGCTGCGCCGTTGAACACGATGCCGGTCTTCGCGCCGACGTTCGGATCCATGCCCAACACCACGACCTCATACCAATCGAAGATCGGCTCAGAGAGAATGACCGGCGGCCAAGTCATGGTATAGGGCAACGGCTTCACCGACACCAGAAACCAATAGATGATGGGCGAGAAGAAGATCAGCGCGATGAGCGCGGCGACCGACGTCTGCACAATGCTTTCGCGCCGGTGGCGGGCGCGCGCCGTTCGCGCCGCCTGCGTCGTTTGCGGCTTAGCAACTCCGGTGGCTGGAAGTTGTGTGACTGCCATTGCCTCATATCCTCCTCGGCGGTCTTCCGCATCAGAACTTCACTTTGAACACGCGCATATAGGCGTTCGTGACGACGATGGCCAGGACGAGCACCACGATGCCGACCACCGACACCATGCCCCACTCGATGCTTTTGTGCATGCGATAGGCATAATGGCTGATCGTCTCGGAGTTGCCCCCCGGCCCGCCGCTGGTCATGATCGCGACGTAGTCGAACAGGCGCAACAGATCCACGATGCGGAACAAGATGACGACGGCGAGCACGCCGCGCAGCAGCGGCAGCTTCACCTCCCAGAACAGTTGCCAGCGGTTTGCGCCGTCCACGATGGCGGCCTCCAGCGGCTCGTGCGGCAGCGCCTTCAGACCGGCCAGCACGATCAACGCGACGAACGGCGTCCACTGCCAAACGTCGGCGATCAAGATGGCCAGCAACACGTTGCGTCCGGTGCCGCCGATCAGCGGTTCGGATCGCTCGATGACGCCCAGCGCATAGAGGATGTTGGAGATGATGCCGTAGTCGGCGTTCTGCAGGAAGCGAAACATCAACCCGGCGATCACCGGCGGCACCACCATCGGCAGGATGAACAACGATTGCCACAGCCCGCGCAGCTTTACCCGGCTGCGGTCGAACGCCAGTGCGATTGCAATCCCCAGCACCAGCTCGACGATCAGCGCAATGGCACCGAGAGTGAAGGTGATGCGGAACGCTTTGAGAAAGTCACTGTTGGTGAACAGGTCTACCCAGTTGGCCGGGAAGTTCCAGCGGAACGCTTTCTCCATCGGGTCGAAGCGATGGAAGCTGATGATGATGTTGAAGATGAACGGATAGACGCTGTAGATCACCAACAAGATGATGACCGGCAGCAGCCAGATCCAGGGGCCATCGCTCGACCAGAACGGGACTTTGCGCTTGTGCGCATGAACCTCAGTCATCCTGCCCTCCTCTTCTTGCTTTTCAGTCACTCATAGCAGCAAGCCGGGCCGCTCCAGCCCGCGCTGCAAATCACCCAGAAAGCGCCCCACCTGCGCGCCGTCCACAATGCGATGATCCGCGCTGACGGTCAGCGTGGCGACCGGCGCGACGACCGTGCGATCCTGCTCATCCACGATCATGCGTTTGGCAGCTCGCCCAACGGCCAGGATGGCCGCCTGCGGCGGGTTGACGATGGCCGTGAAGCGATCCACAGCGAACATGCCCAGGTTGGATAGCGTGAACGTGCCGCCTTGCACGTCGGACAATTGCAACTGGCCGGCGCGGCCGCGTGCCGTCAAGTCGTTCAGCCGCGCGGCGATCTCAATCAAGCTCAGCCGGTCGGCGTGATGGATCACCGGCACGATCAACCCCTCGTCGAGCGCAACCGCAACGCCGATGTTCACGTCGGCCCATTCGACGATGGCTTCATTTTCGAAGCCGGCGTTCAAAGCCGGGTTGCGCTGCAACGCCCAGGCGCATACCTTCACCAGCAGCGCGGTCAAGGTGAGTTTGGGTTGGCCCTCCGTCTGCGTTGCCCGCCAGTCTTCCACCACGGCCAGCGCGCGCGCCATGTTCACGTCCGCGCTCAGGCTGAACTGCGGCGCCTCGCGGGTGCTTTGGCTCATGCGCTGCGCGATGGTGCGGCGCATGCCGGTGAGCGGCAGCACGCGACGCACGGCGGGGCTGTGAGCGGTGGGCTGCAAGCTGTGAGCCGTGAGCGGTGAGCTATGAGCTGTAGGCTGTGAGCTATGAGCTGTGAGTTGTGAGCCGTGAGTCGTGGGCTGCGCGTTCGCGTCGGTGCGCTGCATGCCCGATTCGCGCTGCGCTGCCGCGGCGCGTTCCACGTCGGACGATTGGATGCGCCCGCCCGGCCCGCTGCCGCTCACCCGGCGCAGGTCAACGTTCAGCTCGCGCGCCAGCCGGCGGGCAGCAGGCACGGCAGCCGGCTTCGCTTCACCCGCGCCGTTGCGCTCGCGCTGCGCCAGAAATGCCTCCACGTCCTGGCGCGTGATTTGCCCATCGCGCCCTGTGCCAACCACTTGGCCGAGGTCAACGCCGTGTTCCTCGGCCAGCTTTTGCGCGATGGGCGTCGCGCGGCTTTCACCTTGCACTTTGCGCTTGGCGTTTGGCGACGCATCTTGTGCAGCCGGCGTCTCCACGGCAGGTGCGACTTCGCCGTGCGCAGCAATGTAAGCGATGGGTTGGCCGATAGGTACGGTTGCTCCGGCTTCGACCAAGATCGCGCTCAGCACGCCATCGGCCGGCGACTCGACCTCCATGGTGATCTTGTCGGTCTCCACTTCGAGCACGGCCTCACCCTTGGTCACCGTTTCGCCGGCGCGCTTCAGCCAGCGCGCGATGGTCCCGCTCTCCTGGGCCATCTCGAACTTGGGCATGATGATCGGCGTCGGCATATCACCCACAACCTGAACCTGCAGCCAACCTGCAACCTGCAACCTGTAACTTGTAACTTGTAACCCGTAACCTGTAACTCGTAACTACACCTGCAACCGCACCAACCTGCGCGCTGCCTCGACGATGTCCTCGACTTGTGGCGTGGCCGCGCGTTCCATTGTGCGGTTGTAAGGCATCGGCGCATCAGCGCCACCCAGCCGGACGATCGGTGCTTCCAGATAGGCGAATGCTTCGCTCTGCGCTACTGCTGCGGCGATCTCACCGCCATAGCCGCCGATGAGCGGCGCTTCATGCGCGATCAGCAGGCGGCCGGTCTTCTTCACCGATTGCACAATCGTGTGCAGGTCATACGGCTTGAGCGTGCGCAGATCAATCACTTCACACTCAATTCCCTCACCGGCCAAATTCTCGGCGGCCCCCAACGCGCGCGGCACGGCGATGCTTGCGCCGACGATGGTGAGATGCCGCCCTTCGCGGCGCACCACCGCTTTGCCGATCGGCACGATGTAGGGCAGCTCCGGCACCGGCCCCTTGGCTTTGTAGAGCAGTTTGTGCTCGACGAAGATGATCGGGTTCTGATCGGCGATAGCCGCCAGCAGCAAGCCCTTCATGTCATAGGGCGTGCTGGGTGCAACGACCTTGAGGCCGGGCACGTTGACGAACCACGACTCCAGGCTCTCGCTGTGCTGTGCCGCTGCGCCGGTGCCGCTGCCGGCCGGCAGCCGAATCACCATCTGGCAGATCGTGCGCCCACCGAACATGTAACGCACCTTGGCCGCCTGCAGCACGATCTGCTCCATGGCCAACGTGACGAAATCTTGAAACTGGAACTCGGCGATGGGCACCAGGCCGGTCATGCTGGCGCCGAACGACACGCCGGCGATGGCGTTCTCGCTGATGGGCGTGTCGCGCACGCGTTCCGGGCCGAAGCGGTCGTAGAGGCCGAGCGTGACGCCGAACGCGCCGCCGTATTTGCCGATGTCCTCGCCGATGAGGATGACGTTGGGGGCAGCCTCCATTGCTTGCGCCATCGCTTCGCGCAGGGCTTCGCTGCCGGTCAGCTCGCGTGTGCCGGGCGGTGGCTCGCTGCCGGCGTGCTGCGCGAACGTGTGCGTGAACCAGGTGGGCAGTGGCCGGCCGTTGAACGGCGCCGGGGGTTGCAAGGTGATGCCGCGCAAGGCGCGGTCGGTGCGGTTGGCCGGCTCTTCGTAATACACCTCGTCCAGCAACGTAGCAGGATCAGGCTCGGGCGACGCATCGGCAAAGGCCACCGCCTCCTCGATGGCGCGCAGCACCTCCTGGCGGATGGCGTCGGCCTGCTCGCGCCCGATCAACCCATTCTCGATCAACCATGCTTCGAAGCGCGCGATGGGGTCGCGCTCCTGCCATTCTTTGACCTCCTGCTTGGTGCGATACACCTGTTTGTCGCTGCGCGAGTGGCCCCTGTAACGATAGGTCAGCACCTCGATGAGCGATGGCCCCTGGCCGGCGCGGGCGCGATCTACAGCACGCTTTGCCTCGGCGTACACGGCCAGCACATCCATGCCATCTACGCGCACGCCGGGCATGGCGTAGGCAGCCGCGCGGTCAGCCACGCGCACGGGAATCGCCTCGCGCGCAGGCATGCTCATGGCGTACTGGTTGTTCTCGCAAACGAACACCACCGGCAGCTTCCAAATCGAAGCCAGGTTGAGCGTTTCGTGAAAGTTGCCGTTGTTGGCCGCGCCGTCGCCGAAGAAGCACATCACCACTCGGCCGGTCTTCAGCAAGTGCGCGCTGAGCGCCGCGCCCACCGCGCTGCCCATGCCGCCGGCGACGATCCCGTTGGCGCCCAGGTTGCCCAGTTCGACATCGGCCATATGCATGCTGCCGCCCAACCCACGACACACGCCGGTGCGCTTGGCCAACAGTTCGGCCATCATCTCGCGCACGGCTTGGCCTTTGGCGATGGCGTGGCCGTGGCCGCGATGGGTGCTGGTGATCTGGTCGCGCGGCTCCAGGGCAGCGATGCAGCCGACCGCCACGGCTTCTTCGCCGATATACAGGTGCATCGTGCCGTGCACCTTGCCGGCGAAGTATTGCTGTTCGGCAGCTTCCTCGAAGGCGCGGATGAGATGCATCTGTCGCAACATACTCAGCAGCTTTTCGCGCGACAGAGGCATCGCGTTGGCGACCGAGTTGGTCGTCGGATTCGTTGTCACACTTGTCGCTGAGCTTGTCGCTGAGCTTGTCGAATGCGTCACAGCGTCGCTGATCGGGCTCATGGAATCAAATTACGAGATGAGGCAGCGTGATCACGCCGGATCGGCCAAGCGCAGCACAGCCGCTGCAGTCGCTTCGTCGGTCACCAGTGCGTTTACTAAGCCGCTGCGCAGCGCGCCCAACACCGGCAGCGTCTTCGCCTGGCCGCACGCTACGCCAAGCCGCACCGGGATGCGCATGAGCATTGCTGCGTCCACGCTCATCACGCGCTTGCTGATCGGTAGATTGAGGACGCACCCTTGTGCGTCGAAGGGGATGGCGCATACGTCGCCCACAGCGCCGGCTTGCCGCTGCATCTCCAACGATTGGCGCGGCTTAAGGAAGCCGGCGCGCACCAGCGCCGAGTGTGCGGGATCTACCGAACCGATCCCAACCAGCGCAAGCTGGGCGCGCCGGATTTGGGCGAACACCTCACGAATGCGTTCGTCGCGCATCAAGCCGTCGCGCGTTTGTTCGTCGCTGGTGAGCAGCGGCGCCGGCAGCGTAGCGTAGGTCGCGTTGAAGGCGCGCGCGATTCGACGCGTGAGATCGGCGCCGTCCAGTTCGGGCGTGCGCGTGCCCAGCGAGCCGATCATCTGCACGACATGAACCTGGCTTCTGGGTTGCGGACGGAGCGCATCGGTCACGGCCAGCAACGCACTGCCCCACGACACGCCGACGGTCATGCCATCCTGCACCAGGTCAGCCAGCAGGCTCGCAGCCAACGCGCCGACCTTGCGCAAGCTTTCCGCCTCGCCGAGGTGATGATCCTCCATTACGCGCACATGCACCAGATCGAATCGCGATTGCAAAGCGCGTTCAAGCGTTGTGGAGCGGCGCAGCGGACGATGGATGCGAATCTCGACCACGCCATGGTCGCGCGCTTCGGTCAGCAGCCGCGAAATCATCGAGCGCGAGTAGCTCGTCCGCTCGGCGATCTGCGCCTGGTTCAGCCCGCGAATGAAATACAGCTCGGCAATCTGCGCGAGCATTTCGAGCCGCTCGTCGGAGAGGTGATTCACCGTGGCCATGGCGCTTGCTGCTGCAACTGCAGGGAAGATAGCGACGACCCCAGCCCTTTGTCAAGCAAATGTGAATAGGATTCACAAATGTGAATTCCGCGCCGCGTTGTAAACCGGATTTCTAGAGCGAGACCCGGCGAAATACCTCGCCGGTTTAGCGCGTTGAAGCCTACTTCACACATCCGCTGCATCGCCCCTATACTTCTCATATGCACATCGCAGACGTCACAGCGACCTGGCTGCACTGCCCGATTCCCCCCGAACAGCAACACGTCTCCGACTTCGGTCGCATCGCCTCGTTCGACATGACGCTCGTCACCATCACGACCGACGACGGCCTGACCGGCTACGGCGAGGCCAAGGCTGGCGTGGGCAGCGCAGCGGTATGCGCTTCGCTGGTCACGTGCATCCGCGAGGAGCTGCGCCCGTTGCTCATCGGCCAAGACCCGCGCGAGATCAACCGGCTGTGGGAGCGCATGTACAACGGCGTGCGCGATCATTACGCGCTGGCGCGCGGGCGGGCCTTCCCCATCCTCGGCCGGCGCGGGCTGACCATCGCCGCAATGAGCGGCGTGGACGTGGCACTGTGGGACTTGAACGGGAAGTTGTTGGGTTGCCCGGTGGTGCAGTTGCTCGGCGGCGCGTGTCGCGACGCGATGCCGGCCTACGCGAGCGGCGGCTGGGCAGATGTAGACGGCATCGGCCGGCAGTTGCTCGGCTACGTGAACCAGGGCTTCCAGGCCGTGAAGATGCGCGTGGGCGTGATGGACGGGGACGTGGATACGAGCGTCGCGCGGGTGCGGGCAGCACGCCGGGCACTCGGCCCCAAGATCAAGCTCATGGCCGACGCACACGGCACCTACAGTGTGCCGGAGGCCAAGCGCTTCTGCGACGGCGTGGCCGAGTGCGATTTGTTCTGGTTCGAGGAGCCGGTGAACGCCGACGACCGCGACGGCGCCGCAGAAGTGCGCGCGCACGCGCAAATGCCGATCGCCGCCGGTGAGAGCGAGTTCACCCGCTTCGACTTCCGCGATCTGATCCAGCGCCGTGCCGTGGACGTGCTGCAGCCCGACCTGGCGATTTGCGGCGGCATCACCGAAGGCCGTCGCATCGCTGCGCTGGCCGAGGCGCATCAGCTTGCGCTCGCGCCGCACCTGTGGGGATCGGCGCTGTCGTTCGCCGCCGGGTTGCACTTGGCATTTGCCAGCCCCAGTGCCATCATTCTGGAGTATTCGCTCGGCGCGAACCCGCTCTTGCGCGAGCTGCCTGAGGAACAGGTCGAAGTTCGCGACGGCATGATTGCCGCGCCGGTCCGGCCTGGCCTAGGCGTGACACCGCGGCGGGAGTTTGTGGAGCGGTATGCGGTGAGGGTGTGGTGATGGTTGATGATTGATGATTGATGATTGGGTTGCATCTCGCGTCTTGCGTATTTCGTCTTGCGTCTTACGTTTTGCGTCTTGCGTTTTACGCTTTGCGTATTGCAACGATAAACTGCAAGCGCATGACACGGGACACACTTGGCACTTAACAATTGACACCCGCAGTTGCTAGCCAACAGGAGCGACGATATGAAAGTCGAACAAATCCATCATGTGACGGTCATCGTGGATGACCTGGAGAAGGCCTGCGCCTTCTACGAAGAGGTGCTCGGGCTGGAGCCGGTCAACATGGTGCCGCTCGATTTCCCGGCACAGTTCTACAAAATCGGCGAGCGCCAGCAGTTGCACGTGACCGAATGGGACGACGTGCATTCGTTCCGCGGCCACGTCTGCCTGCAAGTGGACGAATTCATGCCGATCTTCCGCAAGGCCAAGGCACTGGGCATCATTGACACCGGCCCGTGGGGCAAAACGCGCATGCTGCCCGACGGCGCGATGCAGATGTTCCTGCGCGACCCGGCCGGCAACCTGATCGAGATCTCGTGCAAGCCGGGCACCCCGGTGGACGCCGACGTGTTCGCCGATCCGCAGGTCGAGCCGGAGCGCGGCGTGTTCGTGAGCGGGCGCAACGACCCGCGTGGCCGCCGGCGGGCCAAGACGTTTGCCGAGGCGGAAGAGGTCAATGCCAATTAGCGATCTCAGCAGTCAGACCGCTTCGAGCGGTCTGACCGGTGGCGCGCAGGCATGTCCATCCTGCTCCTAGAAACGCTGCATCCCGACGCCGAGGCGCTGCTGGCGCAGCACCACCGCGTGGTGCTGGCGACCGACGAAGCGCATGCGCTGGAGATCGCGCAGCGGGACGAGGTCGCCGCTATCTTGACGCGCGGCAAAGGCCGGATCACCCGCGCGCTGATGCAGGCATGCGGCACAAGCCTGAAGGCCGTCTCGCGCGCCGGTGCCGGCCTGGACACGGTGGATCTCGGCGCGGCGAAGGAGATGGGGATCGCGGTGATCTTCGCGCCAGGGTTGAACGCGCAGACCACCGCCGAGCATGCCGTCATGCTCATGATGATGGCAGCGCGCAAGGCCGCGTTTCTGGATGCGCAGGTCAAGGCCGGCAATTGGGCCGTGCGCAATCGCTACGAGGGCATTGAGCTGAACGGCAAGACGCTGGGCGTGATCGGTCTGGGCGGCATCGGCGTGCGCGTCGCGCAGATCGGGCAGGCGCTGGGCATGCGGGTGATCTATTGGAGCCGCCGGACGCGCGATGCGCGCTTCGCCTACCGCGCCCTGGACGATTTGCTTCGCGAGGCCGACGTGATCAGCCTGCACGTTGCGTTGAACGACGAGACCCAAGGCTTGATCGGCGCGCGCGAGCTGGCGCTGATGAAGCCCGGCGCGATCCTGGTCAACACCGCGCGCGGCGCGCTGATTGACCAGCGCGTACTCACCCAGGCGCTGTGCGAAGGCCGGCTCGGCGCGTTCGCTGCCGACGTGCTGGCGCAACAGCCGCCGGCGCCCGACGACCCGTTGCTGCGCTGCGAACGGGTCACGCTCACGCCGCATGTGGCCGGATTGACCGACCGCACCTATCGTGAGGTATGCCTGTTCTGCGCGCGCAACGTGCTGGCCGTGCTGCAGGGCGCGCCACCCGACCCGCGCAGCTTGTATTCAGGATGAACCGTGTTGCGTATTGCATGTCATGTGTTCGAGTGCCAAGTGTCATGCATCGAGTGTCACGTAACGCACGACACAAGACGCGAGACGCAAGACGCAAGACGTGCAACGTGTTAACGTGCCAACGTGCTAACGCGATACGCGATGCGGAGAAGACAAATCAATCGAACCGGAGGACACA
Source organism: Candidatus Roseilinea sp. (assembly GCA_025055235.1). Classification (GTDB taxonomy): domain Bacteria; phylum Chloroflexota; class Anaerolineae; order J036; family Brachytrichaceae; genus JAAFGM01. Next base: position 45,835 of record JANWYN010000070.1, on the reverse strand, counting down.
CAACCATGCTCGTTTCAATGCACAACTGGATGCGGGCGGAGCCCGTGGAGACCACCATTCGCCGGCTGGCCAAGTACGGCTACGACGCCATCGAGATCAGCTACGACAGCGTTGAGCTTGCGCCCGGCGCGCCCGGCACCGCCGCCGTGCGCAAGATGCTGAAGGAGAACAAGATCAAGTGCTACGGCTCGATCAGCCTGATGTTCGCCGGCCGCGACTTGATCCACGCCGACCCGGCCGTGCGCGCCAGCTCGGTGGACTATTTGAAGAAGTGCGTCACCATGGTGGACGAGCTGGGCGGGCGCGTCATGTCCATCGTGCCCAGCGAAGTCGGCAAGGTGAAGCCGATGGCCTCGCCGGAAGAGGAGTGGCAGTGGGCCATCGAGGGCTTGAAGGAAGTACACGCCCACGCCAAAGCGCTCGGTGTGAAGATCGCCATCGAGCCGCTCAACCGCTTCGAGACCAACTTCCTCAACCGCCACGATCAGGCGCTGCTGTTGGCCAAAGCCGTCGCCCCGGATGTCGGCGTGTGTCTGGATGTGTACCACATGAACCAGGAAGAGGCCGATATGTTCAAGGCCATCGAGAACGCCGGCAAGAAGCTCTACGACTTGCACGTGGCCGACAACAACCGCATGGCCTGCGGCATGGGCATGCTGAACTGGCGCAAGCTGTTCCAGACGCTCGAGAAGATCGGCTACAAAGGCTCGCTCACGGTCGAGTTCGTGCCGCCGATTGATCGGACGCCGGCCAACCCCTACAAGAACGCGCTGGCCGCTGCAGACAAGACGCTCACGCCGGAGCAGCTCAAGTTCATCGAAGATCACGGCAGCGGCATCCTCAGCGAAGAGTTCTATTCTTGGCTGGTCGCCGAGTCCATCAAGACGCTGCGCAAGTACATGAAGTAGCCGGCGTCACGACGCCGGGCACCGGCGCACTTCATTTAGGAAGCGGACGCGCTCTTCGCAGGTCAGCTCGCGGCCGAGTAACGAGCGCGCCCGCTCGATCAGTGCGTCCATGCGCAGCAGGTGCATGCGCGCCGTGCCGTCGGCGCTCACCGTGACGATGCGATCCGCGCGCGCATCGGCCACCGCCGCCGGCGCGGTATGGCCATACAGCGTGACCGTCGTGCTGCCGCGTTGCACGGCCAGCGCGCCATCCGGCAGGCGGGTGAACTGAGGCAGCCCATCGCGCGACCAAGCGCCGGCGCTCAGGCCGGTGCGCAGATCGAAGCGTTCCGCGCCGTTCGCGGTCAGGACGCCGATCACGCCATCCTCGAGGAAGACAACTTGGCTGACGACCGCGCCGAGTTGAATCGGATTGGTGAACGGCGCGCCTGACGCCAAGTCCCACACGCGCACGGTGCGATCCGCGCCGCCGGTCGCGAGCAGCTTGCCGTCGGGCGAGAATGCCGCGTCGTTCACGACGCCCGTGTGCCCTACCAGCACGGTGATGGTGCGGCCTGTGTCCAAGTTCCACACGCGCGCCGTGCGGTCGGTGCTGGATGTGGCGATCTGCCTACCAACGGGCGAGAACGCCGCGCTCGTCACCTGCCCCAGGTGGCCGCGGAACGCCGTGATCACCTCGCCCGACGCGATGTCCCAGAGGCGCGCCACGCCGTCACGGCTGGCCGTGAGCAGATACTTGCCGTCGGCAGACAACTGAGCGTCGGTCACCGCCGCCGGATGCCGGAAGACGCCGTCGTCGCGAAAGGCGCGGGCCATGGCCAGCCGCAGCGCATCCTCCGATTGGGCGGTGTGAGCGGCCTGCTCCGCCTCGATGGCGATCAACAGCGCCAGCTGCGGGTCGTCGGCCAGTTGGTTGAGCGCAACGGCGGCAAGCTCGCGCGAGCGCGTAGCCGATAGGTTCGCTTCTGCCGTCGCTTTGGCGGCGAGGGCATCGCGCGCTTGAATACTCGACTGCGTCGCCACCGCGCTGATCGTGGCTTCCAACATCACGGCGTTCCGCTCGCGGTTGACGACGCTGGTGGCGATGGCGATTGCCGTGGCGCGTTCGTCCAGGGCGAGCCGGCGCTCTGTAGCCGATTGCGTAGCGGCTGCCTCAGCAGCAGTGCGCGTGGCGACGGCGATTTGCCGTTCCTGCTCGGCGCGCGTGGCTTGCGCCTCGGCTGTGCTTTGCGCAAAGCCGGCAGCGCTGGCCGTCTGTATCGCGCGCGTGGCGTCGGCCTGAGCGATGGCTTCTGCTGTGGCTGCGGCGTCGGCCTGCTGGCTGAATTGCGCGCGCTGTGCGAGGCCGAACGCGCCGAACGCAATCGCAAGCGCACCGAGCGCCGCTGCGATGGCAGTCACAGTCTTCATCAAGCGCAGACGCGCTTCTTGCCGCGCGAAGTGCGACACGGCGCGCTGCTCGCCCAGCGCCTCGCGCAGCGGACGCTGGATCGCCGGTGCTTGTTCATCGGTCGGCGCCGGCAGCCGGTCGCCCTCGCGTTCGCGCAGTGGACCGAAGTCAATGTAGTCGGCCAGCAGCAGCGTCTTCTCCGCGCCGCGCTTGACCGGAATGGCCATGAACAGGTTGCGCAGGATCGTCTGCAGTTTGGGCAGCATGTCCGGCTCGCCATACACGTCGTTCACCAAGCGCGCGACCAGCGCCGGCTCGATGGTCGCACCCGTCTCCAGCGCCGGCAGCACGATGGCGCGCGCCAGCTCCTTCGGCTCCATCAGCGGCAGCTCGATCATGTGCGAAGTGAACTGCTTGTGGAGTTCGGGATAGCGCGCGAGTTGATCCAAAAACTCCGAGCGCATCGCCAGGATGAGGATCAACCGCGCGGGTGGATTTTTGGCAAGCTGCGCAACGAGGCCGATAAATGCGCGTCGCTCGGCGTCATCCGCCGCGGTGAAGACGTCCTCGAACTGGTCTATGACGAGCACAAGGCGACGCCGGGCATCCGCCCCGAGCAGCGCATCTACGAAGTCGCGCATGTCGCCCGGGCTGGTCAAGCCGTGTTGGCGGATGGCGTCGGCGATGGACTTGTGCAAGCCAGCGCGTTCGCCCAGGCCGGCACACGCTTCGGTCAGCCGGCGTAGCGGCGCGTCGCCCGGCGTAAGGGTCTGGATCGGCCAGGCGTCGCTGTCCATGATGGCGCCGTTGCGCAGCGCGAAGGTCAAGCCGGCTTGGATCAACGAGGTCTTGCCGCTCTTCGCCGGCCCGCTGATGCAGATGAACTTGGCGTCGTGCTCGATATGATCGAGCAGCGCTTCGAGCTGGTTCTCGTGGCCGAAGTACAGGCGCGCATCGGACTCACGGAAGGGCGCCGCGCCGACATAGGGGCAGCGCCCATCGAACGGGTGCGGCTTGCGCACCGATTGGTAGCGCGTGATGAGCGACGCCGCCTGCTCAGCCGTATAGACGACCGGGGGCGTCTCTGCCGGACGACTGCTTTTGCCTTGCGACATGTTAGCTGTGAGCTATGAGTTTTAAGCTGCGAGCTATGAGCTGCGAGTTTTGAGCTTTGAGTTGGAAGCCGTGAGCTAAGCGCAGAACTCTGGGCTCCCAGCTCATGGCTCATAGCTCACAGCTCGATCATCACTTTGATGCCCTCCCGGCGGTTGGCGATTGCGAACGCCTCGGGAGCCTTCTCAAGGCTATACCGGTGGGTAATCAACGCTTGCACGTTCACCAACCCGCGCGAGACCAGCTCGATGGCGCGCGGATAGACATGTTTCATCCGGCGCACCATCTTGATCGTCAGCCCTTTGCGGCGGGCAACCGAGGCAACGAACGCGGTGCGGTCGTCGGACGGGATGCCGCACAGGATGACCTTGCCGCCGATGCGCACGGCGTCGAACGCAGCGTCCACGGCGGCCTGATCGCCGGCGCACTCGAAGACGACATCCAAGCCACGCCCACCGGTCGCAGCGAGGATTGCCTTGCTCTCTTCGTGCGTCTCGCCTGTGGCTTGCAGCACGTCGGTCGCGCCGAGTTCGTGGGCGGCATCAAGCCGGTGGGGCAACACATCGGTCGCGAACAGTCGTGCGGCGCCGGCCAAGCGCGCCACCTGCAGCGTCAGCAAGCCGATCGTGCCGCAGCCGAACACGCCGACGTGCATGGCCGGCCGCATGTGCGCCAGGTCCACCGTGTGCAGCGCCACGCCCAGCGGTTCGAGCATCGCGCCGCTCGCGTCGTCAATCGAATCGGGCAGTGGGAACAGCGCATGCGCCGGCCAAGCCATGAACTCGCGCAGCGCACCGTCGTCTTTGCCATGGCCGCTGAAGCGCGTGTGCGGGCACAAGTTGGGATGGCCCTCGCGACACCACTCGCACTGGCCGCAGGGCAAAGCCGGGTCAACAGCGACGCGCTGGCCTTTGCGCGCGCCGTCGGCGATCACGGCGGCGAACTCGTGGCCGAGGACCAGCGGGTGGTGCAGCCGGGCGTCGCCGATGCCGGCCTCGTTGTACCAGTGCAGATCGGAGCCGCACACGCCGACAGCAGTGACATGCAGCAACGCTTCGCCGGCGGCCGGCGCAGGGATCGGTTCTTCGTGCACGCGCAGGTCGTGCGCAGCGTGCAGGCGGACGGATTTCATCACATGCGTATTGGCCATGGAGATGCGGTGAAAGTCGTGATTCGGGAGTGGGGAGTCGGGAGTAGTGGCTAATTCACTCATGACGATTGACCACGCGCGAAAAGCGCACGCAGCCTTTCATGAAACGGCGGGCGAACGATGCCCTTCTCGGTGATGATCGCGGTGACGTAGCGGTGCGGGGTCACGTCGAAAGCAGGATTGTAGACGCGCACGCCGGGCGGGACGGTGCGTTTGCCGAAGCCTTCGCTCACCTCCTCCGGCCGGCGCTCTTCGATGGGGATCAGGTCGCCCGAGGCAAGCTGCATGTCTATCGAGGAAGTCGGCGCGGCGACGTAGAACGGCACGCCGAACTCCCTGGCGAGGACAGCGACGCCGAGCGTGCCGATCTTGTTGGCGAAATCGCCGTTGGCAGCCATGCGATCCGTGCCGACGATTACGCCCTGCACTTTGCCCTGCGCCATGACCGTCGCGGCCATATTATCGGTGATGACGGTGACCGGGATGCCGACCTGCTGCAACTCCCACGCAGTCAGACGCGCGCCCTGCAACAACGGGCGCGTCTCGTCGGCGAAGACGTGCACGCGCTTGCCGGCGGCGTGCGCCATGTAGATCGGCGCGGTCGCCGTGCCCCACTGCGCTGTCGCCAAGCCGCCGGCGTTGCAATGCGTCAACCACGAGTCGCCGTCGTGAATCAACGGCTCGCCCAGCCGGCCGATGGCCTGGCACACGGCGTTGTCTTCGTCCACCATCGCCTTCGCCTCATCGAGCATGCGCAGTTTCAAATCTTCGACGGCCAAATCGGGATGATTCATGATTAATGACCGGATGCGACGCGTGGCCCATGACAGGTTGACGGCAGTCGGCCGCGCGCTGTTGAGGTAGGCCGCAGCGCGATCTACGGCGGCGATGAACTCATCACGACAAGCCGGCGTGCAGTCTCGCACGGCCAGCACCATGCCCATCGCCGCGGCGATGCCGATGGCCGGCGCGCCGCGCACGCGCAGCATCTTGATCGCTTCCCACATCGTCTCCACATCGCGCACATCCAAATAGCGCAGCTCGTTCGGCAGCAACGTTTGGTCAATTAGCCGGGCGGCGCCGTCCAACCCGCCGATCCATTCGATGGTCTTGACCGGAATCATGGCCTCTATTGTGCACGAGTCTGCGCCTTCCACCTTGCAGACCATTTTGTTTTCAAACTATTGTGACTGCACGGGGTTGCAGCTAGAATCTTTCGTCGTCGAACGACGAATTCGCCAAAAGGGAATTACAAGGAGAAAAGATGAACGAACTTACTCTGGCTGCAGATACGATGCGCAGCGCTATTCGGAAGACGTGGTGGATTCCTCTCATTCAAGGCATCGCTGCCGTCATCATCGGTGTATTGTTGCTCACAAACCCTGTTCCAACGCTGTTCTCACTCGTTATCTTTCTGGGCGCGTTCTGGCTCGTCGGTGGCATCTTCGATATCATCGGTGCATTCACGCGGCGGGACACAGATAAAGGGTGGTGGTGGACGCTGATCGGCGGCATCATCAGCATCATCGCTGGCCTGTTTCTCCTCGGCAATCCGGTCGCCAGCATCGTAGGGTTGCCGGTTGCGATCGCCATTCTGATCGGCGCAATCGCCATCGTGAGCGGCATTTTCAATATCATTTGGGCCATTCGCGTCCGAAACGAGATCCAGGGTGAAGGCTGGATCATTTTATGGGGCATCATCTCGATTGTTCTTGGCATCGCGCTACTATCCGCGCCGTTGTTATCCGCCGTCTCTTTGGTGTTGGTGGGCGCCGTCCTCGCCATCCTCGGCGGCATCGCGATGATCATCTCTGCGTTCCGCTTGCGCAGCACAGCGCGGTAACGGCATCCGTTCTTTCGTGAGGGTCATCTCCGAGAGATTCGCAGCTTCAAGCGCGATGCAGCGTAGCTGCTCCATCGCTCGTGCTCGGGAATGGCGTCGCTTGGGATGACCTGCATACTGCTTCTTTAGCTTAGGAGATAAGACACATGACGACGTTACTTGAATCCGTCGGCCGGCAAATGACGCCGCAGGTGCTGGGCACAATCGGCAAAGCCATCGGCGTGGACGAAGCAACGGTGCAGAAGGGTCTGGACGTGGTTGGCCCTGTCGTCCAGGATGGCCTGGCCAAGAAGTCGCAAACGACCGCCGGCCTGGACGAGATCATGAGCATGCTCGGCGAGCTGGAGCGGAGCGGCGGTGTGGAGTCCATTCTCAGCATGCTCGGCAAGGGCGGCCCGGCAGCCGGTGTAGCGTCGGCCGGCATGCTGGGCGGCATCTTCGGCCCGGCTATCGGCGCCGTCGGCAAGACGCTAAGTGCTAAGCTCGGTTTCGACGTCACGCCGTTGCTCACCGCGGCCGTGCCTGCCTTGTTAGGAGCCATCGCCGGCGCTGCCAAGTCGCAGAATCTCGACTCGAAAGGCATCGCCAACTTGCTCCAGACCGAGCAGCGGAATTTCATGAGCAATGCCAGCCCTGAGGTGCTCGGCGTGTTGAAAGAGGTCGAGACTGTGACCAACAAGGCCAACTCCGTTCAGCAAACGTTCACCGCTGACGAGTGGACGGCGATTCGCCTCGCGCCGCTGGCCGCCACGTTTTACGTGATGAGCGCCTCGCCTTCCGGCCTGGTCGGTTCGGTCAAAGAAATGACTGTCGCCGGCGATGTCATGCGCGACGTGCTGAAAAATGCCGACGCAACGTCACTCGTCAACGTCGCCTTCGGCAGCGCCATGCAGAAGGTGGAAGGCAAGCCGGAGCTGGACGAGAACGCGCCGCGCGAGTCCATGATCGGAATGATCCGGACAGCAGGGGCAGCCGTGAAGGCCAAGATGCCCGGCGAGGCACAGAGCTTCGCCAGCGCGCTGAACACACTGGCTCAGAAGGTGGCCGAAGCAGCTAAGGAAGGCGGCTTCCTCGGCATCGGCGCCAAGACCATCAGCAAAGAAGAGCAGCAGGCGCTGGACGAAATCCGCGCCGCTTTGGCGTAAGCCATCCCCTCAGCACGGAATACGCAGCACGCGATATATGTTGCGTATTCCGTGTTGCGTTTTTCCTCACTTCGCGCGCTGGAAATTGGCGGCCATGGCACCATCCGCGGTGCGCAACTGCAAGCGATCGCCCTCGATCCGATAAGTCGCGGCTGTTTCCAGCGCAGCCAGGAATTGGGCTTCTTGCTCCATGACACCTTCGGGGATGTTGCACAATTTGCGCGTAGAAGCCAATGGGCCGATGGTGATCTTGCCACCGTCCTCCGTCTTGTAAGGTCCGGTGAAGTTATTGCAGCCGGCGTTGCCACCGATCCTGCCTTCTGCGTCGAACATCACGGTCAGCTCGGTGCCAGTGATCACACTGACCACGGCCTGCTTGCCGTTGTTGTAGCTGAGCACCGTCCACATCGTGCCGGCCAGATCGGTCTCCTGCACGACGAATGTCGCAATTGCATTGCCCGCTTCGTCCAGCAGCGTCAATCGTCCCTCGGCCACACTGAATGACCTCGCGTTGGCGAGCGCCTGCTGAAAGTCCGCGGCTTGCTTCATGACCGGCTCAGGGCAGGCCATCAGCGTGCCTGCAAGCTGTCCGAAGGCGATGTTGAAACCATCCAGCGTGTAGCCGCCCATGAAGCGGTTGCAGCCATCCGAGCCATTCACCCGGTTCACCTCGAAGTTGAGGGTGATGGTTGCCTCTGCCAGAGGGGGCCGACCGTTCAGCGACTCCAGCACCCAACTCGAACCGGCCAGGCCAGTCGCGCCGATGCGAGATGCCGGCTGGCGCGGCGGCGGCGCAGGCGGTAGGGCACACGCTGCCAGCGACAGCGCAGCCGCACCAAACGAGAGCACCGTGGTGATCTTTGTCTTTTGCATTCGAATCTCCTCTCGTTGATCTCGGCGAATGGACGGCGCACGGCTACAGAAAGTTCCGTCGCCTCGCAAGAGCTAGCGCTCGCGAATATCGGCAACGATCGCCCGCGTCACGCGCTGCAGGTCGGCCGGCGCGATCAGCACCTGCACGCCACGCAGGCCGGCGCTGACACAGATGCGCGCATGCGCCATCGCCGATTGATCCATGAACACCGGGAAGTCGCGCTTTGCACCCAGCGGCGCACACCCGCCCTTCAGGTAGCCGGTCAGCCGGAACAAATCCTCGACGTCCGCCAATTCGGCGCGCTTGTCGCCCATCGCCTTCGCCAGTTTGCTCAGGCTGAGCTGCGCGTCGCCCGGCGTGAGTGCGAAGACCAACCCTTTGCGTTCGCCTCTGACCAGCAACGTCTTGAACACCATGCCCAGCGGCAAGCCGAGCTTCTCAGCGGCTTCTTCGACGGTGAACTCATGCGCGGCGAACTCGCGCACCTCATGCGGAATGCCGGCCCTGGCGAGGATGTCGAGCGCACGCGTGCGTTTCATGGGTGGTCGTTCGGGTCCGCCACGGACAAGCCTTCTGCCTGGGCGACGGCGTTGAGCATGTCGTCTGCGCTGACGAAGGTTATCGCTCCCTTCTCGATTCTCGCGGCGATCTGCAGCGCTGTCGCCAATTGGACGGCGTCGTAGGCGCGTAGCGCACGCGTGCGCACCAGCAGCTTCGCGCCGTGAATAACAGCAGCGGTAAGCGCAATGCGGCTATAGCCCATCGCGATGTCGGATTCGAAGCGAGTGAGCGCTGCGCGGGCAGCCTCGTGCGTGAGCGATCCTCCTCGCATCCGGCGCTGTATGGCCGACGTCACTTCTACCTCCGTAATCGTCGCAATGAAGATGCGGTGAGCCGGATCGTCCATCAGCGCAGCAACCCATGCGCTGCCCACTTCTGCAATGTAACGCTTGACGACCGCGCTGGCGTCCATGAACACGATCATCGTCTTTCCTCGATGATCGTCTCGGACAAGGGTTTACCGGCGATCTTCACCGGCTGGAACGGGGTGAATCGCGTTGCGCCAAGCGGGCGCATCTCATCGAGCAAGCCATCTGCGTGGAGCGCGCGTTGCAGGCGCAGATCGTCATCTTCGCTCTCTGCTTCGTAGTATGCGCGCACGGCGGACACGCGCACCCAGCTCTTGCCGAGCACCTTCAGCGCAGGGACGCGTTCGGTGCGCACCGCCTCGGCCAGCGTTTGCAGCGACACGCCGGTCTCGCGCGAAGCCTGGGCGAGCGAGACGAACGGGCCGAGTTCGGCCAGCACCTCTTCGATCAGCCGGCGCGCCTTGCGCGCAATCTCGAACTCCCGCTTGAGCTTAGCCTCATCCATAGCAACTCTGATTATATTTGAGTTACTACATCACGCTCCGATTCCACCCGGCGACTTAAAGTCGCGGGCAACTGAAGGCACAGTCCGCTTCCGCGGACCGGACTTCCAGTCGCCGAAGGGTGACCGTGCTCCGCATAGCGCGCGATTTCTCAGCTGCATAGCGTGAGTTACAACGACTACGGCGTATTTTGCCGATGCGTTTAGCGCCTAGCGCGCCTGGAGCGTGTTGAGTGCCGCGCTACTACCACGCTATAGCGTAGCCGATCTCGCCGCGCGGCGAGACGCCGGCTTCGAGCGTGCCGTGCGCGTTGAGGCGAATGCCCATGCATTTGCCGTGCGCCCAGGCGTCACCGGCGTTCACGATATGGCCGCGCTGGCGCAGCGCCTCCAGCGTCTCCGGCGCGATGCGACTTTCGGCTTCCACCGTGCGTGGATAGGCGTCGCGCGGGTAGAACGACGACGGGAAGTGCGTGCTATGCACGCTGGGCGCATCCAGCGCCTCTTGCAGGCTCATGCCGAACTCGACCACGTTGAGGAAGAACTGCAGCGTCCACTGGTCCTGCGCGTCGCCGCCCGGCGTGCCGAAAGCCATGTAGGGCCGGCCATCTTTTAGCACCAGCGTGGGCGTGAGCGTAGCGCGCGGGCGCTTGCGCGGCGCCAGGGCATTCGGCCGGTTGGGGTTCAGGTAGAACATCTGACCACGCGTGCCCAGTGGGAACCCTAACCCTGCGATCACCGGCGACGTGCCCCACCACCCGCCGCTCGGCGTGGCAGCGACCATGTTGCCCTCGCCATCAATGACATCGAGATGCGTGGTGTCCCCTAGGTGGCCGTGCTTGATGCGATACGGACGCACGGCGTCGGCCTGTGCGAGTGGGCTGAACATCTGCAAGCCGCGGCGGTTGTCGGCGGCTACGTCGAACGTCGTCGCGTAATCGGGAACGCCGAAGCCCACGTCGCCCGGCCGCATCGCGTCGGACGCAACCTCGCCGATCTCCGCGCGCCGCCGTGCTGCATAGGCCTTCGACAGCAGCGTATCCAGCGGGACGCGGTCGAAGTCGGGATCGCCGTAGTAAGCCTCGCGGTCGGCAAAGGCGAGCTTGGCGCACTCGATGAGCGTGTGCAGGTACTGTGGCGAGTTGTGACCCATGGCCGCGAGGTCAAACCCTTCTAGGAGCGCGAGCTGTTGCAGGAACACCGGCCCTTGCGTCCACGGGCCGCACTTGTACACATCCAGCCCGCGATAGTTGATCGTGACCGGCGCTTCGACCCGCGCATGCCAATCGGCCAGGTCGGCGTAGCTCAGCAAGCCGGCGTGCGCCCGGCCGCTGGCGTCGGCCACCGGATGCGTGCGGATGAACTCGACGATGCGATGCGCGATCTCACCTTCGTAGAACGCGTTGCGTGCGGCCTCGATGCCGGCGACGCGCCCTTTGGCCTTGGCAGCTTCCTCGGCTTGGCAAAGCTGGCGCAACATCGCTGCGAGGTCGGGGTTGCGCACCGGTTCGCCGACCTCCGGGATTTTGCCGTTAGGCAGATACACTGCGCCGGTCGTCGGATACAGCTCGGTGAACTTACGCGCGTTCGCGATCAGGCTCTGTTGCAGCCCGGCATAGAGCGGATAGCCGCGTTCGGCCAGCTCGATGGTCGGCGCGAGGATCTGCGAAAAGCTGAGCCTGCCCCAGCGCGCCACGGCCAGCGCCCATGTGCCCACGACGGCCGGCGTGCATGCCGGCAGGTAGCCGTCGCCGGGGATCAGATCAATGCCGTGCTCGCGGCACCAGGCGATGGTGAACGCCTGCGGTGACCAACCCTGACCGCTGAGCGCATACACGCGCTGCTCGGCAACGATGTAAACCAGCGTCGGGACTTCGCCGCCGATGCCGTTGCTCTGCGGCTCCAGCAAATTGAGGGCGAAACACGTCGCGGCTGCGGCATCAATCGCGTTGCCGCCCATCTCCAGCATGCGCACGCCGGCGGCAGTAGCGAGGTAGTGCCCGGACGTCACGGCGTAGTTGCGCCCGCGCACAACGGGACGAGTGGTGAATGACATGGTTGGATTGTAGTTGCGAGGTTGCTGGGCTGCTGAGTTGCTGGGTTGCTGGGTTCACGCACCGATTGAGATCGCATCTGGTAACCTATCAACCGATTGACTCGACAACCAATCAACTCAGCAACCTATTAACCCAGCAACCTATCAACCCAGCAACCTTAAAAATGACTCCCCAACCGTGGAAGACCCTTTCGACGCGCGAGGTATACCGTAACCCGTGGATTCGCCTGCGCGAAGATGTCGCCGAAATGCCCAACGGCAAGACGACGATCTACGGCGTGTGCGAGATGAACGCCTGCGTCGGCGTGCTGCCTTTCGTGGACGATGCGCATGTGATGATGGTGCGCCAGTATCGCTACGTTTTCGGCGAAGGACATCGCTGGGAGATGCCGACCGGCGGATGCAAGCCCGGCGAATCGCCCGAAGCCAGCGCCCAGCGCGAACTGATCGAGGAGATTGGCTGCCGCGCCGGCGTGCTGCAGCATATCAACACGCACTACACCTCCAAGTCGGTATGCCATGAGATCGCGCACCTGTTCATCGCGCGCGACCTGACGCGCGTCGCCGATGGCGAGGTCGTGCCGGACGACACCGAATTCATCGAAGTGGGCGTGTTGCCGTTCGAGGACGTGCTGGCGATGGTGCTCGACAGCGAGATTCGCGACGCGATGACCGTGATTGCCGTGCTCTGGGCAGCGAGGCAAAGGCGATGAAAGCGATTCTCTTCGACGCACCCGGCGGCCCCGAGGTGCTCCGCTATGGCGACGCGCCCGACCCGCAGCCGGCAGAGGGCGAGCTGCTCGTGCGCGTGCGCGCTACTGCCGTGAACCGCGCCGACACGCTGCAGCGCAAGGGCAACTATGCGCCGCCGCCCGGCGCTTCGCCCATCCTCGGCCTGGAGCTGGCCGGCGAGGTAGTGCAGCCGGCCGGGCCATGGCGAGCCGGCGACCGCGTGATGGCCGTCGTCACCGGCGGCGGCTATGCCGAACTGGCCACGGTGCCCGCCGGCATGGCCATGCGCATCCCCGACCGGTTCTCCTTCGAGCAAGCTGCAGCGATCCCGGAGGTCTTCCTTACTGCATACCTCAACCTGTTCACGCTGGGCAAATTGAAAGCAGGCGAGACAGCCCTGATCCACGCCGGCGCGAGCGGCGTGGGCACGGCAGCGATTCAACTGGCGCGCGCCGCCGGCGCTCAGGTCATCGCCACCGCAGGCACGCCGGAGAAAGTCGCATTTTGCCGCGACCTGGGCGCAGCGCTCGCTATCAATTACAGGCAAGAGGACTTCGCCGAGCGCGTTCTGGCGTTCAGCGAAGGGCGCGGCGCCGACGTGGTGCTCGACTTCGTCGGAGCGCCATATTGGAACGCCAACCTACGCGCGATGGCGATGAACGGCCGGCTGATGCTGATCGGCATGCTGGGCGGGTCGAGGGGCGAACTCGATCTGGGGCTCATCATGGCCAAGCGCATCACGGTGACCGGCACGACCCTGCGCCGCACGCCGCTGCCGGAGAAGATCGCGCTCACGCAGGCGTTCGTCGAATTCGCCATGCCGCACTTCGAGCGAGGCGAACTTCGCCCGATCATTGACTCGGTCTATCCCCTGCACGACGCCGCCGAAGCGCATCGCCGCATGGAAGCCAACCGCAACATCGGCAAGATCGTGCTGGTGGTGGAGTGATGGCCCTTCCCCACTCCTGACTCACGAATCGGCAGTCGGGAGTGGGGAGTGGGGAGTCGGGGGTCTGAAATCGGAAGTCAGAGGTCAGAAGGTCGGAAGGTCGGAAGGCGGGAGTTACGATCTACGATTCACGATCCACGATTCACGCTCCGCGCCCACAACCATCACGCCAGCGCGCGATGCACGATGCGCCCGCCGACGATGGTGAGTGCCGAGCGCGTGCCGGCGATGCTGGCTTCCAGATCGGCCCGCGGCACGTTGAACAGGTCGGTGTCGAGCACGGCCAGGTCGGCCAGCATGCCCGGCTTGATGCGACCTTTGTCGCGCTCCTGGAACTCGAAGAAAGCGCCGTCGAGCGTGTAGCCGGCGATGAGTTCCTCCAGCGTCAGGCGATGATCGGGGAAGTGGCTGCGCGCGTCGCTGAAGTCGAGCTTCGGCCGGGTGAGCGCAGCGCGCATGCCTTCGAACGGGTTCATGGTCACCACCGGCCAATCGCTGCCGAACGCCATCGGCACGCCGGCATTCAGAATGGCGCGCCAGGGGAAGCCCCATGCCCAGCGCTTCGGGCCGACCAGACGGCGCCACGGGTTATCCGGATCGCTGCCGAATTCCGCGTGCAACGGTTGCACCGAAGCCAACACGCGCCCGCGCTTCATGCGCGTCAGGTCCACCGGATCAAGCACCTCGATGTGCTCGAGGCGATGGCGTGAGTCACGCGGTTGGTTCAGCTTGCGCGCCATGCCGAAGGCATCCAGTGCCGCGCGCACCGCCGCATCGCCGATGGCATGCACGAAGATCTGCAGCTTGAGCGCATCGGCTTTGGTGATCAGCCGCTTGAACTCATCGGGATCGAAGTTAGGCCGGCCGCATTCGCCGCTGCCATCGTCGTATGGCTCCAGCATCCAGGCCGTCTTCGATTCGATCACCCCATCGGCGAACAACTTGACACAGCCGGTCCGGACGAGTGGCATCGGACCAGGCTCAGCACGCGCTTCGAGCGCCATCCGGCTGATGTCGCGCGTCTCGTTCACCCAGGCTTCGATGGCTGCTTCCGGCGTGCCCGGCTCGATCGTGAGCGGCACGTAGATGCGCAGCGTCAACTCGCCGCGCGCCTCGAAGTCGCGGTAGATCGCCAGCGACTGCGCATCGCCGTCCATGTTGTGGACGCTGGTGATGCCGTATTCAGCACACGCACGCAATGCTTGGCGGAGCAGCGCGTCCTCTTCCTCGCGCGCCAGCGGTGGGATCAAATCGCGCACGAAGTCCATCGCCGCCTCGCGCAGCTCGCCCGTCGCCGACCCGTCGTCGCCCATCACCACTGCGCCGAACGACGGCTGATTCGCCGGGCCGTGCAAGATGCCGGCGCGCTGCAGGGCCACAGTGTTCACCCACGCGCTGTGGCCGTCCGACGCCACTAGGCAGACCGGCCGGTCTGGCACCACCGCATCGAGCGCAGCGCGCTCCGGCCTGCCGCCATGCGCAAAGAGGCTGTGTTGCCAACCGCGGCCGGTGAGCCATTCGCGCTCCGGGTGTGCATCGGCGAAGGCACGCAGGCGCGATTGCACTTCATCCATGGTGCGGGCATCGTCCAGACTGAGGTCGCGCAATGCGCGCGCGCCTATGAGCAGGTGGAAGTGGCTGTCAATCAAGCCCGGCAGCACCAGCCGCCGGCCGGCGTCAATCACCTGCGTATCCGGCCCAACCCAATCAGAGGCATCCATGTCGGGGCCGACCCAGACGATGCGGTCGCCGGAGATGGCCAGCGCCTCGGCCCATGGGTCGGTGCGCACGAGCGTATAAACGCGGGCGTTGCGGAGGACGATGGAAGCGTGTGGCATGGTCAGGTGAAGATGTATTCGTTGTAATCGCACACAGGCTTGTAGCCGATCTTGCGATAGATACTGTTCGACGTAGGATTCGACAGATCGGTGAAGAGCATGGCGTAGCGTTTGCCGGAGTCGAGGATGAGCTGGCTGAGCCGCGCGGTCACGGCCGAAGCGTAGCCGCGCCCGCGTCGCTCGGGCGACGTGTAAACCGGACCGATCGCCCGCGCGTTGGGCGTCTCGCGGCTGCGCGCCGCCAGCGAAACGGGTTGCCCGCCATCCTCCCAGAGGAAGACGTCGCCCTCACCAATGCGACGCTTGGCCCACTCAACTGGATCAGGGTGATGGTGATCCGGCAGGGCTTCGCATTGGAAGGCCGCGATCCATTCGGCGACCAGCGGCACATCATCTTCTCGCGCGGCGCGAAACTCGCCCGGCGGCCAACGCGGCTCAATCACGCGCTCAAGTTGGAAGACGCGCTCGCGCACCGTTCGCTTGACGGTCGCGCCGGTGAGCTTCTGCCAGATGCTCAGGAACTCGTCCGCGGCGTCGCTGGGGCCGATTACGCCGTGCATCTGACAGCGATGCTCGCGCAGGTCGTGGGCGATGCGTGTGAAGCCGATCTGCGCGTCGCCCCGCTCGGCGTGCACAATCAGGCTGTGCGGCGGCGTCATCAGCGCGGCAGCGACCAGGCCACCTTCGTCATGCACGACGGCGAAGTATGGCCGTTGCTCGACGACGCCGGGATAGGCGCGCAGGCGCAACGCCACGCCCAGCATCAAGTTGCTGGCCACTTCGCGCGCTGCGAGGGCGCCCTGGACATGCGCCAAAAATTCATCGGCGCCGGCAGGGGTGATCAGATGCATGCCTCAGGGTTCCATCCGCCACGGCGAGAGCATGCAGCCGTCTTCGTCGAAGGCCAACGGCGTCTCGCCCAGGATCGTCAGCCGTGGATGCGCTTCGATCTGCGGGCGCAAGTTGGGGCTCATCCACAAGTGCTCGACGGTGAGCGTGTTGCGCGCGAAGACGAACGTCGGCTCGCGGTCGGGCGGCACGCCGCAACAGCGCACGGCCACTTCCAGCGCTCGCCGGTCGTCGGCCATCGTGATGGGGATGACCGAGCGCTTCAGGCCGAACGTCGTCGCGGTGATGGCATTCGTGTAAGTGGCGATGAAGTCTATCTTGCGCACGACGCGCGCCGTCGTCACGTTGGCCAGGCCGATGCCGGAGGCATTGCCATGCGTCGCCTCGGTCAGATCGAGCAGCACCAACGCGCCGATGTCGTTGCGGTCTTCCGGCTCCGGCTGGCGATTGACCTCCAGCTTACCGAGCACGTTGGTGTCCATGCCGGTGCCGCTGATGTTCTTGCCCAGCTCGCGAATCACCAGAATATCCATGCTCTTGAACGGCAGGCTCATCATCAGCGACTTGGCCTTCTGCAGCAGGCGCTCCTCGACCTCTGTGCCGATCTGGTCCGCAGTCAGGCCGACGATCTCGGCGGTCTCTTCGCAGGCGTTCTCGATGATGGCAATCGCGCCGCGCACGTTGGTGTTGGCTTCATACACGCGCGCCGCGGGCGCCAGGAAGCGCTGGAAGCCGGCCGTGCCCCAGGCATGCATCATCTCGGCGCCATGGCGCTTGCCCAGCCCGATCACCTCCATCTTCGCCGGCCCGCTTTCGAGTTTGCCGTGAAAGTCGGTATGCGGCTTGATGCGGCTGATGAGGATGGTGTGATCGGCCGCCGCGCTGTAGATGTCCTGGTGCAATGCCGGGCCGCCGGGGATGCGGCCGATCTCCTTCACCTCCATGGTGATGCGGAACTCGCAGCCGATGCTCGCCTCGGTGACGCCCATGCCGGCCAGCAGTTCGCGCTGGCCTTCTGCCGTCGCCCCGCCGTGGCTGCCCATTGCCGCGACCACGAACGGCCGTGCGCCGTGCTCCTTTAGCCGGTCCACGGCCGCGCGCGCGATAACAGCGACGTTAGCGATGCCGCGGCTGCCCACGCCCACGGCGACGCTGTCGCCGGCGTTGATCCGCGCGAGCAGGCCGCTCTCTTCGAGTGCCCGGCGCGTCGCGCCGACCAGATCATCTACGCGCGGCCCGTCGAACGTCTGGCGCACTTCGAGCAACGTCGAGGGCAAAGGAGCCGGGAAGCGAAGATGTTGGATCTGTTCGAGTAGCCGCATCGCACACGCCTCCATCGAGGTTAGGCTTGGGATTGAGGGCGATTATAGGCTGTGCGGCGAAGGATGGGAAAGGTCGAAATCCACCCGCCCGCCATGCTGTTACAATCCTCAAGCGCTTGATTACGAGGAGGCTGCTATGAGTGCTACGCTTGTCACTATCCCTGCACGATTCGACGGCGAGCAAATCCGGCTCGATGTGCCCTATCCGTTGGAGCCCAACACGGTCCTACTCGTAACGATCCTGGATAAACCGATCACCAGCTCGCAGGCACAGCGACCAGCAGCATTCATGGATGACTTCCTCTCCTTGCGCGGCATCTTTGATGGAGACGCCGGGTTCGACGATGCGACTCGATATCTAGAAAGAGCGTGGCAATCATGGAATCCATCCGACTTTGCCTAGATTCCAGCTTGCTTATCGGCTACCTGAGGAATCGCGAACCTGAGGCCAGTGCAACAGTCCACGCGCTTCGGCGCTATCCTTGCTACGTTGCATCAATCACGGTTTACGAAATACTGTTCGGTGCTGCACGAGCGAGGCGGCAAATAGACGAGAACAAGTTGTTGGCGCCGTTCGTCGTTCTGCCCCTCGATGAGAAATCCGCCCGGTTAGCAGCCCATCTGCATGATGGATTGATCCGCCAAAATGCCGACATCGGCATCAAAGACGTATTAATCGCCGCGATCTGCTTGTCCCATGGAGTTGCTCTGCTGACAGCGAACTATGAGCACTTCCGGCGCGTGTCGCCCCTGCACGTGCTTAGACCGGATGAGATCCTCACGTCAGATCATCCATCTGATTTGTAACCTTCACCCCATCCGCCTCAGCGCCACGCGCGCAGCGTGATAGCCGCACATGCCATGCACGCCCCCGCCCGGCGGCGTGGACGACGAGCAGATATACAACCCATCCACCGGCGTGGCATAGGGCGGCTGGTGCAGCGCCGGGCGCGTGTAGAGCTGGCGCAGGTCTTGCATGCCCCCGTTGATGTCGCCGCCGATGTAGTTGGCGTTGTAGCGCTCCATCGCTGCGGGATTCATCACATGGCGTGCCAAGATGCGGTCGCGAAAGCCCGGCGCGAAGCGCTCGATCTGCGCCTCGATGCGCGCGGTCATGTCCACCGTCGAGCCGTGAGGCACGTGGCAGTAGGCCCAGCAAGTGTGCTTGCCCTCAGGCGCGCGGCTCGGGTCGAAGCGCGTGTGCTGTGCCAGCAACACGAACGGGCGTTCGGGGTGTTGGCCGCGCATGACCTGGCGCTCGCTTTCGGCGATCTCGTCCAGCGTGCCGCCTACATGCACCGTCGCAGCCAGTGCGCACTCCGGCGCCTTCCATGGAATCGGCCCATCGAGCGCGTAGTCCACCTTGAACGCGCCTGCGCCATAGCGATAGCGCTCGAGTTGGCGACGGTAGCCGGCCGGCAAACGCTCACCGGCGATGCGCACAAGCTGGCGCGGGGTGACGTCGAACAGCGTCGCCCGCGCAGGCGGCAGCTCGCACAGCGACTCGACCCGCCAGCCGGTGATGATCTCCCCACCCAGCGTTTTGAGATGCTCGGCCAGCGCATCGGCGATTCGCTGTGATCCGCCTTGCGCCATCGGCCAGCCGACAGCATGTGCGCCGGCGCCCAGCACCAGCCCGAACGCTGCAGTGACCGGCGCATCCAGCGGCAAGACCGAATGCGCGGCCAGTCCGGCGAACAGCGCGCGGGCGGCCTCGGTGCGAAAGCAGACCTTTGCCAGCGCGCGCGCCGGCCAAATGGCGCGCAACCCAAAACGCGCCAGCGACATGAAGTGACGCGGCGGCAAAGGCAATGGGCCGAGCACGTCCTCGGTCAGAGCATCCCACGCCTCCACCAGCGGCGCCATCAGGCGGCGATAGGCCGGCCCATCCGGCCCAAGGCGCTCCGCGGTAGCGTCGAGCGCGCGCTCGGCGATGGCCGCGCTGCCATCGTCGAAAGGATGGGCGAACGGCACCGGCGGATGAATCCAGCGCAAGCCGTATTGCGCCAGCGGCAACATACGAAAGAACGGTGAGGAGACGCCCAGCGGATGAATGGCCGAGCAGATGTCGTGGATGAAGCCGGGCAGCGTTAGGGCTGCCGAGCGACACCCGCCGCCGATGGTGTCGGCCGCTTCGATCAGCAACACGGCGCAACCGGCCTGCGCCAGCGCAATCGCTGCAGCCAGGCCGTTCGGCCCTGCGCCGACCACCACAGCATCGTAGCGCGCCTTACTGCTCATAGTGTGGACAGCATCTCGCGTGATGCGAGGAACTTAGCAGCCGAAGTACTCCTCGCGCATGCGATGGAGAAACAGGAGCGACTCGCGCATTTCGTCCATGCCATTCATGCCGTCCTCGATGCTGATCCAGCGCGCGTAGTTCACCTCGCGCAGGATGCGGAAGATGGCGTGATAGTCGTTCAGCCCTTTGCCAGTGACGCCATGGCGCAGGTGGGGCGAATAGCCGAGCGTGCCGTCGCTCTGGCGTAGCGCATCGAGCGTTACCCCCTCAGCGAGGTAACGGTCGCTGGCGTGCATGCTGACGATGCGATCTTTCACCTCGTGCAAGAGCGCGATGGGATCATCGCCGGCGACGATGGCGTTAGACGGGTCGTATTGCACGCCGAAGTATGTCCGCTCAGGGATGGCGTTCACGATGCGCAGGAACACGTCCTTCTTCTGCGCGAACTCCGGATAGCGCCACGCGCCGTCTTTGTAGTGATTCTCCATCCCCAGCACCACGTCGTATTCTCTTGCAATCGGGATGAGACGCGTGATGGCGTCCACGACCCACTCGATGCCCTGCTCGAGCGCCACTTCGGGGTAGCGTTGGCCGCTGAGCACGCGGCAAGTGGCGCCCGGCCCACCGAGCCGGCGCGTGACGCGAATCATCTCGACCTCGTGATCGAAGGCGCGCCGGCGCATATCGGCATCGGGGTGAGTGAAGTCGGGTGAACAGCACATCATCGGCATCGCGAAGCCGGCCTTGCTGATGGCCTCGCCGACGCTATCGAGATAGGCGTTGTCGTGACTCGTCAGGAAGCCTTCATACAACTCCAGACCCTCGGCCGGCAGCGCCTTCGCCATCTCGATCCACTCGAACAGCGACATCGTGCGCTTGAAGGCGATCTCCTCGATGTAGCACTTGGGGAACGCGGCGATGCGGGGCAGGTGTTCGGTTGTCATGCGGTAGAGTTTAGACGGGTTACGTGTTGCGTCTTACGTCTTGCGTCCTGCATCCTACGTCTTGCGTTTCATTTGGCGCACATCACTTGACACACGACGCGTGACACGCCACAAGCAATGGCTTCCAAACAGTTCGAAGACCTCTTCACCAAGCACGGCGCGGCGTCGTTTGACAAGCAGATCTACCTCGACGCCATGCTGGGCAAGCGCGGCTGGGCATTCGATTTGAACAGCGGCGTGCTCGCCTTCCGCCGGCCGCACGAAGAGAACTTACAGTTGAACGCACAGGTGCTGGGCACCGAGTCGGCCGATAGCCAAACTTGGCTCTGGGGCTGGGCCAACCCAAGCGGCATTCCGGACGCATTGTTGAAGTCGGCGAATGAACTGAAGGCGTTCGGCGCTGCTGCCGGCGCGCCCGAACTCATCACGCCAGAGCTGCCGATCACGCCGGAGGTAAACCCGCAGCGGATCGCGATGATCGGCTGCGGCGTGCAACGCGCTGGCTGCTTCTTCCGCGCGCCCTACCCGCGCGGCGCGCTCTATCTGCTGATCAAAGACCCGCGCTACAAACGCTCGGTGACCCGGCCGATCCCACGCATCCTGCGCGTCTTCCCGATGTTTCTATCCGATTACCACGTGGCCAACCAGCGGGCGGCTTTGCTCAGCTACCTGCAGTTCTACCGCCTGGACGTGCGCGATGAGGGACGCCACATCGTTGCTGCGACGAAAGCGACGCCGCGCACGCTGTTAGGCGCCGAAGCGCCGCAGCAACTGGTGGCCGAATTTGATGAGCGCGATCGGCTCATCGCGCTCCGCTGACTCTCAACCCGAGCTCAAACGCCGGCGACCTTGGCCATCGCCTCCCAGAAATGCCACTCGCTCTCAAGCAGCAGCCGCGTGGACTCGCGGATCTGCTGAGCAGTCACGCCTCGGTCGAGGGCCAGCTGCAGATTCAGCGCGTCGGGTTTGCATCCCGGGCAATCACCCAATGCAGCCCCTCGCTCCAGCGCGCTCTGGATGTAGGGCAGCACCTCTTCGTCTTTGGGCTGATAGTTGGCATACATCTCGAAGAAGCGCACGGCCTCGCGGCTGAAGCCGTAGTGCATTTGCAGCGCGCGGCTGACGCGCATCGCGTTGGCGATCCATACCTTTGCGTCGAAGTAAAACGCGGTGATCAGATCTGCATCGCTGCCGTATAGGCACATGAACGTCTCATAGTAGCTGAACATCATGGCCTCGAGCAGCATCGGCCCGGCGCGCAGATCCACTTCGCTCAAGCCGAGCGCCTCAGCGAAGCTCAGCACCGCTTCGCAGACGGCGAACTCGGCTTGTAGGAACTCGTTGAGCTTCCTGCGGCTTGGCAGATGGCCATAGCGAGCCAGCAACAGCGCGATGTTTTGTAAACCGTGGGACACGATGTGGTACTGCTGGGTAGCCAAGGTCTTCAACGCCTCTCGAGGCACACGGCCCTCCTCCAGGGCTTGCATGTAACGGTGCGTCACAATGCTTTGCAGAAGGGGCTGCAGCTCGCGATTCAAGTCTTGGAGCAGTTTGGCCGAGTCTTGGATAACGAGTTGTTCGGTCATAGCTAGCGTAACCTCCAAACAAAAACACCCTCTGCCGTGCAGAGGGTGTACTAAACGCGCCCATCCACCACATCCCTGCGCCAGCATTATCTGGATCAGGTTCAACGGGTCGAGAGCTACACAGCTCTCCTCTCAGCCCGGTCGTACCGAGCTCCCCGCGTGATTGTTCAACTGATCAAGTTATCCGCAGACGCTCTTGTAACACGATGTGAATGCTCCGTCAAGGTCGAAAAGCCTAAGAAAGCGTCTTAGACTTGAATGCGATCAATCCTTGGCTTGCATAACCCATGAAAGTTACCCAATCGTCATTCCCGCGAAAGCGGGAATCCAGCCATGCGCAGGCTCTGGATGCCCGCCTGCGCGGGCATGACGGCCTTCAATCCGAGGACCTTGCGATTCTTAAGACGCTCTCTAAAAGCTCCGATGCGTCCTCAAGGCTTCGACGCATTCTCCGGCGGCGTCACCGTGCAACCGGGCAGCGTGCGGAAGAAGCGCTCCGGCCCCGGCGGCGCATAGATGATGAACAATTCAGCCGGCTTCCAGCCCACGTTCAGCGTTGCGTGATACACATCGGCGGGGATGAAGATGCTCGCGCCGGCGTGCAGCCGCACCGGCGGCTGGTCGTCAATCATCTGCTCGATCTCGCCGCTGATCACGTAGATGATCTCGTCACTGCCGGGGTGATTGTGCCGCGCATGGCCCATGCCCGGTTTGACGATGACCACGCCGCTGCTGAAGCGCTGCGAGCCGGTTACCGCCGGCTCATTGTGCATCTTCAGCGTGCCCCACTCGAACTGCAGCGCCTCGACGTCTTCGCCGTAAACGACGTATCCCGCTCCAATCTTCTGCATGTTTCGCTCCTCACTGGTGAGATGCCGGACAGATTAGCACGCAGCAGCGCAGGGCGCAATGCGCAGCCTGCAGCAGGCTGAGCCTGCGAGCCGGGCTTTCAGGGAGTTTGTTCGTATAAAGCACCAGGCCGGAACACAGTTGCGTTCCGGCCTGGCGAAGCAGCGACGTCGAAGGGGGATCAGCGTTCGCGCGGGCAGGTGTTGATGCCAAGTGGCGCGTACAGCGGGCAGAAGCCGATCAAGCTGGTGAGCACGAAGACGGCTGCCAGCACACCCAGCACGATGGCCAGCACCCCGCTGACGGTGCCGGTGGCGATGAGCGCAGCGAAGATGATAGCAACGACGATGCGAATCCCGCGATCCAGATTGCCCATATTCTTCTTCATTTCACTTACCTCCCGAGTGTGAACAGATGCTGTTGATTGATACAATAGCATGTCGGCGACGATTCGTCAGTGACAATGTCACACAACCGAGGCGGCTGTGAGGCGGCTGAGCTTGTCGAAGCCGCACAACGATCCACCGCCGGCGTCACGTCACCCGCGCGCGGCGGAGGAGGCCGGCATGATCCAGCAGCGTGATCGTCCCGCGACCGGTCGCGATCAGCCGGCCGGCACTGAAGTCCTCCAAGATTCGGCTGACGACCTCGCGCGAGGTGCCCAGCTCCGCTGCGATCTCCTGATGGGTAATGCGCACGCTGGGGGACGAGGGGCTGAGCCGGCGGGCCAGGAAGTCGGCGATGCGCGCGTCCATCCGCCGGAAGGCCACTTCGTCCACGACAGCCATGACGCTGGCCAGCCGCCGAGAGAGCAGGTCGAACACGTAGTCGCGCCAAAGCTGATAGCGATTGACCCAATCGCGAAACGCCGTTGCAGTGATCACGACCGCCTCGGCGTCGCGCTCCACCACGGCGATGGCAGGAAAGTGTTGATTGCCCAGAATGCAGTTGGCGGTGAGGATGCAGCTCTCCCCCTGATCGAAGCGGTAGAGCGTGATCTCGCGGCCGGTCTCGCCGATCTTGAACACGCGCACCACGCCGCTGAGCAGGATGGCAATCGCGCTACATTCGTCGCCCTCGGCGAACACCTGGGTGCCGGCGGGAATAGTGTGAATGCTCGCCTCGCGCAAAAAGTCGCGGACGAGCTCCGCCGGCGCGTGCGCCAGAAACGGCAGCGCCGGCGTCACGCGCTTCAAGTCTTCTTCTCGCAGCATCGGATTCGCGATAGCGATCAGCGCCGCTGCAATTGCTTGAAGCGCCGGGCGTTTTCGGTGATCGCTACTTCGGTCGGCAGGCGCTCCATACTGCTGGCGCCGAAGAAGCCGACGACGCCGTGCGTGCGCGAGAGCACATACTGCGCGTCCTCCGGCTCTGCGATCGGCCCGCCGTGGCACAGCACCACGACATCGGCGCGCACCCGTTTGGCGGCATCGTGCATGCGCTGGATGCGCTCGACGCACTCGTCCAGCGTAAGCGCCGTCTTCGCGCCGATGGCGCCCTTAGTCGTCAACCCCATGTGCGGCACCAGCACGTCTGCGCCGGCCTGCGTCATCGCGACGGCTTGATCTTCGTCGAACACATACGGGCAGGTGAGCAAGTCCATCTCATGCGCCAGCCGGATCATGTCCACTTCCAGCCCGAAGCCCATGCCGGTCTCCTCCAGACCCTGCCGGAAGGTGCCGTCAATCAGGCCGACGGTGGGGAAGTTCTGCACGCCGGTGAAGCCGGCCTCCTTCACCTGCCGCAGGAAGACCGGCATCAGCCGGAACGGGTCGGTGCCGCACACGCCGGCCAGCACCGGCGTATGCTTGACGACCGGCAGCACCTCGCGCGCCATGTCCATGACGATGGCGTTCGCGTCGCCGTAGGGCATCAGCCCGGCCAGCGAGCCACGCCCGGCCATGCGATAGCGCCCGCTGTTGTAGATGATGATGAGATCCACGCCGCCGGCCTCGGCGCACTTGGCCGACAGGCCGGTGCCCGCGCCGGCGCCGATGATGACGCCGCCGGCAGCGACGGTGGCTCGTAGTTTCTCCAGTGCAGTTGCTCTATCCATACAGGTTTAAGCAGGGACGCGCCAGGCACGTCCCTGGGCTTCATTTCTTCTTCGCACCCTTCGCGCCGGCGATCATCCGGTCCAACTCGCGCGCCATGGCCTGTGCGAAGCGGGGGTCGTTGATATCCATTGCCATCTCCTTCACGGGAATGCCGGCGCGCAGGTTGGCCTTCAACTCGCGAACCAAAGCAGCGTCGGCTTCGGGATCATAGAACGGCTTGCCCTCCGTCGCGATCATCGAGATGCCCTTCAGCGGGATGAAGACCGCCGTCGGCCCGGTCGCCATGTTCAGCTTGCGCGCGATGATGCGCCCCAACTCGGCGCACTCTTCCGGCGTGGTGCGCATCAGCGTGACGGTGGCGTTGTGCCGATAGAGGTTGCGCCCGCGGAACTTCTCCGGCACGGTATCCATCGGCCCGAAGTTCACCATATCCAGCGCGCCGAGCGACACCACCTGCGGCACGCCCAGCTTGCCGGCGGCCTCCAGTCGCTCCGGCCCGGCGCTCAGCACGCCGCCCACCAACTCGTCGGCCAGTTCGGTCGTGGTGATGTCCAGCACGCCGGCCAGAAAGCCGCCTTTCACCAGCGCCTCCATGCTTTGCCCGCCGGTGCCGGTGGCGTGAAAGACGAGCACCTCATAGCCGCGCTCCTCCAGCCAGGCGCGCGCGGCGTTCACGCACGGCGTGGTCACGCCGAACATCGTCGCGCCGATGAGCGGTTTGGACTTGGTCGCGCGCTTGCGCGTCGCATATGCCGTCGCCATGCCGGCGATGGCCGCTGCGGCGTTGCTCAAGATGCGCTCGCTGACGCGGTTGATGCCGGCGATGTCCACCACCGAATACATCATGGTCACGTCGTTCGCGCCGACGTAGGGGCGCGTATCGCCGCTGGCCAGTGTGCTGACGATGAGCTTGGGCACGCCTACGGGTAACTCGCGCATGGCCGCCGCAGCGATGGACGAGTTGCCGCTGCCGCCCATGCCCATGATGCCGTCTAGCTTCTTCTCGGCGTAGAGGCGCTTGGCAATCTCCGCCGCGCCGCGCGCCATGGTCATCACTGCTGCGCCGCGGTCGCCGGCTGCCGCCAACGCAGCAAGGTCTGCGCCGGCGGCGCGCGCTACCTCTTCGCGCGCGATGGTGGGCTTCGCTTGGGGCGCGCCCAGGACGCCGGCATCTACCAGGATCACGTCCACGCCGTGTTGCTTGATCCGCTTGCGGATGAAGTCGAATTCCGCGCCTTTCGTGTCGAGTGTGCCGATCAGAACGACGGTTGGCATAGCGCACCTCACTTGCGTTTATATGCCAGCCCGCCGCTCAACGCAAACATCCCTTCTCAGCGGACTATCAGGCTGCGTATATGAATTTCATACACGCGACCGGTAGCGTCCCTGTTGCGTGAAGTTGCGCCGCCTGGATGTGCGGCGCTTCAAAGATTCCGAAGAACGACAGGAGGGTGAGATGCTGACTTTGCACGAGGAATTGATGCTCCTCGCTCTGGACGACAAAGAGGGCGTCGTCGTGCCGCAGGCGCGCGAGCCGCTCAAGATGGGACTGGCCAGCGCGATCTTGACCGAGTTGACGCTGCGCGGCAAGCTGCGCACCGACGGCCAATTCAACGTGGTCGTCGCCAACCCGACGCCCACCGGCGATCCGTTGCTGGATCGCGCGCTGGAGAGCATCCGGACGTCGTCTACCCAGCCCCAGCCGGCTACGCTTTGGATCGAGGAGCTTACGCGCGGGATGCGGGACTTGGAAGATCAAGTGATCCAGCGGTTGGTGCAACGTGGCGCGTTGCGCGTCGAGGAATCGCGCCGGATGCTCTTCTTCAAGGAATCGCGCTTCCTGCAAGGAGCCTTGGGGGTTGAAGAGGGCATCCGTCGGCGACTGCGCGATGTGGTCATCGGCGGCGCCTCGCCCGACGATCGCACGCTGGCGCTGATCGGCCTGGTCAAGATGACCAACTTGATCGAAGTCGCCTTCCCCTACACGGAATGGGAACAGGCGCGCCGGCGCATTGACGAACTTACCAGCCCGCAGGCCGCCGGCTGGCCGGCCAGTGCACAGCCCGGCTATGCCCCGCAGCCGGAGCCAGCGACCGACATGATGGGCGGGTTGATGCCGGTGCTGATGTTCAGCATGCTGGCGCAGAGCATGTTCTGGGGTACCGGCGGCTGGATGATGCCGGGCATGCTGGGCGAGCCGGCGCCGCAAGAGCCGTTGTTCGGCGAAGGCAGCCTGCTCGAGGCCGGCAACATGAACGACTTCGGCGACAGCGGCGGGTTCGACTTCGGCGACTTTGGAGGAGAGTTCTAGCCCCTCTCTGCCGTTGCCGCTGTTTTACAAGGTGGGCGCAGGCTGAGCGTGTCGAAGCCTGCGCCTATGCATTTCTGAAACACGCACATCGGCCAACGCGAGGGATACATTCGCCAGCAGGGGCTGTAGGGCGCGCTCTGAATGGCCCGCACGAGCTACTGCAGCGCGCCGTTGGCAGCGCACACAGGCACGGAACGGCGTCTGGGCACGGCACGGAACGGAGTCCGTGCCCTGCCGTGCGATGGTTTGCCCCTATCCGCGAATGCACTCAACGCGAGCCGGAGCATCGAGCGACGCCATATAATCGCCACGCGCTTCAGGCGGCTAGGCGTTGACTCGGCGTAGCAAGGAGGTCCAGCAGCCTAGCACCATACGATATAAGCGTTACCAGGCGTTATGCACACAACCACGCTCTTCGCGGCCAAATCGCACCCGAGTTTTCTCCGGCAGCACTACCAGACCATCATCACGCTGTCGCTTCTGGCCGTGGACGTGTTCAGCATCGCGCTCAGCTTTTTCATTGCCTATCGCCTGCGCCTGCTGATCCCCCTGCCCGAGCCGGCGCGCAGCGTGCCGGGCTTCACCCAGTTCCTCCCGCTGCTGGCGCTGCAGATCGTCGCCATCGTCGGCGCCTTCTTCTTCGGCAAGATGTATCACCGGCGCCGCACGCGCTATAGCACCGACGACCTGACCACCATTTTCTCCGCCGTCTCCATCGGCACGCTGATCAGCATCGCACTGGTCTCGCTCACGTTCAGGGGCGATTCGGCAATCGCGGATTTCCCGCGCGTGATGGTGATCTACGCCTGGCTGCTCACGATCGTCACGGTGATGTTGGGGCGAAACGTGCAGGCGCGCATCCAGCGCGCCTTGCAGATGCGCGGCATCGGCCGGACGCGCGTGGTGGTGGTCGGCGCCGGCGAGCCGGCAGCCACGGTGCTACAACGCATCACCCAGAATCCCCGGCTGGGCTACGACGTCGTCGGCCTGGTGCCGTACGACGGCCAGAAGCCCTGGTATGACGTGCGGCTGCTCGGCTCGCTGGATGATCTCTCGCGCTTGGTCTCGCGCGAGGCCGTGGACGAAGTGATCATCGCCTTGCCGGAAGCCAGCAGCGAAGACCTGCTGAACGTGATCTCCAAGTGCGACCGCAGCACGATCAGCATCAAGGTGCTGCCGGACCAATTTCAGATCATGGCCGGCCAGTTGAGCATCGGCGAGCTGAGCGGCCTGCCGCTGCTGAACCTGCGCGACGTCGCGCTGCGCGGCTGGAAGCTATCGCTCAAACGCGCGATTGATCTCATCGGCAGCGCAGCCGGCCTGGTGTTGCTCTCGCCGTTCATGTTCCTGATCGCCATCCTCATCAAGCTGGATTCACCCGGCCCGGCGTTCTACTCGCAAGAGCGGATGGGGCTGGACGGCAAGCGCTTCCATCTGCTTAAGTTCCGCAGCATGCGCGTTGATGCCGAGCAAAGCGGCCCCGGCTGGACGCGGCGCGACGACCCGCGCAAAACGCGCCTAGGCGCATTCCTGCGACGGACGAACCTCGACGAACTCCCACAGCTCATCAACGTGTTGCTGGGCGATATGAGCCTGGTCGGCCCGCGGCCTGAACGTCCGGTCTACGTCGAGGAATTCCGCAAGCGCATCCCGCGCTACATGGAGCGCCATCGCGAGAAAGCCGGCATGACCGGCTGGGCGCAGGTGAACGGCTTGCGCGGCGACACCTCGATCGAGGAACGCACGAAATACGACCTGTGGTACATCGAGAACTGGTCGGTCTGGCTCGACATCAAGATCATCCTGATGACGATCTGGCAGACGATCACCGGCGAGCATGAGAATGCGTATTGAAGGGGTCAGGGGTCAGGGGCCAGGGGTCAGAAGGTCAGAAGTCAGAGGTCAGAAGTCAGAGGGCTAGAAAGTGGGAAGTGGGGAGTCGGGAGTGGGCACGCAGTGGCCCTCCGACTCCCCCCACCCCTCAACTCCCCTCCCCCACCAGCTCGATCTTGCTCACCAGCCCTTTCGGTTCGCCGCCCAGCGGCTGACCCGGCGGCAGTCGGCTCGGCTTCCATTCACCCTTCGCCCGGCTGGCGTCGTAGCGCAGCACATCGTGGCTGCGCGCGTGCTCGTGCAGCGTCTCGATGTATTGTTCGCCGAACAGCGGGTCGGTGTAGCCCAGTTGCGCCCGTGCCCGCTCCGATAGGCCCGGCGTGAACGGCGCAAACAACACGGCCAGCGAGTCAATCACGCGCGCTGCGACGTAGAGCTGCGTGCCGGCGCGCACCCTGTCGGTCTTGATCGTCTTCCACGGCGCTTCGAAGTCGAGATACTGATTCGTTGCCGTCGCCAGCTCGAGCACCTCGTTCAGCGCATCGCGCAGCTTGACCGCGCCTAGCTTCTCGCCGACCGAGTCGAAGCCCGCCTCGACCTTCGCGATCAACGCCCGGTCGGCCTCGGTCAGCTCGCCGGGCTGCGGGATGCACCCTTCGAAGTTCCGCCAGATCTGCGACAGCGTGCGCTGGATCAAGTTGCCCCACTTGGCCAGCAGTTCGCTGTTGTTGCGCTGGGCGAAGTCGGTCCAGCTCCAGTCGCTGTCCTTCGTTTCGGGCATGATCAGCGTCAGGTAGAAGCGCAACGGATCAGCGCCATACTTCTGCGCCAGGTCAATCGCGTCGAGCGAGACGCCCAGGCTCTTGCTGAACTTCTGCCCGCCCAGGTTGAGATACTGGTTCGCCGGCACGTCATAGGGCAGGTTGAACTTCGGGCCATCGCCGCGCGACGAAGCAGCGTCGCCGAGGCCGTCCCACGGCGCGCCGAGCCGCCCCATGCCGATCAAGACTGCCGGCCACAGCACCGTGTGGAACAAGATGTTGTCCTTGCCGATGAAGTTGTAGATGCGCACGTTGTCCGGCTGATACCAGAACTCCTTCCAGGCATCGGGCTGACCGGAGATCTTGGCCCACTCGACCGTAGCCGACAAGTAGCCGAGCAACGCCTCATACCACACGTAGATGCACTTGCCCTCCGCGCCCTCGACGGGGATGGGGATGCCCCATGTCAGGTCGCGCGTGAACGCGCGCGGCTCCATCTCCTCGGCGTAGCGGCGCGAGAACTCCAGCACCGTGGATCGCCAATAGCCATCTTTGTCGGAGAGGTAGGCCAGAATCGGCTCGCGCAGCGCCGGCAGGTCGAAGAAGTAGTGCTCGCTTTCGCGGATCGTCAGTTTGTCGTCCGGGTGGGTGCGGCTGCGCGGGTTGATGAGCTGCGTGCCGTCGAGCAGGTTGCCGCAGTTGTCGCACTGGTC
This sequence comes from Candidatus Roseilinea sp., assembly GCA_025055235.1. Lineage (GTDB taxonomy): Bacteria > Chloroflexota > Anaerolineae > J036 > Brachytrichaceae > JAAFGM01. The sequence continues at coordinate 14,999 of JANWYN010000070.1, read as the reverse complement.
GCCGCGCGCTTTGTCGTAGCCGCAAATCGGGCACGTGCCCTCCACTAACCGGTCGGGCAGGAACTTCCCCTGCGTCTCCGAATAGAGCTGTTTCTGCGTAGCCTTGAACAGATACTCGTTCTCCAGCAGCCGGCGGAACATTTGTTGGCCGATGGCGTGATGGTTCTCCGTGTCGGTGTGCGTGAACAGGTCGTATGAGATGCCGAGCAGCCGCTGCGTCTCCAGGAAGCGGCCGTGATAGAACTCGAACACCTCGCGCGGCGTTTTGCCCTCTTTGTCGGCGCGCACGACGATCGGCGTGCCATGCGCATCGCTGCCGCTGACCATCACCACGCGGTTGCCCTTCAAGCGATGGTAGCGTGCGAAGATATCGGCAGGCAAGTACGCGCCTGCCACGTGTCCTACGTGTAAATCGCCGTTGGCGTACGGCCAGGCGACGCAAACGAGAATGTTCTCCATGCTGGTAACTCGTAGTTGGTAATTGGTAACTGGTAACTAGGTGAATATGACAGCTCGCTGTCAAACAATGAGTTGCCGTATGACCTCAAAACAAAGAACCGCCCGGCGTGTGCGCGGGCGGCTGATTCCTCGGGTGATAGGCGATTGAGCGTGATCGCTTAGCCCGCGCGGTATGGCACGCCGGGCATGCGCATCGAGATGCGAGCGAAGTTCAGGACGCCTGAGACCATCCGGCTGCAATCATAGCGCATGGCGTGTTAAAATCAAGCCCGGCGAGGTGTGGCGCAGCCTGGTAGCGCACTTGCATGGGGTGCAAGGGGTCCCGAGTTCAAATCTCGGCACCTCGACTGTAGAAACCGGATTGCTCGGAGCAATCCGGTTTCTTTTCATAGCTCGAACCACTCGCCTCGTTTGGGCAAGCGCACATCGCTGATCCCCAAATCGGCCAGCCCCGCCGCCAACGCGCGCATCGGCTCGATTTCGCCGTGCACAAGGAAGACACCGCGCAGCCGGCCTGACTGCGGCCGCACCCAATCGAGCAGCTCGCCGCGATCGGCATGCCCGCTGAATGCCTCGATGCGCCGAACCTCAGCGCGCACGGCGAACTCGTCGCCCAGGATCTTCACGTAGCGCTGACCATCCAAGATGCGCCGGCCCAGGGTGTCCTGCGCCTGGAAGCCGACGAACAGGATCATGTTCTTCGGGTCCTCGATCGTGTGGCGCAGGTGATGCAACACGCGCCCGTTTTCGGCCATGCCGGAGGCGCTGATGATGACGGCCGGCCCATCCAAGTCGTTCAGTGCCTTGGAATCCTCGACGCGCCGAATGTAGGTCAGCCGCTTGAAGCCGAACACGCTGCCGTCGCCGTCCTCCATCAGCATCCGCCTGGTCTCGTCGTCGTAGCATTCGGGGTGGGTGCGAAAGGCCTCCGTCACGTTCACTGCCAGCGGGCTATCCACGAAGACCGGCACGTTGGGCAACTCACCGCGGTTGACCAGGTCGTTCAGGCGATACACGATCTCCTGGGTGCGGCCGACGGCGAACGCAGGAATCACCACTTTGCCGCGCCGGGCGACGGCATCGCTGATCGCGCGTTGCAAATCCGGCGTCGCCTCGTTGGCCGGCGGGTGCAAGCGGTCGCCGTAGGTGCTCTCCAGGATGAGGTAGTCCGCCTCGGGCATGGGCATGGGGTCGCGCAGGATGGGCAGGCCACGCCGACCCAGGTCGCCGCTGAAACACAAGCGCACCGTGCGCATCCCCTCGGTCAGCTCCAGCAGCACCCATGCCGAGCCGAGCATGTGGCCGGCGTCGCCGAACATAGCCCGCACACGCTGCGTCACCGGGATCCAGCGCTCATAGTCGTAGCTGACGAACCGGCGCAACGATCGCTCGGCGTCGGCCAGGGTGTAGATCGGCTCCAGTGGTTGAGGCGATTTGCGATGCTGATTGAGGTAGTAGATGTCCTCCTCCTGAATCGCGCCGGAGTCGCGCAGCATCACCGCGCACAAGTCGCGCGTCGCGTGTGTGCAGATGATATCGCCGCGGAAACCGTTCTTCGTCAGGTTGGGAATGTTGCCGGAGTGGTCAATGTGCGCATGTGACAGGAGCATCGCATCCACGGCGCGCGCGTCGTACGGCAGTTGCCGGTTGATGGCGTACGACTCAGCACGCTTGCCCTGGAAGAGCCCACACTCCAGCAAAATCTTGTCGCTCGCAACCTCGATGAGGTGCTGCGAGCCGGTCACGGTTTGGGCAGCGCCCCAGAAAGTGATTTGCATGGCCCGAGATGTTGCCGGTGCACTGCTTGCATGGCGCATGACGGACATGGGCAGGCAAGCCGGCCTGCTGCGACGAAAAGGTGCACCCTGTTGTCTGGCATACCCGCGTGAGTATAATTTCGCACGACGCACAGTCGGAGGCTGCTCGAGCATGATCGAGATGAAGATCGAAAGCATTCGCATCAGCCTGATGAGCACGAATCAGCAAGTGGTCATTCTGAAAGAGCTGGATGGAGAGCGGCGCCTGCCCATCTTCATCGGCAAGACGGAAGGCGACGCGATCTCGTTTCACCTGAACGGTGTGACTGTCCCTCGCCCGCTCACTCACGATCTGGCCGCCAACATCCTCAATAAGCTCGACGCGCGCCTCAGCCATGTGCTCATCAACGACCTGCGCAATCAACACTTCTATGCATCCATCGTCATGCACATCGGAGACGATGAGCAGGAGATCGTGCTAGACGCCCGGCCGAGCGATGCGATTGCCCTCGCCGTGCGCCTCGATTGTCCAATCTTCGTTGATGAACATGTCCTGGACGAAGCCGGCGTCGAGCCGCTGGAAGAACCGGAGACGACCAGCAAGGAAGACCTCGGCGCTTTTGGCGATTTCATTAGTTCGCTCGACCTGAGTGATCTGGATAGGGATAAGTGACCGTCTCTTCCGCCGTCGAAGCGCAGAATCGCGGCGACGCTCGGTTGCGCCGGGCGAACTTCACGGAAGATATACGAGGAGGCAAAATACCCTATGGTAGAAGTGAAGGTGGATGCGGTGCGGGTCAACCTGATGGGCTCACATCGGGTGGTCATCCTGAAAGACCTGGAATCTGAGCGCTTTTTGCCGATTTGGATCGGCCAGCCTGAAGCCGAGGCGATCACCATTCATCTCACGAACACACGGGTCGCCCGTCCGCTGACGCACGACCTGATCGTGAACGCCATTCGTGAGCTAGGCGCCACCGTGCGCTACGTGGTGGTCAACGACCTGCGCGAAGAGACGTTCTACGCCCGGCTGGTCTTGAGGACGCGTGACGGCAAAGACCTGAGCATAGACTCCCGCCCCAGCGATGCGATCGCCATCGCCGTGCGCGTCGGTTGTTCGATCTACGTAGCCGACGACATCATGGCGCAGCACGGCCAGGAGCCGGAAGAGGAGGCCAGCCAAGAATCCGACGAAGACCTGGGCGCCTTCAAAGACTTCCTCGGCACGCTCGACCTGGACGACCTGGACAAGAAGTGATCCTCGACCGCGGTCGGGGTGAGCCACGCGTGTTCATTCGCGTTGGATGAACGCCTGCGTGGCTTTTTGTTTGCTGCGCTCCACCTGCATGGAATGCGTCATCACGCTGCATGCGCTGTGCCTGATCCTGCTCTCGGCGTATGCGTTCCATCAAGGCGTGTTGCTGGCGCTATATCTACGCGCGCGAACGCGCAACCCCTCTCCGGCGCTGCGACGCCGGACTTGCCGCGATGCGCCAACGGTCACCATCCAGATTCCGCTGTTCAACGAGCGCTACGTCGCCGAGCGGATCATCGCTGCTGCGGCATCGCAGGACTACCCCCGCGACAAGCTACACATCCAAGTGCTGGACGATTCGACCGACGACACGACGGAGATCGCCCGTCGCGCTGTCGCGCGCGCGCGGCAGCGCGGCATCTGCATCGAACTGCTGCATCGCACTCACCGCACCGGCTACAAAGCCGGCGCGCTGGCAGCCGGCCTGGCCGTCACCAAAAGCGAGCTGATCGCCATCTTCGACGCCGACTTTTTGCCGGCGCCGGATTTCCTCCGCCGGCTGATCTGCGAACGGCACATCTTCGACGACCCGCGCGTCGGCTTCGTGCAAACTCGCTGGGACTACCTCAACCGCGATGCGAGCCTGCTCACGCGAGCGCAAGCCATGACGCTGGACGTGCACTTCATGATCGAGCAACCGGTGCGCAGCAGCAACGGCCTGCTCATGAACTTCAACGGCTCCGGCGGCATCTGGCGCCACGCATGCATCGAGGACGCCGGTGGCTGGCAACACGACACGTTGACAGAGGACCTCGACCTGAGCTATCGCGCCGAGCTGCGCGGCTGGCGCGGCGTCTATCTGGCCGATGAGTCGGCACCGAGCGAACTGCCCAACGACGTGCTGGCTTACAAGCGCCAGCAGGCACGCTGGGCGCGCGGCACGTTGCAGACGGTGCGCAAGCTGCTGCCGCACATCGCTTCCGCTTCGCTGCCGTTGCATTGCAAACTCGCCGCTTGGATGCACCTGACCGGCTACTTCATTCATCCGCTCATCTTGCTGATGAGCGTGACGGCGCCGCTGCTGGTGTTGCACTCCTTGCTCGGCACTCAGCGCGGCGTGGACATCGGCTTGCCGATGTGGGTGAACGCGGTCAGCCTACTAAGCTTCGCGCCGATCGCCTCAATGTTCGCCGCGCATGCTGCGCGCGGGCGTCCGGTGGTTGAGTTCCTGCGCGACTTGCCGGCTACGCTGATGCTCGGCATCGGCGTCTCTTTCTCCAACACCGTCGCTATGCTCAAGGCGCTTTGCGAACGGCAAACCGGCGATTTCGCACGGACGCCGAAGTTGCACTGGAATGTCCTTCACACCACGCCCACGGCCTATCTAATGCGGCCGGACTGGACGATGTGGATCGAGCTGGGTTTGGCGCTGTATATCGCCGGCATGACGCTTCCGATACTCCGGCTGGGTTATTGGCCGTCGGTTGTGCCAATGCTCCTCTACATACTCGGCTTCGGTGGCGTCTGGCTCAACCAGATGCTGAACGTGCTGCGCAGCACAGAACGCTAGCGCGCCTTCCCAATCGCAGCAGGGATTGCTGTCTGCCGAACGCGGGCAACTCTGGGGCGCATTTCCCGCTGGAGCAAAATGCCCGGCGACTGAAGTCGCGGGCAATTTGCAGCAAAGCCGGCCGTGCGCCGGCTTTGCCAGCCGCCGGTCGCGAATTTGCTAATCTTCCGAGCTTGTGCTAAAAACGACGACGAGCTCAAATGCGGGAAGCGAGATTCGGTTGCACGCAAGAATCCGTTCACTGCCCGGCGATCCATTCGCCGATAGATCTCCCGTTCTAAAGCATTCGATCCAGGAGGATAAGACCGAATATGACCAAGAACAAAATCACTCGAAGGCAACTGCTGCGCTTGTCGGCCCTCGCCGGGACGGGCGCAGTGATTGCCGCATGTGCACCTGCCACGCCGGCCGCACCGGCCGCGCCGGCGGCAGAACAGCCGGCACAGCCCGCCGCTCCCGCTGCCGAAGCTACGCCGACGCCGGCAGCCGAAGCGCCACAGATCCCCGAAGTGCCCCGCAACCGCACCGTCATCATGGGCTGGGGCGCAAGTGACTTCGACAACATCGGCGTGACCAGCCCGTTCGCAGCCGGCCACAACCACCAGAACTTCAACTCGTCGCTGTGGGACCCCCTGTATTACTGGGCAGCCTTCTCGGACACGGTGTATCCGTGGCTGGCAGCCGGCGACCCGGAATACAACGCCGACTTCACCGAGGTAACGATCAAGCTGCGCGACGGCATCGAGTGGAGCGACGGCACGCCGATCACCTCAAAGGATGTGGTCTTTACCGTCAACACATGGCGCGACAACGACAAGCTGGACTACCACAGCCGCGTCGCGCCCTACGTGAAGGAAGCCGTCGCCGTTGATGACAAGACGGTCAAGATCATCTTCAAGCAGCCGTCGCCGCGCTTCGTGTTCGACGTGCTCACTGCGCACTTCGACACCGGTCGCCCGATCGTGCCGGCGCATGTGCTGGAGAAGCAAGCGGACGTGACCGCCTTCCCCGGCGGCCTGGATATGCCGCATTCCGGGCCATACAATATTGTGTCCTGGACCAACAACCAAAAGATCTTCGACCTGCGCGAAGACTGGTGGGCGATCAAGACCGGTTTCCAGCCCGTGCCCGAGGCCAAGCGCGTGATCATGCAGCGCATCGGCGACGACATGGGCGTGGTGGCGCAGCGCGTCGTGAACAACGAACTCGACACGGCGCTGGACTTCCGCAACGACATCATCGCCAACATCCTCAAGCAAAACCCGAAGGTCACCACCCACACCGGTCAAAATGAGCCGCACGGTTATCTTGACTGGTGGCCCAATGCGCTGTGGATGAACCTCGAGATCGAGCCGTTCAGCGATGTGCGCGTGCGCCGCGCCATCAACCGCGCGGTCAACCGCGACCAGATTGACGAGGTGGTATACGGCGGCGCGAAGGTGAGCACCATCTACCCCTTCCCGCTCTATCCGCCGCTGCAGAAGTTCGCCGATTCACCCGGCGTTCAGGCCCTCGTCGAGAAATACCAGCCGCGCAAGTTCGACCTTGAAGAGTCGGCCAAGCTGATGGAGGAAGCCGGCTACAAGAAGAACGCCGACGGCCTGTGGGAGAAGGACGGCAAGACCGTGCCGGCGCAAATTAGCGGCTTCGCAGGCATCCATGCGGACATCGTGCCGGTCCTGGCCGAGATGCTGCGCCAGGCGGGCTTTGACACTGGCGAAGGCCCGGACTTCTCGCCGGAGGCCTACAACAACATGGCCCAAGGCCGTCCCGGCCTGTACATGTTCGGCCACGGCGCCAGCCTGCGCGATCCGTTCGCGGTGTTCGAGCTGTTCAACACCAAGCCGACGGGCAACGTCGCCGGCAGCAACAACTTCTCGCGCTACAACAACCCCGAGTTCGAGAAGCTGGTGCTGGAGATGGCAAAGTATCCCGCCGGCGATCCGAAGTTCGACGAGTTGGCCGTTCAGGCGATGGAGTTCTACTACAAGGACGTCATCAACGTGCCGATCATCCAGTGGCTGCACCGCATCGCCTACAACCAAACCTACTGGGTGAACTGGCCGACCGAGACGAACGTGGGCGAAGGCTACAACGGCGCGTTCTGGCACTGGACGGGCCCGCGCGTCATCGCGGCGCTGAAGCCGGCCGGCTGAACCAAAAGCGTGCTGCGCTCGGCAACCCTAAAACTGAGCCCGTCAACCGTCCTGGCCTCCCTTTTGGGAGGCCAGGATTTCCTGCATGCATCCGCATACAGGGGCAAATGCAGGCAAACCATCGTGCGGCAGGGCGTGGACACCGCTCCGCGCCTGCGACGCACCGGCGATGGCGCGCTGCGGTGAGCGCGCCCTATCCAACTTGCACATTTGCCCCTTGGTGACTGCACCCGATTCTCCTCTCCACTGCAAGCTACTTTTCGGTTATGATCCTCGTGCTGCGATTCGAGCAATCCGATGAGACTGGGATACCTGGTTAGACGCATTCTCTTTTTGATCGCGGTGGTGTGGGTCGCTGCGACGATCGTCTTCTTCATCCCGCGCCTATCCGCCCGCAATCCAATTCGTGAACGCTTCGCCGAGATCGCGCGTTCGACGGGCTTCGCGCCAAAGGACTTGGAGCAGATCATCGCTGCATACGAGGTAAAGTTCGGCCTGGACAAGCCGCTGCTTCAGCAGTACATCGAATACATGGCCGGCGTTTTGCGCGGTGACCTCGGCCCATCACTGACGCGCTACCCCAAGACCGTGCTGGAGCTGATCTTCTCCGCACTGCCGTGGACGATCGTGCTGCTCATGCTGACGACGCTGATTTCGTTCGCCTTAGGCAACTTACTCGGGGCGCTCGCCTCGTGGCCGCGCAGTCCGAAGTTCGTGAAGGGCTTGATGGCCCCGCTAATGATGTTGCAGGCGGTGCCGGCCTACCTGCTCGGCCTGCTGCTGATCTTCTTCATCGCCTTCCGCCTGAAGCTGCTGCCGATGGGCGGCGCATATTCGCAAGGCGTCACCCCGTCGCTGACACTGGAGTTCATCCTTGACGCAGCGCGGCACCAAATCCTGCCGGCCATCTCGCTCATCCTCGCGTCGCTCGGCTTCTGGGCGCTGGGCATGCGCGGCATGGGCATCACCATCCAAGGCGAGGATTACGTAAACTTCGCCGAGCACAAGGGGTTGCACCCGCGCACGATCTTCACTCAGTATTACGTGCGCAACGCGCTGCTGCCCCAGATCACTGGCCTGGCGCTGGCGTTCGGCAGCGTCATCGTCTCGGGCGTGCTGGTCGAACAGTTGTATGGCCTGCCCGGCCTCGGCGGCTTGCTCGGAGACGCCATCCTGAAGAACGACTACTTCGTCATCTATGGCATCACGCTCTTCGTCATTCTTTCGATCGCCGTCCTGATGTTTATAGTTGACCTGATCTACCCGTTGCTCGACCCACGGATACGCTACGAATCAAGATGACGCAGATCGCTGCTGTTGGACCCAAACCGGACGCCCAGGAGATTCGCTACGAGCACCCTTCGCGCCTGACGCTCACCCGGCGCTACCTGCGGCGTAACAAGAGCCTCGTCTTGGGGCTGGCCATCGTGATCGCCCTGACGCTTTTCACGGTGATCGGCTCGCTGACCATTGACACCGAGAAGCGCGCCTACCCGCTGGCGGTGAAGCCGAAGCAGCCGCCCAGCGCCGAGTACCCGCTCGGCACCGACTTCTTCGGGCGCGACCTGCTGGCCGTCATGGTGCGCGGCATCTGGCAGACGGCGGTGATCGGCCTGATCGCCGGCGCGATCGGCACCGGCGTCGGCGTGATCCTCGGCTTTCTCTCGGCCTACTACGGTGGCGTCGTAGATACGATCATCCGCGCCGTCACCGAGGTGCTGTTGCCCATTCCGGCCTTCCTCATATTGGTAATCATCGCCGGCTCGATAGACCGCAAGTCGGTCACCATCTACACCATGGCGCTCATCGTGTCGCTGTTGGCGTGGATGGGCCCGACGCGCGTGATGCGTGCGCAAGTGCTTACGCTGAAGGAGCGATTGTTCGTCAACGTCGCTCGCCTTTCCGGCATGAGCAACCTGGAGATCATCTTCAAGGAAATCCTGCCGAACATGCTGCCGTTCATCCTGGCCAGCTTCGTCAGCGGCGTGTTTGCGGGCATCTTCGGCTCGTTCGGCCTGTCGGTGCTCGGCCTCGGCCCGCTGCGCGAGCCGCTGATCGGCAACACGATCTGGTTTGCGCAGCAGCAAGCCGCGTTCTTCAACGGCTGGTGGTGGTGGCCACTGTGGCCGTCGCTGGCGCTGGTGTTGATCTTCGTGTCGTTGACGCTCATCAACGTCGGCCTGGATGAGCTGGCAAACCCGCGCGTGCGGAGGACGGAATGACGAATCCCTCCCCCATTCTGCGGGTCATAGATCTCCAGGTCAGCTACTACACCGAAGCCGGCCGCGCGTTGGCGCTCGACCACGCCAGCTTGGAGTTGTATCCGGGCGAGAAGCTGGGCATGGTGGGCGAGTCAGGATGCGGCAAGTCCACCATGGCGCTGGCGATGATGCGCATGATCAAGCCGCCCGGCCGCATTGAGGGCGGCAAGGTCTTTGTGGGAGACACCGAGCTGACCGCACTCTCCGAGGAGCAGATGCGCAAAGCGCGCCTAAGCCTGATCAGCTACATCCCGCAAGGTGCGATGAACTCGCTCAACCCGGTGCTGCGCATCGAGACGCAAATGCGCGACGCGATCAAAGAGCACCAGCCGGAGATGAGCAACGCTGAAATTCAGGAGCGCATCTACAACGCGCTCGAATCGGTGGAGCTACGGCGCAGCGTGGCGCGCATGTATCCACACGAGCTGAGCGGCGGCATGAAGCAGCGCGTGTGCATCGCCATCGGCATCCTGCTCGGCCCCAAGGTCATCATCGCCGACGAGCCGACCAGCGCGCTCGACGTGGTCACCCAGCGCCAGGTGATGGAGACGCTCGACCGCGTGCAGAAGCAACTGGGATCGGCGGTGATCCTGATCGGCCACGACATGGGGTTGATGGCGCAGTTCGTGGACAAGGTCGCGGTGATGTACGCCGGCAAATTCACCGAGATCAGCCCGGTGCGCGACATGTTCACCAACCCGATGCACCCTTACGCACGCGCGCTGATCGAGAGCCTGCCCACGCTCGACAACAAAGGCGTGTTCAAGGGCATCCCCGGCCTGGCGCCGTCGCTGATTCGCCGGCCGTCCGGCTGCGCCTTCCATCCGCGATGCGCATACGCGATGGAGATTTGCAGAACCGTCACGCCGGCTCTCGAGCGCCTGCCCAACGGGCGATCCGTCGCTTGTCACCTATACGACCGGGAAGGCAACTTGGCGAATGTTGAATTGAGGATGGCAGGCTGAAGATGTGCGACGCCACGGCGTGATTCCTGCGTCCTCAAGCGAACTCATGACACCCCTACTCGAATTTCGCAACGTCACCAAGATCTACACCAAAGGGCTGCTTTCGCGCGCAGCGACGACGGCGTTGGACGACGTATCGCTCAAGATCGAGGATGACCAACCGACGATCCTAACGGTCGCCGGCGAGAGCGGCAGCGGCAAAACCACGCTGGCGATGCTGCTGCTCGGTTTCATTACGCCCACCCGTGGACACATCCTCTACAAAGGCAAGGACATTACGAAGCTGCGAGGTGAGGAGAAGATCACCTTTCGCAAAGAGGTGCAAGCGGTCTTCCAGGATCCGTTCGCTGTGTTCAACCCGTTCTACACGGTGGACCACCTGTTGACCGTGCCGATCGAGAAATTCAAGCTGGCCCGGAGCAGGAGCGAAGCGCGCGACAAAATAGACGAGGCGCTCAGCGCCGTCGGCCTGCGTCCCGAAGACGTCCTCGGGCGCTTTCCGCACCAGCTCTCCGGCGGCCAGCGCCAGCGCATCAACGTGGCGCGCGCGCTGTTGCTCAAGCCGCGCCTGCTCGTCGCCGATGAGCCGGTCTCCATGGTGGACGCCAGCTTGCGCGCGACGATCTTGGAGAGCCTGCGCAACCTCAATCGCGAATACGGCATCTCGATCATCTACATCACGCACGACCTGACCACGGCGTATCACGTGGCCAACTCGATCATCGTGCTGTATCGCGGCTCGGTGATGGAAGCCGGCAGCATAGATCGCGTGATCCGCGACCCGCAGCATCCTTACACGCGCCTGTTGATTGACTCGATCCCCTGGCCGGACATCAATCGCAAATGGGGACAGACCGAGATCGTGGCGCGCGAGCAAGAGCACGGCAGCATCGAAACCGGTTGCAAGTTCGCCTCGCGCTGCCCGTTCGCAATGGACAAGTGCCGTCAGGCACCTCCCCCGCTCTATCAGGTCGCGCCGCAACAAGTGGCCGCGTGCTACCTCTACGACCAGCAGCCCGTCGTCGAACGCGAACGGCTGAGCGAAATGCTGCCGGTGTGAGCTTTTCACCACGAAGGGTGCGAAGAACTATAGACAGCTCGCGTTGCGTAGAAACCCGGTTTCTGGCCTTCAAATCTGCGCGGCATGCACTGGCTCGTTTGGCTTTCGCCGGTTGGATCGGGATTCTGGTGTGAGACTAAGACGCGCTCACAGCTCTGATCCGATCAACTTCGCGCGCTGCGTGTCCTCGTGGTGAACGGTTAATTGAGGTTCTCGAAGATGCCTGCCGCGCCCATGCCGCCGCCGATGCACATGGTGACCATGCCATAGCGCGCGTTGCGCCGGCGCATCTCGTGCAGCAATGTAACGGTGAGCTTGGCGCCGGTGCAACCAAGCGGATGCCCAAGCGCGATCGCCCCACCGTTCACGTTCACTTTCTCCAGGTCCATCTCCAAGGCGCGGATGACGGCCAGCGCTTGCGCGGCGAACGCTTCGTTCAACTCGATCAGGTCAATTTGGTCGAGCGTCAGCCCGGCCAGCTTGAGCGCCTTGGGCACTGCGACGGTCGGGCCGATACCCATCACCTCTGGCGGCACGCCGCCCACGGCGAAGCTGACGAAGCGGGCCAGCGGCTTCAGCCCGAGCGCCCTCGCCTTGTCCGCGTTCATGACGACGACGGCTGCCGCGCCATCACTGGTCTGCGAGGCGTTGCCGGCGGTGACGGTGCCGCGCGCGTGGAAGACCGGCTTGAGCTTGGCCAGCGCTTCGAGCGAGGTGTCGCGCCGCACGCCTTCGTCGGTCTGAAAGGTGTAGGACTGGGTCACGGCGCGCGCGCCGTCGAACTGGGTGACGCGGACCTCCAGCGGCGTGATCTCGTCTTTGAACTTGCCGGCGTCAATCGCTGCCGCCGCGTTCCGGTGCGAGCGCAGCGCGAATTCGTCCTGATCCTCCCGCGAGATGTTGAAGCGCTGGGCGACCTCTTCGGCAGTCAGCCCCATCGGCATGTATACCTCCGGATTCACGTCCACCAGGTCGGGGTTGGGCGAGAAGAAGTTGCCGGACATCGAGACCATGCTCATGCTCTCCGTGCCGCCGGCGACGATGACGTCGCCCTGGCCGGCCATGATCTGATGCGCAGCCAAAGCGATGGTTTGCAAGCCCGACGAGCAAAAGCGGTTGACCGTCTGCGCCGGCACACCGGCCGGCAGGCCAGCGCGCAAGGCTGCCAGGCGGGCGACGTTCAGGCCTTGCTCGGCCTCCGGCATGGCACAGCCGAGGATCACGTCGTCAATCTCATTCGGGTCGAGTCCGGGCGCGCGCTCGACAGCGGCGCGGATGGCCGCTGCGGCCATGTCGTCCGGCCGCACTGTCCGCAGGCCGCCTTTCGTTGCCTTGCCCACAGCGGTTCGCGCGCCGCTGACGATGACTGCTTCTGGCATAGTTACTCCGTTATTAGGTGTGGCAGGTTGCAGGTTACAGGTTGAAGGTTGCAGGGTACAGGTTGCGGGTCCGGATCATTCCGGTTTTGTCTTGAGATAGGTGATGAAAGCGTGGATTTGTTTGCTGCACGAGATGCACATGTTTACTAGCGTCTCGAATTGCTGTTGGATGTAGTTCGCATCTAGCGCAACGTAGGCTTGTGCGCGCAGCTCACCACACGACGCCTTTGCTCTGCCGAGATACTCGGCGAATAGACTGCGCGTCCGACTTTCAAATCCCTCAGCGATGTTGGACATGACGGACACCGCAGCGCGTCGCATCTGATCACGTAAGCCGAAGTCCTTCGCGAACTCACCCTGCCTTGACAGCTCGTAAACGGCACGCGTGAGTTGCCTCGCTGTCTTCCATGATTCAATATCCTCGAAGCGCTGAATTGTCGCCATTGCTGCCCTCCATCTGCAAGCTCCAACTTGCAGCCTGCAACCTGCAACCTACAACCTGCAACTAATTCCTCAACGGCTTGGCATACTTCAACATGTAGCTGATGCGTTCCTGCGTCTTCGGCTCGCCGAGCAACGAGCAGAATGCCTCGCGCTCCAGGTCGAGGATGTATTGCTCGGTCACCCACTGCGGCGAGGACAGATCGCCGCCGCATAGGACGTGTGCCAGCTTGCGCGCGATCAGCGCATCATGCTCGCTGATGTATTTGCCCCAGCGCAGCGTGTTCACCGCCATCTCCATCGCCGCTTTGCCGCGCCGGCCAATGGCGTAGATCGAAGCGGCGTTGCGGTCAGGCGGCATGTAGCCGGTCTCGGCCAGGTGAATCGCGGTGGCCTTGGCTACGCCGATCAGGTCGTCGTCGTTCATCACGATTGTGTCGCATGGGCTAAGGAAGCCGCGCTCGCGGGCAACGAATGCGCTCTCGCTGACTTTGGCGTAGGCGATGGTCTCGAAGACTTGTTGCAGATAGCCGAGCGCATCCACTTTGTCGTTGGTCATGTGTGGCGAGACCACGCGACGCAACAACTCTTTACAGCCGCCGCCGGCCGGAATCACGCCTACGCCGAACTCGACCAGGCCGATGTAAGTCTCGGCAGCGGCGACGATGCGCGCGCCGGCCATCGCCACCTCGGCCCCGCCGCCCAGCACGCGCTGACGTGGCGCAGTCACTACCGGCTTAGGCGAGAAACGAAAGGCCATCAGGTAATCCTGCAGCCCCTTGACCGCATTTTCGATGGCGTTCGGGTCTCCGGTGCCGGCCAGCAGGATGAACAACCCGATGTTCGCGCCGAGACAAAAGTCTTTGCCCTGATTGGCCACGACCATGCCGCGCCACTCATCGCGCGCTAGCATCTCCAGCGCTTCCAGCGCCATGTCGTTGATGTAGTTGTCGAGCGTGTTGCCCTTGGAGTGAAACTCCAGGTTGAGGATGCCATCGCCCAGATCGTGGATGCTGGCGCTGGCGTTGCGCCGTAACTCGCGCTTCGTGCCGCGGTTCTCGGCCAGGACGATGTGGAATTTGGAGCGATGGAGCGGCGCGTAGGCTGACGCAAGACGCGGGACGGAAGACGAGTCCTGCGTCTTGCGTCTTGCGTCAAGGGTGGTTGATACACGCCTATCACGCGTCCATCCTCGCGCTGGTAGAACGACTCGATGCCGGCGGCCAGCATGTCATCCACCCATTGCGGCACGGCAATCTCGCGCTCGCGCATCATCTCGCGCCCGCGCCGCACGCCGATCATGTCCCACAACTCGAACGGGCCGGCTTCGGCGTTGAAGCCCCAGCGCATGGCGTTATCAACCTCGGCGATGCTGTCGGCGATCTCTGGGATGCGCCGCGCAGCGTAGGCCAAGATGGGCAGCGTGGTCTCGACGATGAACATGCCCCCGCGGTCATCGGCGAAGCGATCGAAGATGGCGCGGATACGCTCGGGCAGCTCCAGATCCTTCGTCTCGCCGATCACGTCGAAGCGTGGCTTGGCCGGCGGCTCGTATTGCATGGTCTGCAGGTTGAGGACGTGATACTCGGTCGAGCCGTCAGGCGCCGTGACTTTCTTGTAGAAGCCGGCGCCGGTCTTGTTGCCGAGCGCCTTCTGCTCGATCAGCCGCCTCATCACCTCTGGGATGACGAATGCT
>JANWYN010000044.1 GCA_025055235.1 Candidatus Roseilinea sp. | reverse complement strand
GAGCGGCGCAAGCGCAAGACGCCCAGGCGCGGCCGACCGATCAGAACGCGACCCAGTTATCGGCAACGCTCCAAGGTTGAGCGCTGCTTTGGCTGGATGGACAACTGTCGTCGGCTGGTGGTGCGCTACGAGCGCTCGGTTTATCTTTACAAGGCGTTTTGTCTGGTCGCCATCATCCTATGGTGTGTCAACGCTATTTTGAAATGAGTTCTAGCCTTCCGCGTGGATATCCATGAAAGCCAGCCTGCCAAGACACGGCAAAACAAGGCTAGCACGGAAGTTCTGTGCAACGATCAGCATGCAGGCAAGGGGGCCTGTATGGGGCCGCTCATGCGAGAAAATGCGCCCTCAGCTACCGCAGTCGTAGCGGAACTCCCTCTCCCCCAGGCGCGTCACAGAACAGGAGGTGTGTGCCATGCAGATACGTCTCCTGTTGCCGGTGGTCGCGCTGCTGATCGCGCCGGCCTGCGTGCAGCATCCGCCTGCTACACTGCCGGTGCAGACGCCGGCCGTATCCCCACAACCCACGCCCGAACACCCGCAGTTGAAGATGCGCGGCGTGATCGCCGAGATCACCCTGCAAGGCGTCGCGCCGATGCGAACAGCGCGGCTGCGCATCGTGGCGGAGTCGCCCGTCGCCGGCAACCACAGCGGCGACCTGGGCATCATCACGGTTCATGAGTTTCATGCGGTGTTTGACGTGCGTTACGGCGCACGCCGGCCGGCGTCGTTCGACGCGCTGCAGGTCGGCCAGCGTGTCGAACTCGTGATCAGCGGGCCGATCATCGCGACCAACCCCGTGCGCGCCAGCGCCGAGTCGCTGACCATTCTGGAGTGACGTCGGCCTGCGCGCACTCAGCGCGTGACGGCCGGCAGATACACCCGCTTGTCCAGCGTTGGATTCGGCGCCGGCGAGGGCGTGGGCGTCGCGCCGGGCGTGCCCGTTGGGGTTGGTGAAGGCGTGGGCGTCGGCGTAGTGCTGGGCGTCTCCGGCTCCACGCAACTGCTGCTGATCAGCGCGTCGTCGTCCGGCGCCTGCGCGGTGGATTGCGCGAACAGCGCGCTTGCCGCCACGTCAATCCGCCCTTCGCCCAGGTCGCTGCCGAAGCCGGGGTTGTTCGCCCGGATGTCCCTAGCCGTGCGCGCAATGGCAGCAGAGATGTGCCACGGATTCCAGTTGGGGCGCAGGCTGCGGATGAGCGCGGCTTGCCCGCTGACGAACGGCGCAGCCATCGAGGTGCCGCTCCACGAGCCGTAGCCGTCGTTCTCCAGCAGGCTGTAGATCGCCTCGCCGGGCGCGGCGATGTCCACCCAGCTCCCGTAGTTCGAGAAGGGCGACTTGACGTCGTTCTGATTGACCGAGGTCACGGCGATGGCGCAGTTTTCTGCCGCCGGGAACTGTCTGGTCTTGGTGTTGCCGTTGCCGGACGCGGACACGACCACCACCCCTGCGCGCGTGGCCATCTCCACTGCTTCCTCCAACAGTTCCGATTCGTCGGCGGTGCCCAGGCTGAGGTTGATCACGTGTGCTCCGTTGTTCACCGCAAACGCGATTGCCTGGGCGATGATGCCGTCGTCGCCGATGCCGTCTGAGTCGAGCACGCGCAGCGGCATGATGCGCGCCGCTGGCGCGACCATCAACACGATGCCGGCGACGTGCGTGCCGTGGCCGACCACTTCATCCGCCTCGCCATCGCCGTCGTCGTCTAGGCCGTTGCCGATGTCATTCGGCTGCGTGTCGTCGTCCACGAAGTCGTAACGCGCGTCGGTCAGCTTGCCGGCCAGCGCCGGATGGTTCAGATACACGCCGGTGTCGAGCACGGCTACCACCATGCCGCTGCCCGTCGTGATGGATTGGGCGGAGGTCAGCCCCAGCATCGCCCGCGCGTAGTGGGTTTGATACGGCACCGGATCGAGGCCGCCCCAGGCGCGGCTGCTGCGCGGATTGGCTTCCGGCGGCTCGCGCAGGTAGTTGGGATGGGCATACAACAGTCGTGCGTCGGCCGCCATCGTCGCGGCCAGCGCAGCTGCATCTTGGCCGGCCGGCACGCGCAGGCGATACACGCCGACGAACGATCCGAGCGGGCCGATTGTCGTCGTGCCGTATGTAGCGTTGATCGCGCTGATCGTCGCACCCGATGCCGGGTTGAGCTTCACGACCACCTCGTCCGTCTTGTAGCCGCCCTGTGCCCGTGCGCGGGCGGGTGACAACGGTGCGGCAGCCAGGCCGAATCCGCCGGCCGCTATCAATAGAATCGTGATTGCGAGGATCACGAAGTAGGTGTCCAAACGAACTGACGCCCGGTAGGGCACGCTTGCCGCAGCGCGCCGGTGGAGAACGCTACGGAGCGCGTTCCTTACCAACGCTAAAACATTCGGCAACCGACTTGGGGTTCGCCTTGCGTGCATCGTCTCAACCTCGCCCAATCAGGATGAACGGCGCCCAGAAGAACGGATGCGGGTAACGCGCCCGCACGTCCAATTGGGCGTGGCGCAGCGCCGCCGCAGCAGATTCGCCGCGCTGCATGCGCGCGTGCCAGTCGGTCATCAACTCGGCAGTGGCTTGGTCATGTGCCAGCCACAGGCTGACGACAAGCGCCGACGCGCCGGCGCTCAAGAAGCCGCGTGCCATGCCGAGGATCTCATCGCCGCGCAGCGCGGCGCTGCGCCCGGATTCGCATGCGCTGAGCGCGACCATCGCGCCGCGCAGGTCTAGGCCGGCCACGTCTGCGCTCATCAGCCAGCCATCGTGCAGCTTGAGCGACGAGAACATCGGGTTGCCGACGCGGAACAAGCCATGGCAGGCCACATGCAGCGTGTGCGACCGCTGCGCCTCGCGCACGAATGCCTCGATCGTGGCATCGCTTTCGATGAGCAGCGTGACATCGGCAGATGACATGGCCGCAGCCACGGCGCGGGCTTCCTGACCGGCGTGGGGAATGTGCGCGTCCGGCGCGCCGACGACCGTTGCGCGCTGCTTCTCCGGCGGCGCGCGACGCGTGGCGCACAACGCCATCACCGTCGCGCTCGGCGCATACGCCACCTCGCAGCGCTCGATCAGATAGCGTTCGCCGTCGTGCAGCGCGTGAAAGGGCACCTGGTGCAACGGGCCGTGCGGCACGATCATCCAGTATGGCCGGCGCGCATCCAGGCAAGCTGCCTCGACCGGCCGGATCAGCGCGTCATAGAGCGCCGCAAGGGTTTTGCGCGCCGAGCGCTCCAACGTCGCCCCATGTCGCTGGGCCAGTGCCGGGTCGTTGGCGACGCGCTCGTTGTGCAGGCTCAACTGCTCCAGCGCATCGCGCACGGCCGCTACCGGCCCGACGTGAACGACGCGAGCGCGCTGTGCATCCTCGGGCAGCACGACGAACGCCACGATGCGCTCGCCGAGGAGATAGTAGGACAGCAGCACGATGCGCGATGGGTCTGCACTACCTTCGGCCAGCGCAGCGCAGATCGTCTCCAGCGACATTGGCGCGCCGGCGCCCAGGCTATCGCCGGCCGGCGTTCGAAGCTGCAACCGCGCAAGCGCCTGCTCCAACGCGATCACCTGCGCTTCGTTGCGCGCGATGGCATCGGCAGCGGCAGACTCTCCGGCGAGCATGGCCGAGTATGCAGCGGCGAGCTTGACCTGCAGCGCGCGTTGCTCTGCCAGCGCTTGCGCGTTCGTCGCTGCGCCGGAAGCCGGCTCGCCCATCAAGCGATCCACCAGCGCGCGCGACCGAGCGCGCTCGGTCAGCTCGAAGGCCTGCCGGACGCGACGTGGATCGCGCGCGCCTTCCTGCAACAGCAATGCGATCAGGTCGTCGAACGGGTCGAGCTTGTCGCCGACGAACGCCGCGCGCATGCGTTCATGTGCGATCTCCAGGCGCTGCGATTCGAGCAACTGGATGGCATGCCACAGGTAGTCCTCGGCTGCAGCGTTTTCCCCGAGCAGCGCGTGAGCGCGGCCCAGCAGGCCGAGCACGCGCTGTTGCACGCGCGGCACGCGCAATCGCTCGGCGAGCGCCTGAGCCGCCTGCAGGTGCGCCATCGCCGCGCCGGCGTCCGGCAGGGACAACTGCGCGAGCGTGACGCGCGCCTGCGCCTGTTGCAGCGGGCTGGCTTGCGCCAGCGCGAGCGCTTCTTCAGCCAGGGCGAGCGCTTGGCTGCGTCGGCCGGATGCGGCGAGCAAGGTCGCGTGTTGCAAAAGGACGCCGGACAGGGCCAGGTCGTTGCCGGCAGCGCGAAACCGCCGGGCGGCCTGAGCCAGCGCTGCTTCGGCATCGCGTGCGCGCCCCAAGCCGTGCAGCGCCGCGCCCAGGCCCTGCCACGCGCGCCCGTGCTCGTAGGCCATCGCCGAAGGCTGCATTGCCGCGATGGCCTCGCGATAGGTGATCTCGGCCTCGGCGTATAGGTTGAGGTCGAGGTAAGCGTCGCCCAGATCGAGCAGCAATGCACCTTTGTCGGCGGAGGCTTCGATCGGCCACAAGATGGCGCGGGCGCGCTCGAACGCGGCGAAGCCGGCGCTGTAGCGCCCCTCCAGCAAGCGGGTGTAGCCGATGTTCTGATAGGTGTGTGCGACTTCCAAGTCGAGGCCGTGCGCGGCGAAGATCGGCGCGGCCTGCTCGAACATCGCTGCTGCCTCGTCGGTGCGACCTAACTCCAACAGGACGACGCCCTGGTTGTTCATCACCTGCGCTGCGCCTTCGGCATCCCCCAGGCGCCGGAAGAGTGCTTCGGCTTGGGCATAGGCCTGCAGCGCGCGCTCCGGCTGGCCGATGGCCAAATAGCACACGCCCAAGTTCAGGCGCGACTTTGCGACGAGCGCCAGCGCTTCGTCGGATGCGTCTGCGCCGAGCGCGTGTTGAAGTTCGTCCGCCAGCGCAATTGCCTCGTCGTAGCGGCCGAGTTGCTCGAGCACGTTGATGCGGCCGACGTTGGTGCGTTGCGCGTTCAGGGGGTCGCCGGCGGCCAGAAAGTGCCGGCGCGCCGATTCGATCAGCACCAGCGCCTGCTCGAACTCGGCGTTGATGGCGCATGCTTGGGCACACAGGTAGTCGGCGCGTCCGGCAAGTGTGGGCAGCGCAGCGCGCTCGGCGGCGGCGCGAATCCGCTCGGCCCACTGCCGTGCCTGGCCGGGCTGGCTGCCGGTGAGCGCAGACGCTGCTTCCAGCATCGCCGCCAGCCCGTCGGCGACCGGCAGGCCGTTCTGCTCCAGCCAGTCCAATATCGCTTCTCCCGACGGCAGCGCGAGCGCGGGCGATACGTCGCGGGTCATGGTCATCAATCGAGTTCGAACGGCGCCGTGCGAATTTCGAGCGTTTCGGCGACAAAGACGATGGCGTAGCGACCGAGCGGGACGGCGTCGAAGGCGAATTCGCCCAGCGCGTCGGCGCGCGCGAAACGGATGGCTGCTTCGTCGGCGCTATCTTCGAATGGCCCTTCGATGCGCACCAGCTCGACGAACAGCCCATCGGCATCGAGCGTAGTGCGCGGCAGGATCTGCCCGTTCAGCCTGTAGCCGTCGTCACGCGGCTGGGCGTTCAGCACAATATCGGCAGCGTCGCACTCGAAGGTCATCTGCCGGCGGCGTGCCTGAATAGCTGCGCCGCGCGCGCCTTCGACGGCCAGGCCGGGGCCGGTCACGCGGGCGAGCGCAGCGATGATGCGCTGCAACACGCCGGGGCGAGCAGGAGCGCCGGCCCGGGCGCGCGCAGCCTCCTCGAACATGCGCAGCACGCCGGCGCGCGCGGCATCCGGCGGCGGGACGAGCACAGTCAGATTAGCCTGCGCGCGGAAGGCGCGCAGCCAGGCCAGCGTCTCGGCGAGCGCCACGTCGCCGCGGGCAATTGCTGCCTCGGCGGCCGCTTGGACGCGCGCGGCTTCGTCGGCGTTGAGCTTGCCGTCCACCCAGTCCACAAGCTGGGCGAAGGTTGGGGCCGTTGTCTCGTCGTTCATCGTCTATCGGAAAGTGTGTCTTCGTCGGGCGGTTTTGATACGCCGGGCGTTCATCGCTCCTGCAAAATTCCTCGCAGCCGCTCCAGACACCGCGCGCGCGTCGGGCCGATGCTGCCGATAGGTATGCCCAGGCGCTCGGCCAGTTCGGCATACGACGGCTCGCTCACGTCGAGATACAGCGCGGTCAGCAACTCTCGGCATTTGTCCGTCAGCTTGGCCAATCCCTGGTCGAGCCAAAGCGCCAGCTCCCAGGACTGAATCTGGTCTGTGTTGGCCATCCCAAGCGTGCGCGCGCGTTCGGCCAAGGAAGGGTCGTCCTGTGGCGCGACGTCGGCAAAGGTGATCTCGGCTCTGCGTCGGCGCAACACCGCCCAGCTTTGCCGGCGGGCAACCGTCGCCAGCCACCCGCCGAGCTTCGACTCGTCCCGGATGGCGTCCAGGCTCTGGATGAGCGCGGCGAAGGTGAGCTGGAAGACATCGGCGGCCTCGTCGCGATCCAACCCCATGCGCAGCGGGATGGAATACACCAGCCGCTCGTATTTCTCGACCAAGCGTTGCCAGGCGTCGGCATCGCCGGCGCGGCAGGCCGCGAGCAAGCTTTCACCGGCGAGTTGTGCCTCGGTGATCTGGGACGAGATCGGCGACGGCGTGGGGCGCGAGTCGTCCATGGCGGACATTCTAACCAGCCGGCGGCCGAATGGAGTGCATTCGCGTATAGGGTCCCAAAAACGTTGTGCGGTAGGGCGCGGACGCCGTTCCGCGCCGATAGTGCATCGGCGATGGCGCGCTGCGGTAGCCCATTCGGGCCATTCAGAGCGCGCCCTACCAAACACGTGCGTTTGCCCTCGTTGGCGAATGCATTCACCGAATGTATTTAATCGGTGCGTGGCCCGCACATCTCTCTCGAAGACTCATCTCATTCATTGCACGAACAGGAGGTTGAAACGAATCATGAAGCGGCTACTTGGATTGATCGCAGCAGGCGTGTTGATGCTGGCTGCTGTCGTG
>JANWYN010000047.1 GCA_025055235.1 Candidatus Roseilinea sp. | reverse complement strand
CGCGGCCAGGTGCCGGCACGCGCACGACGTAGCCTTGTTTTTGCAACAGGCCGGCCACGAAGCGGCGAAACTCCGCCTGCCGCATGCGATCCACGCCGAACGACGCCAGCGCCTCCTCGACGTGCTCGCGCCTCTGGCGCGCGTCAGTTTGATCCTTGATGAACGCGACCGCCACGTAGCCGAGGAAGACGAACAGCGCCAGGATGGGCACGCTCAAGCAGAGCGACGCCGGGTTCGTGAGCGGATCAAAGCTGAAGTTCAGGCTCATCGTGAGGAGCTGGGAGCTATGACTATGAGCTATGAGTTCTGAGTTTTGAGTTCTGAGTCCTAAGTCCTGATTCTGGAATCTGACCTCTGGCCTCTGGATTCTGGACTCTGGACTCTGACTTCTGACCTCTGACTTCTGACCCAACTTCAACGTGTAGCACAGCAGATTCGACTCACGCGCACGCAGCGTAAATCCGGCCTCTTCGGCCCATCGCGCCACGGTGCGCCAGCCGACATACTCCGGCTCGATCCGCTCCTCGCCGATGACGAGCACACCGTCCGGCTTGAGCACGCGGCGCACCTCGCACAAGGCGGCGTCGCGGTCGTGCAACATCGGCAGGACGGAGATCATTAGCACAGCGTCGAAGGTGTGCGCGTCGAAGGGCAACTGCGTCGCCGGTGCAACATGCGCGACCACGTTGCTCAGGCGCGCTTCGCGCAGCCGGCGTCGCAGCGCGTCCACCATCGCCGGCTGCACGTCCACTGCATGCACACAGCGCACGTGCCGTGCAAGCGGCAGCGCAAATGCGCCGTTGCCGCAGCCCAGGTCGAGCACCGTCCAGCCGGGCTGTGGGTCAAGGAAGCGGATGAGCTGCGACGGCGCGCGATAGGTCATGCGCAGCGGGCTGAGCAACAACGGCGCGAACTGAGGCGGCGTGATGAGCGAGGCGCGGCGCGTGACCCAGCGCACGGCCAGCGTCGCGCCGGCCGCCATGCCAAATATGAAAAGCGCCGGGCGAACGATCCTTGCGCGCACGGTGCAGATTGTATGCGCGCCTCGCTCAAGCCTCGGCCAGAACGCGCTCGATCCAGGCGCCGGCGCGCAGCGCGCGTTCGTCCTCGCCGAACGGCGCGATCACCTGGACGCCGACCGGCAGCCCGCCAAGCCATGCAAACGGCAGCGAGAGTGCAGGTACGCCGGCGAACGCTGCCGGCGCGGTGAGGTGCAGGATCGCGAGGCGCAAGTTCTTCGGGCCGGACTCCAGTTCGATCTCCACCGTGCCGCGCGGCGGAGCGACACACGGCGCCGCCGGCATGAGCAAGGCGTCGGCATCGCCCAGCGCGCAATGGATCACGGCGCGCATCTCCAACTGGCGCTGCTTGGCTTCCAGGTATTGCACCGCGCTGAACGCATAGCCGCGCATCAGCGCCTCGCGCACGTTGGGCGCGAACGCCTCCGGCTGCGTCTCCAGCGCGCGGCGATGCACCATCACCGATTCCGCGCGCAGAGGCAAGAAGGCTTCGCCGGCATCGCCGATGTCCAGCACGGCGTCGGCGACGGGCGCGCCGGCGGCGCGCAGGCGCTCGATGAACGCCTCGAATGCAGCGCGCACATCGAGCATCAGCGCGCCTGCCAGGTAAGCGCGCGGGACGACGAAACGAGGCGCAGCGCTGCCGAAATTCTCCAGGTTACGTAGATGGCCGTCGCGGGCCGACAAAGTCGCAAACATTGCCGCCGCATCGGCCACCGTGCGGGCAATCGGCCCGGCGTGGTCGCAGCTTGGGATCAGCGCGAGCGCGCCTTCGAGCGGGACTGCGCCGTGCGACGGCTTGAAGCCCACCACGCCGCAGAACGACGCCGGCAGGCGGATCGAGCCGGCAGTATCAGTGCCTAACGAGCCGTAGCCGATGCCGACGGCCGTCGCGGCTGCCGAGCCGGACGATGACCCGCCCGCCTGACGCGCCGGGTCATACGGGTTCTTCACGTCGCCGGTCCAGGGGTTCTCGCCGTTCAACCCCAGCGCGATCTCCTGCAGGTTGGTCTTGGCCAGGATGATCGCGCCGGCGTCGCGCAGCCGCGTCACGGCAACCGCTTCGTCAGGTTGAATCGGCGGCAGCGGCGCGCGTGTGCCGGCGCGCGTGGGCATGCCACGCACGTTGAACAAGTCCTTAATCGTCAGCGGCACGCCGTGCAGCGGGCCGCGAATGCGCCCGTCACGCGCCTCACGTTCGAGCACGCGCGCTTCGTCCAGGGCGCGGCCGGCGTCGAAGAAAGCAATCGTGTTCAGGTCGCGAAAGCGCGCGATGCGTTCGAGCGCTTCTTCGACCAAGGTGACGGGCGAGCAATTGCCGGCGCGCACGGCAGAAGCTGCGGCAGCGACGAGCGTGCGAGGTTCGATCGTCATATCAATTTCGCTGCGTGCATCTCCTCTTGCAGCGCGCGCAGCCGCTTGTGGCGCATTTGGAAGTCGCTGAGGAACGCGTGCCAGGCTTCCGTCTCGCCGAGCGTTTTGTCAATCTCCTGCACCCGCTTCAGCAGCGCGCAGGCCTCTTGATAGGCGACCCGGCCACGCAACGCGACCAGCCGTTCTGCCTCGTCGAGGTAGATCTTGCGCGCTTCGCGTGGGTACGTGCTTGCAGCAGCTTGGGCAACGCGAATCGTCAGCTCATCCGGTTGATCGAATCCCCATCGCAACGATCGCGTCTGCTGGGCTTTGGCGAACGCCCGGAGCGCAGCGTCAATGTCACCCTCATCCAAGTAGATCTCGGTGAGCAAAGCGTGATCCCCCTTTCGTTCGCCCTCTCGGATGAGTGTTGGACGGAGCGCATCCCAGGCATCCTGCTTCGCAGCGACTTGCTGCACGCGCTGGTAGCTGTCGAGATTGGGCCAGGCGCGAAAGCGGTGCAACGCGCGCTCGAGTGCCGCCGGCCAGTTCTTTTGCTTCACGTAGTAGCCATACAGCCACTCATCGAGCTGAAAGTTGTTCGGCGCGTTTGCGTGTCGCTCGACCAAAGGGAGGATGCGCTCGGCCTGGCGGTGCGCGACGAATGACTCGGCGATGCGCTGCACATCATGGCTCTGAGCCTGTTCGGCTTCGGCGACCGCTTCGTCCACGCGCTCCAGCGAGAGCAAGCGCTCGATCAGGTCATAGGTGCGTCCCGTTTCGCGGCAGATGCGGATGAACGATTCATCGTCCAGCTCATCGCCTTCGAGTTGGAGCAGCATATCGCCCAGCGCTTCTCGCTGCCAATTCGAATGGAAACTCTTGTCGCTCCGTTTGCCGATCTCGCCTCGTATGCGTTCGGCGAGCCGGCCCTTCTCCTGTGGCTCGGCCTGATCGAGAACCGCTTGCCAGGCCGCGTCGCCCAGACCCACGCCGCCGAACTCGATATCCGCCAGCGCAGCCTTCATCAGCAGGTCTAGGACGCGCCCGCGCAGCGCATCATCGGCGCCGGCAGTCAAACATCGCGACAGCCCCTCGGTGCAGTCGCCAATCGTATTGAACAGCGCGCCTTCTTCATCCCCGAGCACCTCGTCGGGGTGCGCCAGCACGGTGTCGAGCACAGTCTGAAAGACCGCAGCGGCCTGCGCGATGTGTCCCTGCTCGAGAAACCGGTTGCCGGTGCACACAATAGTCTGCAGTTCGCGGGAGACGGCGCGCTGGTGTCCCCATTCATAGCCCGCGCGCCCGAACGCTCGCGCGGCCTGGCGTGCGTAGGTGCGAACGAGCGCTTCAATGTCTTCGTCGGCTCGTGCTTCGGCGATCACGGGGATCTCGATCAGATCTTCCAGCTCCGGTGCATGCGCTAGCATCTGCTCGATCAACTCGATCAATTGCTCCTTGCTGCGCCGGCTAAGCGCGCTGCGCGTGTCTTCGACCTGCCGCACGTCTTCCGGGTGTTCGACGTATTCGATCATCACCGCCGCGACGTGCTTGCACGCGCCGCCGATCGGACATGTGCAAGACGAAGCGACGATCTCACCATCGGCAATTTCGACGACGACGCGGTAAGGCTCCATCTCCGAGCCCTGGCAGTCCGCTTTGACCGTCGCGCCGGCCTGTCGCAAGTTCGACACATGGCCGTTGCGCGCGTAGGATTCGCCGCGCGAGAAGCTCTTTTCGCCGACGTAGGCGCGAATCGCTTGAAGCGTGATTGTGCGCTCCTTACTCTTCATGCTTTTGTCTCAGCTTGGCGCGCAGCCGTTCCGGCGTGACCGGCAGATCGTTGATCCACACGCCGGTCGCGTCATGAATGGCGGCCACTACCGCTGGCGCGACGACCAGGAACGGCATCTCGGCCATGCCGCGAATGCCCAGCGCGCCGTGTGGGTCAGGGTTCTCCACGATCACCGACTCGACGCAATCGGGGATGTCGAGCACCGAGGGGATCAGATAGGTGCTGAAGTGTGAGGACAACACATGCCCGTCGCGCGTGACGAAGTTTTCGAGGTTCGTCCAGCCCAGCGCTTGCACCACGCCGCCTTCGATCTGCCCGACTACCTGCTGGGGGTTAACGGCGCGGCCCACGTCGTCGGCGCACACGATGCGCCGCACGTGCACGTGGCCGGTCTCCACGTCCACTTCGACCTCGGCGAACTGAGCGACGTAGCCGTAGGTGATGTTCGGGTCGCCTTGGCCGGTCGCTTCATCCATCGGCGTCGTTGGTCGGGCGCGATAGACGTGATGCGCGACGGCCGGCCGCTCCTCGTCGCGCCACTTGTTCAGGGCGGCCTCGATCGCGCCCTGGATGGCGTGCGCGGCCATGAACGTCATGCGCGAGGCCGATGCGCTGCCGCTGTTACCGCTGGTCGCCGTGTCGCTCAGCACGAGTTCGATCTTGTCCGCCGGCAGCTTCAGCATCTCGGCGGCGAGCTGCAGGAAGGCGGTATGCGCGCCCTGGCCGCACTCCGCGCCGGCGTGCCGGACGATCGCACGCTCGATCTCCGCGCCGCCGTGTAGCTCTACCGTGGCTTCGCAGCGCTCCGGGAAGCCGAACGAGAAGCCGATGTTCTTGTGCCCGCAGGCGAAACCGCGCCCACGACGGAGGAATTGAGAATTGAGAATTGAGAATTGAGAAAGAGGCGTCTCTTCCTTTTCGATTTTCGATTTTGAATTTTCAATTTGCGTGGCGCAGCGCATGATCACATCGGCGATGGTGCAGCCGGGTGGGATGGGCATGTTATTGGCGGTGAGGCTGCCGTCGCGCAGGGCGTTCTTCAGGCGCAGCGCGACCGGATCCATGCCGAGCTTCTCGGCCAGCTTGTTCATCTGCGTCTCGGCTACGAAGAGCGCCTGGGGCGCGCCGAAGCCGCGGAACGCGCCGCTGGGCACATTGTTGGTGACGACGGCGCACGCATCCACCGCGACGTTGGGAATTTCATACGGCCCGGTGCACGTCACCGTCGTGTTGCCCAGCACTTTGGTCGAGGTGTAGGCGTATGGCCCGGCGTCGGCGCGCACCTCGACCTGCGCGGCCAGCAGCCGGCCGTCGCGCGTCGCGCCGAGCTTGGCGTGGAACCACATCGGGTGGCGCTTGTGGTGGCCGATGATGCTCTCTTCGCGCGTCCAGACGATCTTCACCGGCCGGCGCAGCTTCCACGCGGCCAGCGCCAGCACGATCTGCACGCTCATGTCCTCGCGACCGCCGAACGCGCCGCCGATGGCCGGATAGATTACGTGCACCTGGTCGAGCGGCAGATTCAGCGCATGCGCGATCTGGTGCTGGTCTTCGTGCGCCCACTGGCCGGCAACCTGCACGGTGACGCGGCCTGCGTCATCAATGTAAGCCAGGCCGGCTTCGGGTTGCAGGTAAGCGTGCTCCTGCGCGCCGGTGGTGTAGATGTCCTCGACGATCACGTCGCACTGTGCGAATGCGGCTTCCACATCGCCCTTGCGGATGCGATAGCGCTTCATCACGTTGCCGGGGTAATGCGGGTGAAGCTGCGGCGCGCCGGGCTTCAGCGCTTCGTGCATATCGGTCAGCGGCGGCAGGTCTTCGTACTCGACGCGGATCAGGTCACGCGCGCGTTCGGCGATGCGCTCGGTCTCGGCCACGATGAAAGCCAGCTTCTCGCCGACGTGGCGGACGACGCCGTCGAATTGAGAATTGAAAGTTGAGCATTGAGAAAACTTGCTTTCTCCATTCTCAATTCTCCATTCTTCATTCGCAGAAACCATTACCGGCGCGTCGAACAGCACCAAGCCGTATTCGTTGTTCGGCACGTCTGCGCCGGTGAAGATGGCAATGACGCCGGGTAGGGCCAGCGCTTCGCGCAGGTCAATGGACTTGACGCGCGCGTGTGGCCGCCGCGCGAACAGCACCTTGGCATGGGCCATGCCCGGCATGGAGAGGTCGCCCGGATAGAGCGCCTGACCGGTGACTTTCGCGTAAGCGTCTATGCGCGGCAGGGAGATGCCAACGGCCATAGGCTGGTCAGATCGCTTTGGGGAAGAGCCGCGCCACCTCGACGGCGAAGCCGGGCAGCAGCGGTGAGGTGAGCATGTCTTGCGGGAGGAAGACGGAGACGAACTTCAACTGGCCGGCGTCGCGGCGATATACCTCGATCTGCTTCAAGCGCCAATCGGCGATCCAGTATTCCAACACGCCGCGCGACTCATAGAGCTTGAGTTTGAGCTTGCGATCGCGATCTTCATTCTGCCCGCCGTATGAGAGCACCTCGACCACGAGTTCGGGTAGACCCGTGAGGTGTCCGGCCTCATCCACAAGTTCGCGGAGCCTTTCGTTGCTTATCCAGATGACATCAGGAACCACGTTATCCCAGTCGCTCAGAATGATGCCAGGAGCCGTAAGCGCGATTCCGAGACTCGACCGCTCCGACCATTCGTTAAGCTGAGCGCAAATCCGATCCGCCGTATGCTGATGATGCCAATCTGGCTGCCTAGACATGAACAAATCTCCATCAATGATCTCGTAGCGTGCGCTGTCGTCGTTGAACAACGCAAGATCAGCGGTCGTCCATCTCGTGCGCGGGGTCGAGGCCGGCGCTGGAGCGCTCTGTGCCGGCGGGGATTGGGTTACCGGGGTCATAGGCGTCACCTCACTTGCATGCTCGCTGGTGTGAGGGGATGATAGCAGAACGTAAGTTGGCGGGGATGCACAGCCCGGCGGAGCCACGGACACCGAGCCACGCGTTGGCCTGGAAACTCGTACTCGGCACGTTGGCGGGCAGGAACAATCCACCACGCCGGGGCGAGGCCGGCGTCGTAGCTGCGCAGATCGCGAGGATGGTTCGTCGAGAACCGCCGCGCTGCCTATTGGTAGCGGTTCTCGAACCGCAGGCCGTGGCCGCGCACGGTGACGATGTATTCGTGGTCGGGGTCGCGCTCGGCAATGCGGTCGCGCAGGCGGCGCACCAGCGCGTCAATCGCCTGCTCGCTCACGCCATAGGCGTTCTCGCCCTCCCATACGCGTTCGACGATATCCTGGCGCGAAACCAGGCCGCCGTTCGCGTCCACGAGCAGCTCCAGCAGGCGATACTGCTGCAACGAGAGCGGTGGTTCGAGCTCCTGCTCGGCGATGTAGACGCGGCGGCTATCCTTGTCAATGCGGATGCCGCGCACCACCGGGCGCATCGCCTTGCTGATCGGGCGAGCGTTGAGCGGCGCCGTCGCGTCGCTGCCCACGAAGGCGATCTTGACGCACAAGGCGATCTGGATCTCGTCGCCATCCTGGAGCAGCTTGGGTTCCTTCACCTCTTTGCCGTTCAGGAATGTGCCGTTCTTGCTATTCAGATCGGTCAGCACGAATCCTTCCGGCGTGCGTTCGATCTTGGCATGGCGACGCGACACCTGGCGCTCGGGCAACATCAGATCAGCGATGCCGATTTCGCGGCCGATTACCACGACGTCGCTGTCTATCAGCCAGCGCTGACCGGCCAACTGGCCGCTTTCAATGATGAGCATGGGTGCGTCTTGGTTCATCGCGCTTCAATTCTATCAGCGTGCAGTCCGGTCATGTGGGGTGCATTCGCGGATAGGGGCAAACTATCGCACAGTAGGGCACGGGCGCCGTTCCATGCCCGTGTGCGCTGCCAACGGCGCGCTGTGGTAGCCCATGCGGGCCATTCAGAGCGCGCCTTATAGCCCCCGATGGCGAATGCACCCGTCATGTGCCCGCAGCATGTGCTGCGATTTCACATACCGGCAACTAGACTGTCGTTGATGCACTAGGCGTCGCGCCTTGCGCCCACCTGACGAGTCACGTGTTTTAAAATACGATTGCCCCACGCCGAGTGTCGCAGAGTAATCGAAGGATTGACGACTAACAGTACAATGCGCGACATGCTTCAGCCCGGTACAGTCTTGCGCCGGCGTTACCGCATCGAAGCTGCCATCGGCCAAGGCGGCATGGGCTCCGTCTATCTGGCCGAGGACCTCCGGCTCGAGGGCCGCAAGTGCGCCGTGAAAGCGGTGCGCATTGACCCCAACATCGAACCCGATCTGATCGCCGAACTACAGCACCAGTTCTCTCGTGAAGCGAGTATCTTGGCCCGGCTCGACCACCCCAACTTGCCCAAGGTGTCCGATTACTTCAGCGAAGATGACTTGGATTACATCGTCATGGACTACGTCTCGGGCAAAAACTTGAAGGAGTTGATGGACGAGGCACGGCGCAACGGCCAGTTCCTGCCCGAGGCCGAGGTGCTCTCCTGGGCGCGCCAGTTGTGCGATGCGCTGGAGTATATGCACAGCCAAGATCCGCCGGTGCTCCATCGCGATATTAAGCCCAGCAACATCAAGCTCACACCTAGCGGTCTCATCAAGTTGGTGGACTTCGGCTTGGTCAAGCTGCTCTCGAAAGACATGGCGCAGACGATCACCGTGCTGCAAGGGCGTGGCACGGCGGCTTACACGCCCCTGGAGCAATACGGCGAGGACGATTCGCACACCGACACGCGCTCTGACATCTATGCGCTGGGGGCCACGCTCTACCATCTGCTCACCAACACGCCGCCGGCCGATGCGCGCCAGCGCTTCCTCAACCCGGCCGCGCTCGCGCCGCCGCGCCAGCACAACCCGGCCATCAGCGAATCGGTGGAGCGCGCCTTGATCGCTGCGATCGCTATGCACCCCGACGATCGGCCGTCCAGCATCGCTGAGTTCAGGGACATGTTGTTCAGCACCGAGGTCCTCTTGCGCCCGACCAACACGAAGAAGCCGAGCAAGCCTTCGCTGCACGACGTGCTGTACGAGAATCGCGCATGGTTCATCGTCGCGGGCATCGCGGTGCTGGCCGGGCTGATCGTTTCGCTCGTTGGCTGAGCGCACCTTCTGCCGTATCTGCATGGAACGATCCCGCGTCTTGCTCGACTGCGACCCGGGCATTGATGACGCGCTGGCGATCTTGCTGGCGTGCGCCTCGCCGGAGATTGACCTAATCGGCGTCACCACCGTCGGCGGCAATGCCCTGGTCGAACATGAGACGCGCAACGCGCTGGCGGTGTTGGAATTGGCCGGCGCAACGCACGTGCCGGTGGCGCAGGGATGTGCGCGCGGGCTGATCAAAGACCTGACCCCCGCCGCCGACACGCATGGCCCGAGCGGGTTGGGCTATGCCGAGCTGCCGGCGCCGCGCACCCAGCCGCTCGCTCAACATGCTGTGGACTTCCTGATCGCGACCCTCCTCGCCGCGCCGGGCGAGATCACGCTAGTGGCGACCGGCCCGCTGACCAACGTCGCGCTGGCCGTGCGCCGAGAGCCGCGCATCGTCCACGCCGTGCAGCGCTGCATCATCATGGGCGGCGCGTTCCGTCACGAGGGCAACATGCCCCTGCGCGGCGAATACAACGTGTGGTGCGATCCACACGCCGCGCGCATCGTCTTCCACAGCGGCTTGCCGATCACCCTTGTCCCGCTGGATGTGACTTATCGGTGCCTGTTCCGCGAGGCGGACATGCAGCGCATCGCCGCTCAGGCCAACGCGCGCTCCCCGATCGTCCGCTTCATCGCCGACGCGACGCGTTTCTACATCGCGTATCACAAATCGGCCCAGAACATCGAAGGTTGCGCCATCAACGACGCGCTGGCCATGGCGCTGGTCTTCACCCCCGACCTGGTGACCACGGAGGCGCTGTATGTGGATGTGGAGACGGGCGACGGCCCGGCGCACGCAGCTACCTGCGCCGACTTCTGGCGGCTGACCGGCCGGCCGCCCAACATGCGCGTGGCGCTGGACGTGGACGCCGAGCGGTTCATGCGGCTGTTCGTGGCGCGGATGATCGCGTTGGCCGATGCTTGATCGCGTGGCCAGCAACCGACTTCGCTCCTCCGCGGTTGCGTCACTGAAACCGGCTCACCTCGAACAGCTTGCGCAGCAGCTCGGCGCGCTCCTCAGGCGTCATCGGGCGTGGCTGCGATAGGTCCTCGATGAACGCCGTGCGCAGGTCTACGCCGAGGTAGCGGTTGTCGTAGAACACATGCCGGTCCACCATCGTCGTCAGCGCGCCGCGCGAGAAGGTCTGGTCGCCAAAGAAGATGTTGCCGGTGCCCCAGTGGATGAAGCCGTCGGCGTTGACGTCGAAGCCCTGCACGTGATGGCCCTGGCTGCCGTTGACCACCACCGCGCCGGCGTCGCGCAGCGCGGCAAAATCGCGCCGCTGTTGGGGCGTGGACTGGTAGAAGTAGTACTCCTCGTATTGCAGCGTGGCGATGACGTTGTAGCCCTCGGCCTTCAGTTGGCGGATGGTTTCGATCTGGTAGCTCAAGTCCTTCGGATCGTTTGGGCTGCACGGCGCCGACCCCGGCAGGCGCTCGGTAGCCCAATTCGCACCGAAGTGGTTGCAGCCGATGAACGCGATCCGGTTGCCGTTCACCGTCATCGTCAGTGGCTTCAGCGCGTCGGCCAAATCGCGCCCGCCGCCGAAATAGTGCCAACCTTCCCGCTCATACATCTCGATCGTCGGGATCACGCGCTGGTAGCCGTAATCCCACAAGTGGTTGCCGGTCAGCTCGATCACGTCTGTGCCCACGTAGCGCAGCAGCTCCATGTAGCGCGGGTCGGAGCACATCACCACGCCGGAGCTGAACGACGGCGGCGGGCAGTTCTCCCAGAACGACACCTCGTTGCTGATGTGGGTGACGTCGGCAGTGACCAGCCAGTCACGGATCTTCTCGGCGGGATAGGTGATGCCCTTCTCCTCCATGCGCACGGCCGTCCCGCGCACCAAGGCGGTCACGCCGGTCATGGCGACGATGGCCATCTTGCTCAGGTCGCGGTTGTTGGCCGCCGGCACTGTGGTAGCGATCTCGGCAACCAGCGCCGGGTCGCCCTGCGCGCGCACGCTCAACGTGAGCGGATAAGCGCTCATATCCGCCTCGCGCTCGAACAGGTTGATGCCGTCCACGTGCAGCAGCTTCCAGCGCGCCTCCAGCCGGTCGAAGGGCACGACGGCGAACGCAGCCGGCTGGGCTGCCCAGGCCGACGTGATCACCTCCTCCACTGGGACGATTTGGATGTTCTGCGACTCGGCCGCCGGGCCGAGCAGCAACGTCAAGACGGCGCGCGTCT
This sequence comes from Candidatus Roseilinea sp., assembly GCA_025055235.1. Lineage (GTDB taxonomy): Bacteria > Chloroflexota > Anaerolineae > J036 > Brachytrichaceae > JAAFGM01. The sequence continues at coordinate 16,116 of JANWYN010000047.1, read as the reverse complement.
CTGGGTCGAGGAAGAGCGTCGGCGGCGTCTGCTCGTCGTCGGAGAGGCCGGCCAGCGCAGCCGGCTCCCCGCGCCAGAAGCGCGCGAAGTCGGCAAACGCGATGCCGTCGGGCACGGTGGGGAAGGGCGCGGCAACGGCAAGGGTGTGTGTGATGAGCGGCGCACCGGCGTCGCCAACGCCGATACGCACGTCGGCGGCCGAGCTGTCCGTCAAAGTTACCCGCCGCCGCGACGAAGCGGTGCGCTGCGCGAATTCGCCCATCTGCTGCACCAGCGACTCGCGCCAGCGCGTTGGAAGCGCCGGGTCTATCCAGATCGTCTTGACCGGGACAGGTGTGGGCGTTGGTTCGGGCGTCGGCGTGGGCGTCGCGTGAAAGATGACGGTGATTTCGGGCGTCGGCTCAGGCTGGGGTGCACCGCCGCACCCGGCCAGGACGAGGGCGGCGCAGACGCAGCAGGCGACGCGCTTGAGTGTGCGGGCAGCCATCGAAGGGGCGATTGTAGACCGCGCGCGACGTTCACAACTGCAGCTTGCGCTGCTTGCGGCGCACCGGGCGCGGGTAAGCTGCCTCGTAATCGCTCACGTTGCCCACGAACCAGCGCACCTCGCCGTCATCCTCGATGGCCAGGATATGCGTCGCCACGCGGTCCAAGAACCAGCGGTCGTGGCTGATGATCAACGCACAGCCGGCGAATTCCTCGATGGCGTCCTCCAGCGCGCGCAAAGTGTTCACGTCCAGGTCGTTGGTCGGCTCGTCGAGCAACAGCACGTTCGCGCCCTCCTTCAGCATCTTGGCCAAGTGCACGCGGTTGCGTTCGCCGCCGGAGAGCGCGCCGACCTTCTTTTGCTGGTCGCTGCCCAAGAAGTTGAAGCTGGCCACGTAGGCGCGGCTCTGCACCTTGCGCGGGCCGAGTTGGATGTAGTCCTCGCCGCCGCTGATCTCTTCCCACACCGTCTTGTCGGGGTCGAGCGTGCGGTTCTGATCCACGTAGCCGAGTTTGACCGTCTCGCCCACGATGATCTCGCCGGCATCCGGTTTCTCCTGCCCGATGATCATGCGGAAGAGCGTGGTCTTGCCTACGCCGTTCGGGCCGATGATGCCGACGATTGCGCCGGGCGGCACGGTGAAGCTCAACCCTTCATAGAGCACGCGGTCGCCGTACTTCTTGGTCACGTTCCGCGCCTCGATCACCACGTCGCCCAAACGCGGGCCGGGCGGAATGTAGATCTCCAAGTCCTCACGGCGCTTCTCCGTCTCCTGCGAGAGCAGCTTCTCGTAGGCGTTGATGCGCGCCTTGCCCTTCGCCTGCCGGGCCTTGGGCGACATGCGGATCCACTCCAGCTCGCGCTCCAGCGTCCGCTGGCGTTTGAGATCGGCCTTCTCTTCCATCGCCAGCCGGTTCTTCTTCTGCTCCAGCCACGACGAGTAGTTGCCCTTCCATGGGATGCCGTAGCCGCGGTCGAGTTCCAAGATCCACTCGGCCACGTTGTCCAAGAAGTAGCGGTCGTGCGTGACGGCGATGACGGTGCCCTTGTAGTCGCGCAGATGTTTCTCCAGCCAACTGACCGACTCGGCGTCCAGGTGGTTGGTCGGCTCGTCGAGCAGCAGGATGTCCGGCTCGGTCAACAGCAACCGGCACAGCGCCACGCGTCGGCGCTCGCCGCCGGAGAGCACGCTGACCGGCGTGTCGGGTGGTGGGCAGCGCAAGGCGTCCATCGCCACCTCCAGCCGTTGATCCAGCGTCCAGACGTCGTGTTTGTCCAGCTCCTCCTGCAGCCGCGATTGCTCTTCGAGCAGCTTGTCGTAGTCGGCGTCGGGCTCGGCGAACTTCTCGTTGACCGCCTCGTACCGCTTCATCAAATCCACTAGCGGCTGCACGGCTTCCTCGACCACCTGCCTGACGGTCTTGGTAGGGTCGAGCTGCGGCTCCTGCTCCAGCAAGCCGCGCGTGTAGCCGGGTGAGAGGATGGTCTCGCCGATGTAGTCCTGATCCACGCCGGCCATGATGCGCAGCAGCGTGCTCTTGCCGGCGCCGTTCAAGCCCAGCACGCCGATCTTCGCGCCGTAGTAGAAGCCGAGCGAAATGTCGCGCAGCACCTGCTTGTTGGGCGGGTGGATGCGCCCGACGCGCACCATCGAGTAAATGACTTTGTTGGTTTCTGCCATAGCCGAATGAGAAACCAGGCTTTTTACAAAGCCTGGTTTCTACAAGAAATTCAAAAGCAGAGCGATTCTAGCATTTACGGTTGCGCATTTCGGCGGATTAAGTTGCGTTTGAACTCGCGAGCTGCACACTTCATGAAGACATGGTTGGACATTACAGCTACTGACTCCTTGTGCAATTCGACCTAGGGCGCACGCTGATGGTGTGTCTTCATTCGGCAGTCGCGCTGGATTCATCCATGCCCGCCTACACTGCGCACAAGCCTAGTCAAGGCGCACTTCAGGATGGTGCATGCACAACGAGTCACTTCACTGCTTGCACATGAACCTCATCCGTGCCTATGCGGCCCTCTGTGCACACTAACCCGATCCCACCACCTGCCAGCGCATCATCTTTCACGTCACCGATGAGCATGTCATCAATCCACCCTTGAATGAGCGTGCCCTGCACCTGTATAGTGAATGTATAGCGGTTGCCCAATTTCCAGGCGAACTCACTCTCGGCCAAGATGTTCTCTCCCCCGAGCACTCGAAGCAATTGCGCTTTGCCACCAGCACACAGCAGCAATGCATAGAAGCGCTTCATGCCCTGCACGCGTGCAGCAACGCCAAAGCGCTGGCACATGTGCGGAGTTAGAGTTGACGAAACGCGATAGTCTGTCCATTCCCTTGCGCCAGTGATAAGCAGGCCTGTCCCATCGTTCACCACGACACGATACGCCTCTGGCCACCAGCGGTCGTAGTGATCGGTTCCATCCACCCAGGCGCGTCGCCACATCTCGCTCCTCTCTGCCGGACGACGAAAAGTGAGCGATGGCTCGCTATCCCATGTCAAGTAGTCGAGGTAGACCACGCCATCAGCGCGTTGCCCATCCTTGTTGCTCAACTCCAGACCAATTTCGGCAATTGGCTGGCCGCCCATATCTGGCATACGCCAAACGAAGATGTGCGCTGCGCCAGGCGACAGAGCCACCTCCGGCCCATATACGCGCACTAGCTCGTCATTCAGACCATAGCGCCTCACGTAAAGTCGGCAGATGATGGGACGGCCGTTGTCGGCGTCGGCCTCGATGCGCGCCCGCACTGTCTGGCCGGGATACAGCGTCGGCGAAGCCAGCAGCATATAGCCCGGCATGGCGATCGCCTCAGGCGGAATAAACGTCGCTGTAGCAACGCGAGCTGACCGCCCGGATGCGACGTGGTGATAGCGCAGGGCCAGGCTACGCGCACCGTTTGCTGAGTGTCCAGGCACATTCTCAATGGTCAGCGTGCCCGCCGACTCGATACTTTCCTCTGGCATGAAGCCCTGCACCGAGCCAGGCAGCTCAAAGTGAAAGCGTGCGCCATCTTTCGGGGCAATAGCCAGTTCACCTGCAAGCGCTCGGCCGATATTAACCACGCGAATCGCCTCATTGGCCGCATCGGTGATGGCGTGCCCGCCGTCGGCTGTTGGTAGATACATCCGATCAGCCACCGGCCCGCGCCAGTCGGGCCCGTTGTCAATTGCCGTCAAGCCATTCTTGATACCGAGCAGACAGCCGACGTTGCCACTGTTGCAATCAGTGTCCCAGCCGGCAGTATTGGTGATCATCAGCGACTTCTGAAAATCGTCGTCTCCATAGAGCAGGCCAAGCATGATCACACCATGGTTGGGCACTATGTGACAATTGCCGCCGTACTTATCGTAACCATAGTGCTGCTGCAACAGCTCGCGCGCCTTGCGCCAGTCGGCGATCTTATCGCGCCACTCACGAATATCATTGATTAGGCGGTAGATGATCGAGTCCCTGGGAATGAAGCTAATCGCACACTCGATTAGCTTGTGCAAGTCTCGCTCGACGAACGCTTGCGCTTCCATCGCCGCGATGACTTGCGCGCCGTAGATGGCTTCGCCATCGTGGCTGACGCTAGCAGCGCGCCGCGCTAGGTCGGCTGCCAAAGCTGGATCACCAGGCGCGACCATAGCCCAGCCGTCAATAAAGATTTGCGCACCGATCTGTTCAGCCACGACCTTGCCATTGAGGGCGATTGATCCGCTCTCTGGCGCGACCACGCCGCGCTTCAGACGCAGATAGGCAGTGTGTTCAGTGCTATTGCCCATGCCGCCCCACCACAAGATGGTTTTGCGTTCGATAATGTAGTTCAGCCAGGTCTGGCCGATCTGTGCAGGCGTGATGTTTACGTCGTTTCCGTAATCGGGCAAGGCGCGCAGAAAGGTGAATGTGCCGCTGATGTCATCGTCGGTGACGACGAGCAGGGTCTTGCGCTGCTTGTGCACGTAGTAGTTGATCTCGCCCAACTCGGCCATAATGCGGTCATAGCTCCAGCCTTCGAACGGGCGGCCAAGATACACACCTATGATCTTACCAAGTATGCCGGCGTAGACGCGCTCAAGGTAGTCAGATGGTAGCGCCATATATTGAGGAAAGCATATTCGCACTATGTAAAATGCTAGCCCTTGAGCCCGCCTTGCGTCAAACCTTCGATAAAGCGCCGTTGTAGCAATAGGAAGAAAGCGATGACTGGAAGAGTCATAATGATCGCGCCAGCACTCGTCAGCCCCCAGTCGCGCGTGAAGCGTCCCGTAAAAGCTGAGAAGCTAGTAACGACGGTCTTGAGCTCATCGTTTTGAATGAAGGTATAAGCCAGGATGTATTCGTTCCAGGCACCCAAACCTGCAACAAGCGCCACGGTAAGAAAACCCGGCCAGACTATAGGAATTATGACATGACGGATGACCTGCCAATCGTTAGCGCCATCCACGCGTGCTGCATCTTCGAAGTCAGCAGGAATAGCAACCATGTAGGATCGCAGGAGGAAGGTAGCGAACGGAGAAAATGTAGCCCAGTAAATGACCATAAGGCCAAACAGGTTGTCGGTCAAGCCAAGGCGTGTCCACAGAAAGAAGAGCGGCACAAGAAAGAGTGTGATCGGCAGGGTGGTGCCGACAAGCAAATACAGCGAAAAGAGACCGAAGCCTGGCGCATTCAGCCGCGCTAGCGCATAAGCCGCCAAGCCGGCGATCAGGCAGACACCTGTCACAGTCCCCGCTACTACGATGACGCTGTTGCGGATGGTGACGGCATAATTACCTTTGTTCCACGCATCAGGAAAGTTCTGGAATTGAATATAGATAGGTGGACCAAGCGGATTCACGCCGATTTCGCTAGTTGTCTTGAGTGAGTTGAACAACAACACGATGAGAGGTCCAGCAACGAACAGGGCGAGTAGGGTCAAGATAACGTAGTTAGGCAGGAGCGATGGCGTGCGCCGTGATAACTTGAACAAAACGGGCAAGTGTGTATGCGTCATATCTCCCATCCTCTTCGCCGAAGCGCAACGAAAAGTGTGCCGAACACCAGACAGATCACGCTCGTGGTTAGGCCAATGGCAGCTGCATAACCCGCCTCGAAACGCCGAAAAGCTGACTTATACGCCATCGTGCTAAGCATCTCCGAGGCATTGGCAGGTCCGCCCTGTGTGAGTAGCCAGACATACTCGAACGCCAGGAAGGAGAAGATGACAGTAATAAGTAGCGTGAACACAAGTGTCGGACGAATGCCGGGCAAAGTGATGTGGATGAACTCCTGCCAACGATTCGCGCCTTCCAGCCGCGCATGTTCATATAAGCTGTAGTCCACCGACTGCATCGCGGCGAAGTAAATCACCAGCAGGAATCCCCACCAGTGCCAGTTGTCAATAAAGGCAACTGAATATAGTACAATATTCGAATCGCCGAGGAACTTGATGTCGGCCCAGAGCAATCCCAGCTTTGCCAGTTGCACGCCGATTCCCATTGACGGATTGAATATATTCCGCCACAATGCTGTTACTACCACACTAGCGATAACGTAGGGAGCGAAGTAGAGCACACGAAAGAACGTCTGCCCGCGCCGGATATTTGCCAACAGACTCGCCCCTAATAACGCCATGCCGATTGGCACAGTCAAAAAGAGGATGCACCAGATGAGGTTATTGCCAAATGCTCTCCAAAAGATTGTGTCGCCGAGCAAACGTTGAAAGTTTGCCAGACCAGTCCACTGTGCGTCACCCAACCCTGACCAGTCAGTGAAAGCGTAGTAGATCGTGCCAAGCGAAGGTGCAAGAATCACGACCACATTGAAGAATAGCAGCGGCAACAGCAACAACCATGGCTTGATCACGCGCTGTATAAAGCGCGATGAGCGAGGCGTAGCTCGAGTAGGAAACGGGCGAATCGAGGTTGAGGTCAACATCAGCCATCAGCGAAGAGACTCAAAAGTCTGAACGAGGTGCAGAAGTGGAAGGCGACTTTTGAGTCTCTTCAGAGAAAAGAAGCTATCGCGACGGAACGGGTGGCAACTTCCCGTCCTTAGCTTCCTGGGCGTAGATCTCCTGCAGTTGCCTAGAGAACTCCTCTGGCGTCATTTTGCCGTCGAATACGGCGTCCATTTGCTCGATAATGAACTGGTCGCTCTTGGCTGGCCAGAACGTCCAGGTGGTATAGCCGTAGTCGCCAGACTTCGAGGCTGCGGCAAGTGCCTCCAACGCGCGGATAAAGCGCGGGTCGGTGCCGACTGGAAAGTCTTCTTTCGTCAGCGTGATAGGCACAACCCACTCGCCAGGGAAGTCGTGGATGATCTTAGCAGCGCGCCTAGGATTGCTGTAGACGCAATGGAGCACAGCGGCGGCGGCGTCTGGATTCTTTGACGCGGCGTTGATCGAAAGCGTCGAACCGATACCGATAGGGAATGACGATCGCACACCATCGCGCAACGACGGTGCGGGCGCCCAATCCCAATCGTCGGGATTTTCTGTGAACGCAACAGGCTTGTTCTGGAAGGCCCATGTGCCAGCGAAATCAAACACGCCCTTGCCTGTGGCTAGATCCGCCTCGATCTCGGGAAAGTCAGTGGCAAAGTAGGACTGCTTGCCACCTCGGAAGTAGCCCTTGTCCATGTAGTCCTTCAGCAGGGCGATGGCCTCTACGAACAGGGTATCGTCCCAACGCAGGTCGCCCTTGAGCGCTCTATATACGTTGTCTGCACCTGCATAATTATTGTACCATGTGGACACTAGCCATTCGTTAACGCCCTTCCAGCCAGCATTGCCGTTGACGAACGGATACAGACCCTTTGCCTTCGCCTCCTCGGCAATCTTCTCTAGTTCGGCGCGCGTCGTCGGCACGTTCCAGTTGTTGGCGGCCAGTGTTTTCTTGTTGTACCACATCACCATCGCCTCATAGGTGAGCGGTAGGCTATAAAGCTTACCGTCCAGCTTACCGACATCAAGCGCCCAAGGGAAGATGATGTCTCTCCAGCCGAACTTCTGCTCATATGGTGTGAGATCACTTACCAGTCCGGCTCTCACATATTCAGCTACGAAGGCTGGACCAGGTGTCTGGATGATATCAGGACCAGAGCCAGCTTGCACAGCCGTACGCAGTACGTCGTTCAGATTCTCGGTGAACTTCAATTCGATCTCGATGTTAGGGTTGTCTGTCTGACAACCATTGACGAAATTCTCGATGAGCGGCTGCTGATATTGCTCTTCTGGATTCTCTGTCCACCATGTGATTTTAACTTTCTCGCCTGCAACGATAGAGGTCTCACCAGCTGCAGCTTGTGTGGGGGATGGCGTAGCAGGCATTTGCGTGGCGGGTGCCTGGGTAAACGGGGTAGCGCACGCGCTCACGATGAGCGCAGTAAATATGAATGTTGCGGATATAAGTTTGCTAGCTTTCATCTTGGAATGTCTCCTTTACTGGCTGAAATTGAACCCAGTCAAATCCTAGGCCAAGGTAGTCACACTAATGATGCGAGCTTTACCTGTCTGGCTCTAGCTGTGAAGTCACTTCTCCCTTATTCACGTAGATTCCCTCACGATCAACTTGAACGGCATCTCAACCGAACGCGCCGGCCCAGTCACTGTGCCCGTCATTCGTTCTAGCAACATCTCAGCTGCGCGCCGCCCCAGTTGCTCTTGGAATTGCGATACAGTTGTGAGCGGCGGCGTCACCAACTTGGCGGCAGGGATATCGTCGAAACCGACGACGGCCATGTCGCGCGGCACCTGCAGGCCTGCTTCGCGTATTGCCATCAGCGCGCCCATCGCCATTAGATCATTGGCAGCAAACACCGCAGTCGGCGGGGACGAAAGCGCCAGCAACCGTCGCATCCCTTCATACCCGCCAGCCTCGGTAAAGGCATCCCCCATCTGGATCAAGGCGTCGTCAATAGCGATGCCAGCCTCCGATAGGGCCTCACTGTAGCCGCGCATGCGCACGCTGCGCGGCTCGGTCTGGCCGGCGATGATGCCGATACGCGTATGTCCGCGCGCGATGAGATGTCTCACAGCTGCGCGGGCAGCAGCAGCGTTGTCTACAAATAGGTTGTCAATTGGCAACTCGCCCAATTCCTGAGCGCGATTCTCCAGCCGCACAACGGCGACATTGCGCTCGATCAGTGAGCGGAGATCACGAGCATTGATGTGGAAGAATACGCCAATCACGCCATCCACCCGGCCATGCTGCAGCGCGCGCAAACATTTACGCTCCTTCTCGGCCATGCCATCGGTGTTGTAGATCATTAGATCATAACCGGCGTCTTCTGAAATGTCTTGAATGCCGCGCTCGAATTGCGGATAGAACGGGTTGCCAATGTCCGGGATGACGCTGGCGATAGTGAAAGTCTTACCCATGCGCAACCGGCGCGCTGAACTATCGGGCACATAGCCAAGTTGCTCGACGGCGTCTAAGATGCGCTGGCGCGTGCTAGCTGAGATCACCGTCGAGTTGTTTAGGACATGTGAAACGGTCGCCTGTGACACACCAGCCAATCTAGCGACGTCTCCTTGAGTCGGGCGTTTATGTACTCGCATCAACTTGACAAATACGAATTACTAATTCGTATCAATAATTATAAGCAATCTGACCGGCCTGTCAATAGTAGAACCAAGGGGGAGTATAGCGCAGAAAAGTGGGTGACTTTTTGGCAAAAGCAGGCAAAATGTGGAGCATGAAGCGATCGATTATGAGCCGGGCGCAGCGGCGCGAAGCATTTTTAGCCTTAGCCGGACAAGCCTTCGACGAGTTAGAAAGCTGGTATGACGCACATCCCAACGCCACCTTCGCCGAGATCGAAGCCCGGGCGCGTCGAGTGCGACAGACGCTGATGGGTCAGGGGCTGGAGATACTGGTCAATCAGCGTCGCCATGAGGTGGAAGTCCACCCGCCCTGCTGTCCGACATGCGGCACAGCGATGACGGTGAAAGGACGGCGGGGCAAATGGGTGGAAGGCCTAGAAGGTCGCAGCCGGATTGAACGCAATTACTACGTCTGTCCGAATGGGTGCGGCCAGACGGATTTCCCCCCTCGATCACGTGCTGGGTCTGCGAACAGATCGCTGGAGTGAAGGGGCGGCGCGCGTGGCGGTCGAACTCGGGCTGCAAGCAGCTTCGTTCGCGCGTGCTGCACAGACCCACGTGCTCGCCGTGGGCGGGACGATGTCGCCGGACAGCGTCCGGCGCATCACCGAGGGAGCTGGGGCGCAGGTCTTGGCCGCCCGCCAGGCCGAAGTGGCGCAGGCGCATGACGAGTCGGCGACGGCCGAGGTCAGTCTGAAACTGAGCGACCCGATCTCGGATCAGGCCAGTCTCTCCACCGATGGGGTGCTGATTCCGATTCGCGACGCAGGCTGGAAGGAGGTCAAAGTCACCGTGGTCTCTGCCGTCAGCGTCAGCCCGCGCACGCCTGAGCAGGTGAGCGCACCTCACCCGGCCCACGAACCGGTCGTGATGTTGTCCCGACACAGCTACCAGGCAACGCTGGGTGATGCCGACGAGATGGCGCGCTGGCAGTATGCCGAGGGGCTACGGCGTGGCCTGCCCAATTGTCGGCGGCTGTCGTCGGTCAACGACGGTGCGCCGTGGATCGAGCGGATTACCCAAACCAACTTTCCCCAGGCGGTGCAGATTGTGGACTGGGCGCATGCTGCCCAACACATCCACGCCGCGGCTGAACAAGCTTGGCCACGCGATCCGACCCCTGCGCAGCGTTGGGCGCATGCACAACTCGACCGGCTGTGGGCCGGTGAGGCGCTGGCGGTTGCCGAGGCGATCGGCGGACTGCCCCATCCTCAGGCGGCTGCCTCCGCCGGCTACTTTGTGAATAATGCCCGGCGCATGCGTTACGCCGACTTTCGAGCGCAGGGCTTGCCGATCGGCAGTGGCGCGGTCGAGAGCGCTGGCAAGACGGTGATCCAGCATCGGCTCAAACGACCGGGGCGGGGGTGGACACGCGCGAATGCCCAGGCCGTGATCGCCGCGCTTTGCGAGCTGCACAGCGATCGTCTCGATGCCATCATCCGTCTATGTCGTCTGCGATGACACCCACAAATCTGCGTTACACCCACCAAGGGGGGTGCATTTCAGATTATTGGCCGCCTCTTCGACTACGGCCCGCAAAAGCAGCGGGCCTCCGCTTCAGGGTGCGGCCCGGCCAAAAAACAGAAATGCACCCCCAAGGGGGTATAGCGCAGAAAAGTGGGTGACTTTTTGGCAAAAGCGGGCACAATGTGAAGCATGAAGCGAGCGATTATGAGCCGGGCGCAGCGGCGCGAAGCATTTTTAGCCTTAGCCGGACAAGCCTTCGACGAATTAGAAAGCTGGTATGACGCACATCCCAACGCCACCTTCGCCGAGATCGAAGCCAGGCCCGCCGAGTGCGACAGACACTCACGGGCCAGGGGCTGGAGCTGCTGATTAATCAGCGTCACCACGCGGTGGAAGTCCATCCGCACCGGCTGTCCGACGTGCAGCGCAGGGATGACGGTGAAGGGACGGCGGGGCAAATGGGTGGAAGGCCTAGAAGGTCACAGCCGGATTGAACGCAACTACTACGTCTGTCCGAACGGATGCGGCCAGACGGCCTTCCCCCTCGATCACGTGCTAGGTCTGCGAAGCGATCACTGGAGTGAAGGGGCGGCGCGCGTGGCGGTCGAACATAATGCAAAGCTAAACGCATTTAGCACGGCTTTATTGAGTCAAACGCACCAGCAGCGCCGCAATCCGAGCGGCCAGTTCGGGCGAGAGCGCTACCGCGACGCACAGCACGAGCGCGGCGAGGACGATAGCAATCGCCAGCCGGGCCGGCACCTGAACGGTCAACCAGCCATCCTTCAGATTCTCGCCGGTCACGCGCATCAGCACGCGCCCGCCGCGCCGCCTAGAACGCCTGCGTGGGAGCTTCGCCATAGATGGCCATCGTATCGAACAAACGTTCGGATGTAAATGCGCTATCGCGAAATCACCGCAGCAGCGCCATGCGATACAGTTCGGGGCGTGAAATCGCGCTTCATACCCTCAGCGTTGCATCATTGGTTCTTCCTTTCGCGCGACTACGCGTTCATCATCGCCGGCGCGATCATCCAGGCGATCTCGGTCGTGGTCTTCCTCGCACCTGCCGACCTCGCCTCCGGCGGAGTGAGCGGGCTGGCGCTCATCCTGAGCCGCGCCCTGCCATTCGCCATCGCTATCGGCGTCTGGGTGCTGTTGCTCAACCTGCCGCTGTTCGCCTTGGGTGTGCGCTATCTAGGCGGATGGCGCTTTTTGATCCGCACCATCGTCACCGTTGTGCTCTACGGCGGGGCAACGGCGCTGCTCGAGCGCGCCGGCGTGAGCGGCGTGACGGACGACATCGTCTTGAACACGTTGTTCGGCGGCATCATCGGCGGCATCGGGATGGGCCTCGTCTTTCGCGCGCAGGCCACGACCGGCGGCACCGACATCCTAGCCCTGCTGCTGGTGCGCTGGCGCTCGATCCCGCTTAGCCAAAGCTACTTGATCACCGACGTGATCGTCATCGCGCTGGCCGGCCTCACCTTCGGCTGGGAGAAGGCGCTGTATGCCGTCATCGCGCTCTACGTGAGCGGCGTGGCGGCCGAGACGATCAGCGAAGGCGTGCACATCGGGCGCACGGCGCTCATCATCACGCAAAAGCCCGAGGAGGTGGCGCAGGCGGTGATGACCCGCATGGGCCGCGGCGTGACGCGCTGGACGGCGACCGGCGCCTACACCGGCGCGCAACGCCCCATCCTGTTCATCGTCATTAGCCGTGCCGAGACATCGGTGCTCAAGGCGTTGGTGGCACAGACGGACCCGCAGGCGTTCGTGGTGATCGGCCAAGCACAGGAGGTATACGGCGAAGGCTTCCGCCAATTTGAGCGAGGGTGATCGCGAGTTGTAAAAAGCACTGCGGCGCTCCGGGGAGAAGCGCCGCAGTGAGATTCGTCGTGCGAGCCGATAGATCAGGCCGGCATGCCGTTCTGCGCCGGCGCGGGCGCCGGCAACGACGCCATGCCGATGACGGCCTTGAATTCGTTCGCGTCCAGCGTCTCGCGTTCAAGCAGTGCCTTGGCGACGGCGACCAGCTTGTCGCGGTTGTCAATCAGCAACTGCTTGGCCCGGCTATAGGCCCGCCAGATGATCTTGCTGACCTCGCTGTCAATCTTCTCGGCCACCTTCTCGCTGTAGTTCCGGCCTTCCGCGATCTCGCGGCCCAAGAACACCAGGTCACTGCGCTCGCCAAAGGACACCGGGCCGAGTTCGTCGCTCATGCCGTAGGCGCGCACCATGTTGCGCGCGATGTTCGAGGCCCGCTCTAGGTCGCTGACCGCGCCGGCGGTCACGTCCTCGAACACGATCTCCTCGGCGGCGCGACCGGCGAGCATGTAGACCAGTTGCGCCTCCATGCGCTTCTTGGTCATCGAGAGCGCCGTTTCGTCCTTCTCAGGTGTAAGCCAGGTGACGCCGCCGGCCATGCCACGAGGCACGATCGTCACCTTCTGCACGCTAATTTCCGCTTCCGGCGTCAGCGCTGCGGCGACGGCGTGGCCGGCCTCGTGATAGGCGACGATCTCCTTCTCGCGCGGCGTCATCAGGCGGCTGCGGCGCTCCGGGCCGAGGGCAACCTTCTCGATAGCCGCTTGCAGTTCGGCCTGGCCGATCTCGGTCTTGCCGCTGCGGGCGGCGAGGATAGCAGCCTCATTGACGAGGTTCTCGATGTCCGCGCCGGTGAAGCCGGGCGTCTGGCGCGCGATCAGCGCTAGGTCCACGTCGGACTTGAGCGGCTTGCCGCGCGTGTGCACCTTGAGGATCGCCTCGCGCCCTTTGACGTCGGGCGCATCCACGGTGACGCGCCGGTCGAAGCGGCCGGGGCGCAGCAACGCCGGGTCGAGGATGTCGGGCCGGTTGGTGGCCGCCGTGATGATCACGTTGGTGTCGGTGTTGAAGCCGTCCATCTCGACCAGCATCTGGTTGAGCGTCTGCTCGCGCTCGTCGTTACCGCCGCCCAAGCCGGCGCCGCGCTGGCGACCGACGGCGTCAATCTCGTCAATGAACACGATGCACGGCGCTGCCTTCTTGGCTTGGTCGAACAGGTCGCGCACGCGGCTGGCGCCCACGCCGACGAACAACTCGACGAACTCCGAGCCGGACAGGCTGAAGAACGGCACGCCGGCCTCGCCGGCCACCGCTTTGGCCAGCAGGGTCTTGCCCGATCCCGGCGGCCCAACCAGCAGCACGCCCTTCGGGATGCGCGCGCCGAGCTGGATGAACTTCTCGGGATTCTTCAGGAACTCCACGATTTCGACCAGCTCTTGCTTGGCCTCGTCGCAGCCGGCCACGTCGGCAAACGTCACGACCGGATTCTCGCTGGTCATGCGGCGCGCCCGGCTGCGGCCAAACGAGAACGCTTGGTCGGCGCCGCTCTGCGCCCGGCGCATGGTGAACAGGAAGAACCCACCGATCAGCAGCACCGGCAGCAGATACAGCAACACGCTGGACACCTGGGTGATGAAGGGGACGGACTCGACAGAGTACTTCGCGATGTTGTTCAGCGCCTCGGTGGACACGCCAAAGTTCTTCAACAGCTCGCTGGCGTCTACGTTAGTTTCCTTGTTGACGATGATCGGCGTGTTGGGGTTATCTTTGAGCCGCGCGCGGATCGTGGCGCCATCGGCGGAGATCATAATTTCGGTGACGTTGCCGGCGTTGATCTGGCGAACGAGTTCGGTCAAATCGGAGTTCTCGGCTCGTCGCGTGGTGCTCGCAAACTGCATTACCGCGTATGCGATCACCAGCGTAATCAGGATGATCGGAATGACGTTATTTCGCAAACTCTTAGGCATCGCTATGTCCCTCTAATTAAAAGCCGGATGATCACCCGCGTAACCGACTCCAGTTTTAGACCATTATTGAGTATCACGGGTATATTAGTCGAGCGTGAGATTACAGCCGCCAGTATAAATCACTTGGCCGCCGTTCAGGCAGGCAGGAGCCTAATCATGTTGCCCGATTACCGCGTCCGCCAGCGAGATTACCTGCTCGAGATCAGCCGCGCGCTCACCTCCCGGCTCAATTTGAACGAGGTGTTGCGGCTGATCCTGCAACAAGCCACCGACATGCTGAACGGCCAGGCAGCGCTCATCGCGCTGGTCGAGCCGGACGCGCGTTACACCATTCGCCAATCCTACGGCATCCCCCAGCCGCTGTTGGATCAACTGAAGCCGATTTTAAACCGGATGGAGGATGTTGACGAGGCCGTAACGGCGCTGGAGCGCAACCTGGTCGCCTTCGCGGAGAGCGAAGGGTTGGGATTCTGGCAAGTGGTCTCGTTGCCGTTGAAGGTGGAGGGCGACGAATTCCTCGGCGCGCTCTACGTCTTCCGCATCCGCGGCGGTGAATTCAGCCGCGACGAACGGCGAATATTGCAGAGCTTCGCCGACCAGGCGGCTATCGCCGTGAACAACGCCCGCTTGTACGAACAACTCACCCACGAAAAGCGCCGGCTGGACGCCATCCTCGAGTTCAGCGCCGACGGCGTGGTCATCATGGACGGCGCACACCGCATCCAGACGTTCAACCGCGCGATGTCGAACTTGATCGGCGTGCCGGCGGCTGAAGCGATCGGCAAGAAGTTCGAGGAGGTGCTGGTGCTGAAGAACAAGCGCGCCGGCACGACGCTCGAAGAGGCCGAGGCGAAGGGTTGGCCGCTGGTAGGATCGTCGCAAACGCTGTTCGTCGAGGGCGACTTGCAGCGGCGCAACGGCGGCTTGGTTAGCGTCGAGATCGCGTTCGCAGCCTTGCTCAACCGCGAAGGACGGCTGGTGAACATCATCGCCGACGTGCACGACCTCACCCGGTTCCGCGCTGCAGAAGAGATGAAGGCCACGTTCATCTCCGCCGTGTCGCACGAGCTGAAGACGCCCGTTGCGCTGATCAAAGGTTATGCCAGCACGCTGCGCCGTGCAGATGCGAAGTGGGACGAGGCGACCATCCGCGAAAGCCTGAAGGTGATCGAAGAGGAGGCCGACCACCTGGCCGAGTTGATCGAGAACCTGCTGGACGCCTCGCGTGCCCAAGCCGGCAACTTTAAGCTGGCGCCGGTGGAGTTAGACATTGACGACCTGGTGGTGCGGGTGGCAAAGAAGTTCGAGGCGCAGACGCAGTCGCACAAGATCATCGCCGACATCGCGTCCGACATGCCGCTCGTGTTTGCCGACGAGGCGCGCATCACCCAGGTGCTCAGCAACCTAATCTCGAACGCGGTGAAGTACTCTCCGCCGGGCAGCGAAATTCGCATCACCGGGCGCGCCACGCCGAGCGAGGTCATCATCACCGTGGCCGACCAAGGCGTGGGTGTGCCGCCGGAGGAGCGCACGAAGATCTTCGAGCGCTTCTACCGGTCGGAGAGCGCCATCCGGCGCGGCACGCCCGGCGCCGGCCTTGGGCTATACCTGAGCAAGGCTATCGTCGAGGCACACGGTGGCCGCATCTGGGTGGAAGGCAACGGTGACGGCCAGCCCGGCGCGCGCTTCAGCTTCAGCCTGCCGCGCGTGGCATGATCGCCCTCCTCTGCGGCGCTGGTGACGCCACGACGTTGAATGAGCCGTGCACGATTCCCGCCAGATGATTC
>JANWYN010000020.1 GCA_025055235.1 Candidatus Roseilinea sp. | reverse complement strand
TACTGAACTTTGAATAAAGAAAGGAACGCTATACAAGTCTACCAATGCCAAGGCAAGTCCGAGGCATCGATGCAAGCACGCAGCAAGGCTTGGGAAGCTCGGATGCGACAAAAAGCATGGCACAGTGCGTCTAGCAATGCTGAGAGATTAGGGATCAGCGTGCTCGCAAGTTGTTCACTCACCTGCGTCCAGATGAATTCATCGGGATTGAGTTCGGGGGCATAGGCTGGAAGATGAAAGACACGTAATCGGGGGTGCTGTGCTATGAATGCTTGCACAGTCGGATCGGTGTGAAATGGAATGTTGTCCCAGAACCAGAACAATCGCCCTCGTTCATGTTGCAGCACGTCTTGCATGAAACGCACAGCCGCCTGGGCATTGATCGGTTCTGTATGCACATGAGCATGCAAATCCAGTCTTCGCCGCTTAGGCGAAACCACCACTGCGCTGATGGCACTGAGTCGTTCGCGCTTGAGCGTGACACGCACACACGGCGTGTGTCCACGCCGCGACCAAGTGCGTTTGACCTGTGGCACCAGACTGAAGCCGCTTTCATCGGCAAAAACCAGCTTGGCCCCCACTCGATCCGCGTTTTTTTAGCTGCGGAAAGACGCGCTGACGCCACCGCGCGATGGCCGCTTCGTCGCGTTGCACCGCGCGGCGCACAGGCTTCTGGCAACTCCAACCCAGGCGTCGCATCAGATGCCACACCGAACTGGGGTGGTAGCGAACACCGAACAACTGATAGATCAGGTGCGCGATCCGCTCCAGTGTCCAGTAATCGCCGGCGTAACCATGCGCGTATGCCCCGCGGTCCAATTCGCGTTGTAGGTGCCGAAGCTGCGCATCGCGCAGCTTGCACGGTCGCCCAAGCTGCACGGATGCAGCAGCTCGGGCACGCCGGCGCCGGGGCACGCGATGTTCTCGAGCGTGCTTCCATCGGCTTACGGAACTCTTGGAACAACCCAGCAAAGATGCGATTTGACTGTAACTGTAGCCTTCGCCGAGCAACCGCATGGCTTGTGCCCGGCGTTGGGCCAATTGCTCGCTGGTTCCACGTCGTCTCATTCTTCCTATTATGGCGCCAATCACTCAATCGTTCCATTCGTTTTTAAAAGATCAGTAATCCTGTCCACCCTTCATTGCAAGCCGGCGCCGAGGGGGAATTCGATCACCGAACCATCGCGTAGGTTGGTCACGAATAGCGATCCGTCGTGCACCTTCACACCGGTGGGAAGATCGTCCACGTCGAACGTGACACCCGGCAGCGAAACCGGTGCGCCGGTCAACGTGTAGGCCAGCACCTGCGCCGTGCGCGGGCTGGTGACGAAAAGCGTGTTGCCGCTGATGGCCAAATACGGCTTGTGGTCAACCGCGCGCAGCTCGGCCTCATCCATCTGCGATTCACCCCAAGCAGCCACCGGCCACGCGCGCAGGAAGCGATAGTTCGGGTCGAACACCTGGATGCGCCGGTTCCACGTGTCGGCGACGTAGATGTTGCCGCTGGCGTCCACGGCAATGCCCACCGGCTCGTTGAACTGGCCCTCGCCAGAGCCGGCGCTGCCGAACTGCGCGATGAAGTTGCCGTCGCGGTCGAACACCTGCACGCGCTTGTTGCCAGTGTCGGTCACCAGCAGGCGCCCTTCGCGGTCGAAGGCAATGTCGCGCGGGCCGAAGAACTGCGTGTCCGTGCCGAAGCCAGGCTGATCCGTCGCGCCGGGACGACCCCAGGCCATGAGGAAGTTGCCGGCGGCGTCGAACTTCTGAATGCGATGGTTGAACGTGTCGGCCACGTAGATGTGCTGCGCGTCGTCCACCGCGATGCCCCACGCATCGTTGAACTTGCCGGGCTGATTGCCGGCGCCGCCGAAGCTGCGGATGAGCTGTCCGGCGGCATCCTGATGGAACACCCGGTTGGCTTTGCGATCCACGATGAAGCGCGTGCCGTCCGGTGCAAACGCGATGCCGGCCGGGTTCTGCATGCGCGGGCCAAGCGCGCGCTGGCTCTGCCCGCTGGCTACGGCGCCGGCGCGGTAATCCCACAACTGTTCGGCGATGTCGTTACGGATGAACAGCGAGAAGCGATGGCCGGGCGACCACGTCTCCGGCGTGAGCGATGTCTTGCCGAACAGCTTCGCGTATGGCTCGAAGTTGCGGTTGAAGGCGATCTCCCACAACGCTGCGCGCGCCTGCGGGTTGAACAACGAATAGCTGATGCGGTCCCAGTTCAGGTCGTAGTAGTCCTGCATCGGCCACCACACCAGCATGTAGTCGAAGCGCGTGTAGTTCGCAGAGAGCGCATCCACGAACTGCGCGAACTGTGCGTCTTGCTCGCTGGCGATGATGGCGTGGAAGTCTTCGTAGTTGGGCGGCAGTTGGTTGCCGAGGAATTGCGCGCCCGGCCGGCGCTGCATGTACCACGACATCGGCCAGCTCGTCTCCTGGGTATAGCCCACCTTCAGCGGTTCGCGCCCACCCACGCGCTTCTGCAAGTCGTCAATCTGGTTCAGCGCGATCTTCACGCCCGGCGCGCCGTGGGCGTAGAACAGGAACTCGCGCGTGTAGTCGTAATTGATGTAGGTCACCATCACCGCAGTGCGCACGGTGAGCGCACTCAGCAGCGTGAAACCGGCCAGCGCCACCGCCGGCAGGGAAGCGCTGTTCGCCACACGGCCGAGCAAATAGCCGGCAAAGGCCAAGGCAATCGCACCGAGGGCGAAACTCAACACCCACTGCAGCACATCAGCCGTGGGCTTGCCGGCCAAGTCCAGGCCGCCGATCAACGAGAGCAAGCGCACGAACAACAGCACGGCCAACACGGCCAAACCGGCAATCGCAAAGCCCTGCGCTGCGCGGCCATAGGCCGGCGACGGCTGCGCTTGGAGCGCACTGCGTAGGCTCGATGCCACCTGCTGAATGAACCAGCCGGTCAGGAAGGCCATCGGCAACGCGAAGTGCACCGTGAGCCACGGCATCTTCTCGCCAGCGATGGTGTAGATGATCCACGTCGCGATCGTCCACCATGCCAAGAAGAGTGGGAAGCGATGACGGCGCAGCATGGCGAAGAAGCGCGGGCGCGAGCGCAACTCCGGCAGAATCCGCGCAGCCAAGGTCGCCATCGCGCACAACGCGCCGGCCAGCGCGGTGTACTCGTACATCGGCACGAGCAAGAAGTAGTAATACCAGGGCTGGTTGCCGCGCTGGACATCCTGCTGCGCCATCCAGTAGCCCAACTGGCCGACGAAGCCGGTGCCGATGCCGGCGGGGTTGGTGAACACCGTGGTGAACAGCGTCACGGTGATGGCGAGGAACACGCCGGCGATGGCCAGCCATCGCTGCCAATTCCAAGCCACGCCGATGGCGATGGCGATGGCGATCAACGCCAGCGACATGGCGAACATGGTGGTGATCACCTGCGGGTTCATCTGCAGGTTGCTCATGTTGCCCAGTGTGCTGATGGGCACCAGCTCCTCGCCGCGGAACAGTTGCCAGATGCGATTCTTGATCAGCAACATGGCCGGCGACCCCATGAACATCGTCGTGGTCACCAGCACGATGATGACATCGAAGGCCGGCGCGTTGCGCGAAGCGACGCGCAACCAATCGCCGAACGTCATGCGATAGAGATAGGTCAGGCCGGCGCATACCAGCGCTGCCAGCAGCACCATGACGGCGACGTAGACCAGCGTATTCGTGCCGCTGCCGGGCGCATCGGGCAGCAATGTAATCACGCCGAGCGCGCGCGCCAGAGCGTTGCTGCCCAGCTCAAAGAGGATGCTCAGGCTGACCATGAAGATGGCCGTGACTGCGCCGAAGCCGATCAGCATCGCCGCATCCTGCCAGCGCTGGCCGGGCGGAAACTTGCGACGCCCGCGATACAACTGCCACAGCGCCAATGCCGAGAGAAACACCATCAGCAGCGCCACGGCCAAGAACGACGTCGCTTTGTCGGTCGCGTGGAAGGCCAGCACCGCCGCCAGCCCAACCAGCCAGCCCGGCTGCCGGTCGTCCAGGTAGCGCCACATGCACAGCACCGTCAGCGTCATCCACACCAAGATGAACTCCTCCTGACGGATGTAGCGCGCGTGGTACAGGATCGAGGGCGAGATGAGCAGCATGAACGATGTCGCCAGCGCGCCGATGCGGCCTAGCCAACGCCGGAAGAAATAGGGCAAAGCGACCAGGACGACGCCGAAGACCGCCGCGGGGATGCGCGAGGTGAAATCGTCCGCGCCGAACAAGAAGTAGCTTAGCGCAGTGATGTGAAACAGGAACGGCCCGTGCATGAGCGGCGTGTGCTGAAAACCTTTGCCGGTCGCCAGCAAATACGAGAAGTAAGTGTGCAGCGACTCGTCGTGGCTCATCACACGCGCGCCCATGTCGTAGAAGCGCGAGACGATGGCGATGAGGATGAACAGGACGTAGAGCGCGCGCTCCCAAGTCATAGCGGCGAGCAGAGGCCGATCCAGCCAGGCGTCGCGCGACGCAGCCGGTTGAGCCGTCGTTTCGAATTCGGTCAATCGCTGTTCACCGATCATCTCCAATCTCCAATCTCTAATCATCAATCACCCTTCCCCACTCGCCCGCCTCGCCACATCATCGCGCAGCCACAATACCCACAGGTCGGTGCGCACGTCATCCACGTTGCGGAACGCCAGCCAGCGCACCAGCGGCAGGCAATCCCAGCCGCCTTGCGGCAAGCTAATGCAGCGCACCTCGCTCAACGGCGCGCGCACCGTCACCTCATAGGCCGTGCCGATGAAGTTGCCGGCGCTCCTCGGCTTCTCCGGCGCCGGCGTCAGCACGATGCCAGGGCTGCCGGCGTCTTCACTCGCGTCGAAGCTACGCCGGTCGCGCAACGCCCATCTCAGTGCCGCTGGCGCATCGCCGGCAACTTGCACCGAGAGCGCTTCCGGCTCGCCGGTCGCGCGGGTGCTCGTCAGACGTATGCTCTCTTGTAAGGCTTTGAGGCCCAACGCAGCGGCCTGCGTGCGATACGGTTCGGCAGGGTTATGCGGCCGAGCGTGATTCATCTGGATGCCGACGCCAAACGAATACAACGATAGCATAGCGACGCCGGCCAGCGCGATGCCGCGCAACGGCACACCGTAATCCACACTCAGCCCTCCCGCTGCGACGAGCGCTACGATCAACAAGGCGGTGATGGCTACGGAGATCAGCCACGCGCTGCGCCCTTGCCCGGCGTATTGCCAAACCCCCAGGCCGGCGTAGATCAGCAAGACGAAGGTGATGCCGGCAATCGCGCCTTCGCGCCGCCAAGTAGCCCCGCGCTGCACCGAGGTAAACAGCGTATCATAGGCAGCCGAGGCCAAGCCCGCCATGCCGATCACCAGCGGCGTGAGCAACGCAGCGCTGCGCCCTGCCGTGATGACGAGCAAACCGAAACCCGCTGCGATCCACACCAACCAAGCGGCTTCGGCGCGAGCCGCGGCGCGCGAACGTGAGAACGCCGCAAGCGCAAACGCTGCGCCCACTAATGCAACCAGCTCGCTGGTCACTAAGCCAAGCATCAAGCGTCCAATCGAGGCAGACTCACCCGACCACAGCGACTGCGCCCACAGCGCGTAGCCATTGAAAGCATCGCCCAGGCCCGAGGGTCGCATGAGCAGCGCTGTGGCCGATAAGACGAAGGACAGTAGCATGATCACCACCACACGAGCCGACAATCGAACAGAGGAAGGCGGGGCCGCGACCAGCGAGGCCGAGATCGTCACAATCAAGGGCGCGATTGCGTCGCTGCCGGTGGCGAGCAACACGCCCAGCGCAGCGGCTGCCAGAGCCGGCCGAGCGACGCGCCAAGCGCAGTGCGCCGCGAAGGCCAACGTCCATGCCAACATCGCGCCACTCATTTCGCGTGACACGAACCACAGCGTGGGCGAAAGCGCAAGCAGCGCCGCAAAGATCAGTGCGCGCGTTCGCCCGAGCTGCGGACGCAACAGGGCGGGCAGCAAGCACAATGCGACGCCGCTCAACGCCGGCACCAGCCGGGCCGATATTTCGCTCGCGCCGAAGACGGCGAAGAGCAGCATCTGTAACCAGCCGAACAGCGGATCGGAGAAGACGGCCGGCTCGCCCTGCAACGCCGCAAGCGAGGTCAGAGCCGTCGTCGCTTCGGCGTTCGTCAGCAAGAAGTCCAGTCGCACCAGGCGCGTCGCACTCGCCAGGAGGGCGATGGCGCACCATAGCGCGACCTCGCGCGTCACTCGATGCATCTTCGCTCGTGCGGCTTAGTTCTGTGCTACCGGGCGGGCGATCACAATCACGCGGTGTGTGTTGCTCGACTCCGGCCAACATGAGACCAGCGTCAGCCGGTCATCGTTCATCGCCTGGATGTACTGCGCATTGGCGATGCGCACTTCGAGGGGCTGGTCGCGTTCGCGCAAGAGCTTCACCTCTTCCACGCGATAAACGACCTGCCGATCGCCTGCGCCAAGACGGATTTCGTCGCCGGGCTTCAGCGTGTAGAGTTTGCGGAAGACGGCCCCGTAGATATTGTTGTGGCCGTTGAGGACGATGTTCTTGCCCTCCCCCAACCTACCAGAGTAGTCATGCCAACCGACGTTCTTGTTGTTCGGCGCGCTCCATTCGACAGCGTTCAAGCCAACCCGCTTGCCGGGCCCTACCGGCTGGATGAGTGCATCAACCTTCAGCTTGTCAATCCAGATGCGCTCCGGCACGGGATATCCCTCGGCTGCAGGCGACGGCGAGGTGGATTCACCGGGCGTCGGGCTTTCCTGCGCCGGCGGGGCGAAGCGCGATGCCGCTGCGCTAATATCCGCTTCGCGCGCGAAGAGCGCGACGCCGAGCGCGATGAGCGTCGCACCGGCCACACTCATCGCCCAGGCAATGCATCGTTGAATGTTCGCACGAACCATAGCCGGCATCTAGTCGGCGATATTTAGCCGCGCCTTAACGATGTCCTTCACCTGCGCAGCCACTTGATCGGCGGTTGCAGATGCGTCAATCAACTGCCAGCGCTCCGGTTCCTGAGCGATCAGTTGGTGATAGCCGTCGCGCACGCGGCGATGAAACTCGATCGTCTCGACGTCAATCCGGTTGATCTCGGCACCGCTGCTCAATCTGCGCTGCAGCGCCCGCTCCGGATCTACGTCGAAATACAACGTCAGGTCGGGCTTGATGCCGTGCGTCACGAAATCGAGCAGGCTGCGCAGGAAGTCCAGATCAAGACCGCGGCCGTAACCCTGATAGGCCAGTGTGCTGTCGGCGAAGCGGTCGCTCAGCACAATGCCGCCGCTCTGCAGATAGGGTTGAACCTGCTCGGCGACAAGTTGTGCGCGCGATGCGCAATACAGCATTAATTCGGTTCGAGGATCCATGTTCGAGTTGCTCCGGTCGTGCAGTATGGCGCGAATCGCATCGCCGATTTTGGTGCCGCCGGGCTCGCGCAACGTCAGCACGCGCTGGCGATGGGTGCGCAACCATACCGTCAGACGTTGGATCTGTGTCGTCTTGCCGCTGCCGTCTAGACCTTCGAAAGAGATGAACATGGATGGGAAATTGAAAATTGAAAATTGAAAATTGAGAATTGAAAATTGAGAATTGAGAATCCAGAAGTCAGAGATCAGAAGTCAGAAGTCAGAACTCATAGCTCATGACTCACAGCTCACAGCTTACGGCTCATAGCTCGCAGCTCACAGCTACTCCCTGAAGATGCGCACGCGGCGCATGGGTTCTTTGCCGTAGGAGTGCGAGATTAGGTTCGATGCGCGCGCAAGTTGGTGCTGCTGCCGGCGCACAAAGGCATTCTGCGGCGACAGATCCACGACACGCTCTCCGGCCAACACGCGCCGGATCGCCTCCTCGGTCTCCTCGATCGCGCTCTCATAGGGAATGCGTTCGCCGTCGGTCAATCCAAACAGGTCGGCCAGGCAGTTCTCCATCTGCGCCACCGAGTTCGAGCGCAACACGTAGATCGGCACGTTATCTTGCTCGGCCTCGACGATGGTCCGCGGCCGCTGGCGATAGTATGACTTGGCGGTGATGAGCACATCGGCGTCGTCGAGGCTATCTACAAACACAGCCGGGACGCCGAGCTGCCGGGCCGCCTGCTTCAAGCGATGCTTCGACACGCCGAATGGATACAGGCGCATGGCCTTCGCCTCGCCAAGCTGTGCCTCGGGCGCCGCAGCTTCGGCTCCAGCCGGCTGCTCCTCCGGCTCGCCCGGTCGGACGATCACCGGCTCACCGGACTTGCCGGTGCGCAGCACAGGCAGATCCTCGTAGGCGTCACGCACGCCGTAGCCGTCGCGCCGGGAGCGCCGGTCGCGGCGGTCGGGCATCTCGGTGACGCGCTCGCGCCCATCTTCTTGAGACAGGCGAACGCGCTCGCTGCGCATGCGGCCTTCTTCATCCCAATAACGCAGCTCGGCCACCGGCATGCGGTTGCGCAACAGCGCATCCACCGCTTCGCTCACGTCGTGGTGCACCAGCAGGCGGTGCCGGTCGCGAATCTCGATCAGCACATCGAACGTGGGCGGGGCGCGCCGCTCCAAGACGGTCTTTTGCGTGCCGCGCCGGCGGGCTTCTTCGTCGGACAGCGTCACGCTCTCGATGCCGCCGATCAAGTCGTTCAATGTCGGGTTCACCATCAGGTTCTCGATGGTCTGGCCGTGGGCCGTGCCGATCAATTGCACGCCGCGCTCGGCGATGGTGCGCGCCGCTTCGGCCTCCTGTGCGCGTCCGATCTCGTCAATCACGATGACCTGCGGGTTGTGGTTTTCGACAGCCTCGATCATCACCTCGTGTTGCATACTTGGCGTCGAGACTTGCATGCGGCGCGCGCGGCCCACTGCGGGATGGGGAATATCGCCATCGCCGCCGATCTCGTTTGAAGTATCCACGATGACCACGCGCTTGGTCTCGGCCAGTACGCGCGCTGCTTCGCGCAGCATCGTGGTCTTGCCTACACCGGGCTTGCCCAACAGCAAAATGCTTTTGCCGCTCTGGATGATGTCCTCGATGATCTTGAGCGTGCCATATACCGCGCGGCCCACGCGGCAGGTCAGACCGACGACCACGCCGCGCCGGTTGCGAATGCCGGAGA
Organism: Candidatus Roseilinea sp.; assembly: GCA_025055235.1. Classification (GTDB taxonomy): domain Bacteria; phylum Chloroflexota; class Anaerolineae; order J036; family Brachytrichaceae; genus JAAFGM01. The sequence goes on along the minus strand of JANWYN010000020.1, from coordinate 37,185 downwards.
TGCGATGGAGCGTGCGCGCGATGCCGGCACGATTGTCGTCGTCGAACTCACCGATGCGTTCGAGCACGTAGTCTAGGTCTTCTTGCGTTACCTCGGTCTCGCGCAGCACCAGCGTCTCTTCGCGCGCGGTCGGGTTGCCGGCGTCGCCGTTTGCTTCAGCGCTCACGTAGCGCGACTCAGGCAGTCGGCCTAAGTCCATCACTACCTCGATGAGTTCGTTGAAGCGTCCTATGCGTCTGATCGCCTCCGCAATCGAGGGAGGCAGCACGTTCAAAAGTGTATCCAGATCGTCAGTGATTCGCAGTTCTTGCATAGTCATGCGCGCTCGCGAGCGCGTCTTCGTGATACGCGCTTTCGCCATCGCGGGACGAAGCGCGAGATTCAAGATGAATAGAGGCCGAGTGCGTGTTCTTGATTACGACGCCTTCGGCTGTCACCGGCGACCAAACCGGTTGGTGGACGCGCGCTGCTGTGTGGCGCACCATCAGCATGGTCGAGGTCATGTGCACGAAGCCTAGCTCGTCCAGGATGGGAAGCATCCAGCTCTGGTAGTGCCGCACGGTGAGGTAAACCGGCCGCCAGGTGCGCGATAGCAGATGCGCCAACGCAAACCGGAGGGTCGGCAGCGCATCCTGCTCGGCATCGGGCCGGAACAGCGCCTGCATGCCGTAGCCGCGCTTGCCCTGGCGCACCGAGACGTGCGCGACCAGTTCATTCCCCCGCATCAAGACGAAGCCGCGATCCATGCGATGGGTGGCGCGCAACAGATCGAACGACACTTCGGCCTGATACGTCATCTTCGGAGCAGCGCGCAGGTGCAACGCTTTGATCAACGGCTCATCATCCTTGGTTTGCTCGCGCAGCCCGCTCACCTCCGGCAACGATGCCAGATCGGGCTTGTTCGCCAGCTTGAGGACGTCTTGCTGGATGAGCGGGACGAAGCCGGCCCCTTGTAAGGCTTCGGCCTCGCCGCCGACCTCAGGAGCCTCTGCCACGATGTGTTGCGCCCCACGCTGTGCCGCCTCGACGGCGAACTCTTGCGCGAGGTACATCCATGCCTCCATCAATTCGTCCGACTGCGCATGGGGCGCCATCAGTACGAGTGCCGCGCGACGATGAATCCCCGCGCCGTTCTCGCTGCCGTCGCCATTCGTGTTCGGCAGCACATACATTACGCCAAAGGCCTCGATATCGTGATCGGCGTCGCGTTCGACCAGCACCACGGCGTGGTCACGCCCACCCCCCAAATACGAGCGGATCGCGTCGCGCAGCGGATTCACGCCGTCAACGGCTACCAATTCGCACGCCAGCGGCCGGGCTAGCGATGTCAGTCGCTGTACAACGCTTACATCACGAATATCGAACGGACGAATCATCCTCAGATTGAAATGTTCTAGCGCTGGGCGCGGATGAACAACCTCTTCGCCGGCCAGACGCCCTGCGACGACTGGATTCTACCCCAGCGCCCGATATTGAGGGACGTATTTCCCGCCGCGGGCAAAATGCCCGGCGACTAAAGTCGTGGGCAATCTGCAGCAAAGCCGGCCGTGCGCTGGCTTTGCCATGCGTTGCGCGCGGATTCATCCGCTGCGCAAATCCGTATCAGAAAGTATCAGAAAGGAAGCCCAGCGCTAAACCACCGGGCTAAAGGGACGGGCAGGCTTCGACGGGCTTCGACAGGCTCAGCCCGCGCGACGGTAACTTCTCAGCGTCCAGAGCCGTAGGCGTGAAGCCCGCGGCTACCGCACAGATTGCCCATCGCCCGCCCCCTTCAGCGCAGACTATTCATGGCCGCGCTGCCTTGCGCCGGAATGACGTGCGTATGTCGTTTGAAGGCGAATTCGCCCACATCGGCCACGCTATTGGTAAAGGCCTACGCCTACTACAATCACGCCGACATGAACTACTTCCGCGAACAAATTCTCACCCTTCCCTCGCTCATCGAAGACGTGACGGAAGCGTTCCTAGAAGAAGCGACGCGCGCCCTCGACGAGGATTTCTGTCGCGCTCTGCAGCGGCTGCATGTCATCGGCTGCGGCGATAGCTACTTCGCCGCGCTGGCCACCGAGTTCGCGTTCGAATCCATCGCCGGCGTGCCGACCGAAGCACAGAACGCGATGGCGTTCTCGCGCTACGGCGTGATCCACTTCGACGCGCCGGGATTCGCACAGCGCGCGAGCACCAGCGCCGTGATCGGCGTTTCGGTCTCCGGCGGCGTGACGCGCACCATCGAGGGCGTGCTGCGCGCCAAGGCGCGCGGGCTGCGCACGTTCGCCGTGACCAGCAGTGACCAGACGCCGATCGCCCAGGCCGCCAATGCCGTGTTGACGACCAAAGCGCCCGACGTGCCCAACGCGGCCGGCGTTCAGGTGCCCGGCGCGCGTTCGTACTTCGCCTCCCTGATCATGCTGTATGCCTGTGCGCTGCGCATAGCAGAAGCGCGCGGGCGCGATGCCCAGCCCTGGCGCGCCGCCCTCTCTGACATGGGCGAGCACGCGCGGCGGACGATCGAGATGAGCGACGCGCCGGCGCGCGCGTTGGCCGAACGTACCCTTGATGCAGGCGAATTCGTGTTCTGCGGCAGCGGGCCGAACTTCGGCACGGCACAGTTCTGCGCGGCAAAGGTGCTGGAAGCAAGCGGTGATTCGGCCATCGGCCAGGATGTGGAGGAATGGGCGCATCTGCAGTATTTTGCCAAGACGGTAGATACGCCGACCTTTCTCATCACGGCGAACGAGCGCGACGCCAGCCGCGCTGCCGAAGTGAAGACGGCCATGCAGGCGATCGGTCGGCGCGTGATCGAAGTATCGCCGGAAGGCGCGGCGATTTCAGCCGATAGCGCTCACCTGTCCTATGCACCCTGCTCCGAGGTTTTCGCGCCGTTGCTGGCATGCATCCCGGCGATGCTGTTCGCAGCATACCGGGCGGAACTGCTGGGCGAGCCGTACTTCCGCGCCTTCGGCGGCGGGCGCAGCATCGAAGGCGGCGGCGGCATCAGCCGGATTCGAACGAGCGCACTGGTCGTTTGACGGTCATAGCCTGGGCGTTACGCCGACGGCGGCGCAGAGCGCGCGGTAGCCCTCCAGCCCCAGCGCCAGCGCGACTTCCTCGGCGTAGATCTGAAAGACATACTCCGGATCACACGCGCAATCTTCGTAGCAGCCACCGCCCCGATTGAAAAGATCGTTCTCGTCGTCCAACGTCAGGCGTTTCACCGGCAGCGGCCGGCCGTCAGCGTCCACATACTCATCCACCACCGGGAACAGGCAGCAGTAGTAAGGCTTCAGCTCCCAAGGCGGGCGACCATGCGCGATGCAAGCCGCCTGAATGGCGCAATAGCGATCTTCAGGGCGCAAAAATACGCACGTTGTGCCGCTGGGGTGCGAGGGATCCTCGACCGTAGTCGTGCCGGTATATCGCCCGGAAGGAAAGGCGGGATCGTCGTCGTGCAGCTCAGCAAACCAAGTGCTCGGGTCGCGCCGCTCCGCCGGCATGAAGGGCTGGATCAGCTCAGCATGGGCGATGATGCGCTGGGCATGACCAAAGTCCACCCATACGCCGTCGGCGCAGCAGCCGGCTTTGCACCGGGCAATCTGGCAACGCCGGATTGCTTTCTTTTGCAGCAACTTGTCGTCTATCGCATAGCCGTTAATGACGATGTCGGCCATGATCTGCTCACTCACAGACCGCGCAGCCGGTTGAGTTGCTCCTCCAGCTCGCGCTGGCGCTGCTCGGAAGCGCGACGCCCTTCCTCGAGGATTTCATCCACCTCACGCTTGATCTCGTCGCGCAGGTCCTCGCCGGACTTGGGCGCGAGCAGCAGGGCGATGACTGCGCCGGCAATCGCGCCGATGATCATCCCGTTCAAAAAGCTGCCGAATTTGCCCATGATGCGTGTTCCTCCTTCCTTGGTCGTCAGGTCACGAGGTCGTCAAGTCAGCAGGTCGTCAGGTCATCGAGTCTCGCCTGACCTGACCGACTTGACCGACTTGATGACCCGATTGACCTGCCGGACCTGACGACGCCATTGACTCGCTGACGACTAGGTTAACACTACAGGCTGAGCCGAGTTGTGCGAGAGCTCCTGAAGCCTGCTACGCGGCATCGCTAAAATAGCCCGAACCATGACCACCGAACGACTGAGCAAGCTCAAGCAGGCACAACAGGAGGCTAACGTAGATTACGTCGCGCTCGTGCCCGGCCCTAATCTGATCTACTTCACCGGCCTGCACATGCACCTGAGCGAACGCCCCATCGTCGCATTGTTCCCCGCTGCCGATACACCGCCCATCCTAATCGCCCCTTTCTTCGAAGTCGGTAAGGCAACCTCCGGCCCAGTCGCGCTGGATTGGCAAGTGCGCAGCTATCGGGACGGCATCCCCTATCGAGATGCCTTCCGCGCCGCCGCAGAGGCGCACGACCTGCGCGGCAAAACCATCGCCGTCGAGCCGTTGCAGATGCGCGTGCTGGAGTGGACGCTGCTCAGCGAAGCTGCGCCCGGCATCCGGCAAACGTCGGCTGCCGAGCTGATCGCGCCGCTGCGCATGGTGAAAGACGCGGCTGAGATCGCCGCTATGCGCCGCGCTATCGCCCTGTCCGAGGCAGCGCTGACGCAGGTGCTGGAGGAGATTCGCGAGGGCATGACCGAGCGCCAGGTCGCTAACCTGCTGATGAGCCGCATGCTGGCCGCCGGTGCGCAGGGCTTGCCGTTCGAGCCGCTGGTGCAATCCGGCCCAAGCGGGGCCAACCCGCACGGCATGTCGAGCGACCGGCCGCTGCGCCGGGGTGACATGGTGGTTATTGACTTCGGACTGACGGTGGACGACTATAGCAGCGACATCACGCGCACCATCGCCGTCGGCGAGCCGGATGCACAAATGCGCGAGGTGTACGAGGTGGTGAAAGCGGCCAACGCTGCCGGACGCGCCGCAGCGAAGCCGGGCGCGACGGGCGACGCGGTGGATCGCGCCGCGCGCAGCGTGATCGAAGCGGCCGGCTACGGCCAATATTTCACTCACCGCACCGGCCACGGGCTGGGGCTGGAAGGACATGAGCCGCCCTACATGGTCGCCGGCGACGCGACTGTGCTGCAGCCGGGCATGACGTTCACCGTCGAGCCGGGCATCTACATCCCCGGCAAAGGTGGCGTGCGCATCGAAGACGACGTGCTGATCACCGAGGACGGTAACCAAAGCCTCACGTCGTTCACGCGCGACCTGATCGTGGTGTGAATGCATCGCTCGCGATCATCGAAGTTTGGCCCGGCCGCCGATCATCCTGCTAGCGATGACCTTCACCCCGAACCAACGCCACCCCTTCGATTTGCTGGTTTTGTGGGCCTGGGAATATGATGCAGATTTCATCGCTCTGCTCGCGCGCGCGTGCGCGGCGCGCGACGTGAGCGCCCACATCTGTGGCCCAGACGCGCTGCCTCGGCTGCCTGCCCGGCTGGATGCTGGCGAGATCCGGGCGCGCGTCGGCCTGGATCGCGTGTGGGACTGGGGCGGGGAATACGAGCAGCACGTCGAAGCTATGCAGCGCAACGTGCCGCTGATGATCAACGACTACGCGCGCGTGCGGCGCATCTGGAACAAGCTGACGATGCACATGACGCTGATCGCGCACGGGCTCTATGCGCCCCATCTGATCCTCCTGCCGTCATACGAAGAACAGCCGAACCTATCGCGCGTGGATCTTACGCCGCTGGGCGACAAGTTCTCGGTGAAGAGCGTGCACAGCGGCGGCAGTGGCGTGTTGGAGCCCGTGACGCGCTGGGAAGACGTGCTGGCTAAACGCCGCGAGTGGCCGGGCGAGCAAACGATCCTGCAAGCATGGGTCGAGCCACAGCGACTTGGCAAACGCCGGGCATGGTTCCGCGTGTTCTACGCTTGCGGCAGCACCTTCCCCTGCTGGGCCGATGACCGCACCCACGTTCAAGAGCCGGTCTCGCCGGAAGACGAAAGCCGCTATCAGCTCGGCATCCTGCGTGGCCTCACCCAACAGATCGCCGGCCTGTGCGGTCTGAACCTGTTCTCCACCGAAATCGCGCTTGATCAGAACAACCTGTGGCAGGTATGCGACTATGTCAACGATCCCTGCGACTTCCGGCTGAAGTCTACGGCGGCCAACGGCGTGCCCGACGAAGTCGTAGTGGCAATCTGCGACCGGATCGCCGGCTGGGTCAAGCGCCAGACGCAAGGCGCGAGTTGATCGCTGCGCAGGGAACGAACGGTGCGCCTGCGACGTCTGGACAGTCGAAAGCAGCAAACACAGGAGGACGAACATGACGAAAGGACTTTTAACGACCTTGGTTGCTGGCACACTGGCTGCGGCCATCTTGGCCGTCCGGCCCGCCCACGCGAACACGACGCTCCAGCAGAACAATCAACCATTCCGTCGCACGGTCACCGTGATCGGCGTCGGCCGGGCGACGGCCTCGCCGGACATTGCGCGTGTCACCTTGGGCGTGGATATCGTCAATCCCCGGCTGAGCGCCGCGCTGACCGAAGCCAACCGTAAGATGGCTGCGATCATGACTGCGCTGGAGAAAGCCGGCGTCGAGAAGAAGGACATCCAGACGGCCGAGTTCAACGTCTTCCCACAGCAATCGTATGGGCCAAGCGGTCCTGGGCCGATCACCGGCTATCGCGTGATCAACACCGTGCGGGTAACAGTGCGCGACCTGGACAATGCCGGCGCAGTGCTCGACGCTGCCATCAACGCCGGCGCGAACACGATTCAAGGGCTGGTCTTCACGATCGAGAACGTCAAGGCGATCGAGGCCGATGCGCGCAAGGGCGCGATGGCCGATGCGAAAGCCAAGGCCGAGGCGTTGGCCGGCGAGGCCGGGGCGAAGGTGGGGCGCGTGCTGACCATCTCGGAGATCGTCTCCAGCGGCGGCCCGCTGCCGGTGATCGCAGCCGCGCCGGCGGCCGAAGGCCTCGGTGGCGGCGTGTCCATCACGCCGGGCACGCAGGACGTCACCGTCCAAGTGCAGGTGAGCTACGAGATCGAGTGAGTGCCCAAACTAAGAGCCTATCCTAATAACCCTCTTTTACCTGGAAAGGCTGGCATTTGGGGGTTGATCAGGATAGGCTCTAAGAGCGAAGCTACCTTCGGGAGTCGAACCCGAAACCTATCGCTTACGAAGCGATTGCTCTGCCGATTGAGCTAAGGTAGCGCCACCGGCTACATCCCAAATCATACCTGATGCGCAGCCGGTGCGTCAATGCTGAGCTGTGAGCTATGAGCTGTGAGCCGCGAGCTCCGAGTTCTCAATTCTCAATTCTCAATTCTCAATTTTCAATTTTCAATTTCAATCCTTCACCCGCTCGCGCTTCTCCCAGCCCTCACGAAAGAGCGGCAGGAAGTGATCGGGGTTGTAGGGGTGTTTGGCGATCTCGTCGTAGTTCAGGTCGCTGCCCCACCCTACGATGTCGTCGCTCAGCGTGATGTAGCCGTCCACCACCTTGACCGGGTTGGTCAGGACGTACTGGCTCCAGTCCTCGTTGAAGTCGTCGAAGATCTCATGGATGAAGAAGTTGGGTGTGCTAATGTTCAGGTGTGCGCATGCCAGCGAGCACAGCGGCCCCTGCGCGCTGTGCGGCGCGGTCACGCCATAGAACGCGTTGACCATGCCGCACACCTGCTTGGCGGCGGTCATGCCCAGGTTCTGCGGCTCGAGCTGGATGATGTGCACGGCGTTGTGCTGCAACAGCTCGGCGAACTGATCGCGGCAGTAGAAGTCTTCACCGCAGGCGATGGGCACCGGACTGCGCCGCGCCACCTCGACCATTGCGGAGATGCGCTGCGGCGGCACCGGCGCCTCCAACCAAGTGGGCTTATATTTCGCGATGGCCTCGGCGAACTGCAACGCGGTGTGCACCGAGAAGCGGTTGTGCGCCTCGACCAGGATGTCCACGCTCGGGCCAACGGCGTCGCGCACGGCAGCGATGATGTCCACGGCCAGCGCGAAGTCGTCCAGGTTCTCCATCACCCGCCACGCCGGCCCGAACGGGTCGAATTTGAGCGCGGTGTAGCCCTTCGCCACGACAAGCTTGGCCTTCTCGTGAAAGCTCTCCGGCGTGCGCGGGCCGCGATACCAGCCGTTGGCGTAGGCGCGCAAGCGCGTGTGGCAGCGCCCGCCCAGCAGCTTGAACACCGGCACGCCCAGCGCTTTGCCCATGATGTCCCAGCAGGCATACTCGATGCCGCTGAGCGCCGCGCCGTGAATCTGCCCACCGTCGCTGTAGAAGTCGCGCCACAGCCGCAGCGAATGCTGTTCTACATCGAACGGGTCTTTGCCGATGACGAAGCGCTTGAGTTCGTGCACCGCCGCCTCGGCGGACTTGGTGAAACCGTTGACGGTCGCTTCGCCGATGCCGTGGATGCCTTCGTCGGTCTCGACGCGCGTGAACAGCCAGTTCTTCCACGGGTTGCCGGCGATGTAGGTTTTGACGTCGGTGATTTTCATAGTGGTAATTGGTAACTGGTAACTCAGACTGGAGACTGGAGATTGGAGATTAAAGATTAGAGATTTGGGGATGAGCATATACTCAATCCTGTGAATGCACAACACGCCAAATCCATGATCGAAGCCGGGCGCGTTATTGCCATCTTGCGCGGCGACTACAGAGGCCACTTCAGGCAGATCGCACGGACGCTGGCAGACGCCGGCATCACTGCGATGGAAGTCACGCTGAACTCGCCCGGCGCGCTCGACGGCCTGCACGAGATGAAGGCTGAACTAGGCGACCGGTTCCTGCTCGGCGCGGGCACAGTGCTGAACGAGTCGCAAGCGTTCGAGGCCATCGGCGCCGGCGCACAATTCATCGTCGCGCCGAACACCAACCCGCGCGTGGTTGCGATCTGCGTCGAGCGCGACATCTGCGTGATCCCCGGCGCATACACGCCTACCGAGATCATGAACGCCGTCGAGCTGGGCGCGCACCTGATCAAACTCTTCCCGGCGGAGCTGAGCTATTTCAAGGCCGTGCGCGCGCCGTTGAACCATGTGCCGTTCGTGGCGACCGGCGGCGTATCGCTGGACAACGCCGCCGAGTACATCAAGGCCGGCGCAGTCGCCGTCGGCATGGGCAGCCAGCTCATCGGCGACTACGTGAAGCAAGCCGGCGGCATCGAAGCGTTGAGCCAGCGGGCGCACCAGTTGATGCACACGTTGGCCTTTGGGCCACAAGGAATCCGGGCGATCTGAGGAGCGACTCGCCACGTTGACCGACTCTGCACCCGCTCTCACTCGGCTCACCTACCGCTACGACCGGCTGCGCGCCATCCCGCAGGGCGTCATCGAAACCGCCAGCACCACCTTTCTGCTGCTGATCGCCGTCAAAGCCTTCGACGCCGGCCCGACGCCGAAGTCGCTGATCGCCGCTGCCGGCAACATCGGCCTGTTGCTCTCGTTGTGGTTGGTGCCGTGGGTCGAACGCTCCGGCCAGCCGGTGATGCGCGTTGCCGCCTGGATGATGGCCGGCGGGGCGCTGGCGATGCTGATCGCCGCCGTCTTGCCGGGGCTGGCCGTGCTGGTGATCGCAACCGTCATTGCCATCGGCGCGGCCAACGCCATCATCCCGCTGGTGACGGCGGTGTATCAGGACAACTACGCGCCACGCGAACGCGGCAAATACGTCGCGCGCACGTTCGTCATCCGCGTGGCTGCGGCTGCCGCCTTCGCCGAGCTGGCCGGGCGATTGCTCACCGCCGACATCGCGCTCTTTCGCTGGCTGCTGGTCGCGTTCGCAGTCGCCTTCGCCGCTGCTGCCTATTGCCTGTCGCGCATCCCATCGCGAACGCTGCACGTCGCCGCGCCATCTGCACAGCGTAGCAATTCCCCAGCCCGGCTAGGCATCGTCTCGCGCGGCGCGTTCCTCGGCGCGTTCGACTCGCTCAAAGTGCTGCGCACCGACCGGACGTTGCGCTGGACGCTGGCGTCGTGGATGCTGATGGGCTTCGCCAACCTAATGATGTGGCCGCTGCGCGTCGAGTTCCTGGCCAACCCCAAGTACAGCCTGGCGCTCGACCCACAACAGATCGCGCTCTACACGGTGATGATCCCCAGCGTCGCCCGGCTGGCGCTCACGCCGCTGTGGGGTCGGCTGTTCGACCGGATGAACTTCTTCCTGCTGCGCATCATCCTGAACGTCGGCTTCGCGCTGGGCATCGCGTCGTTCTTCACGGGCGTTGGCGCGTTTGGCCTCGCCGCCGGCGCGTTCATCTTCGGCGCGGCCAACGCCGGCGGCGAGATCGCCTGGAGCCTGTGGGTGACCAAATTCGCGCCGGAGGATCGCGTGGCCGAATACATGAGCATCCACACCTTCTTCACCGGCGTGCGCGGCATCGCTGCGCCCATCCTGGCCTTTCAACTGACGCAGACGCTGGACATCGGCGCCATCGCGCTGATTTGCGCCGGGCTGATCTTGCTGGCGTCGCTGATCCTCGTGCCCGAGATGAAGGGGCACGCGACCGGTTCAGCCGGCCGCAGCGCCGGCGCGTGAGGCGCATTCGTTAGCAGGTGCAAACGGTTGGCCGTAGGGCACGGACTCCGTTCCGCGCCCATGTGCTCCGAAAGCCGAACGAGGAGCCAGGCGAGTAGCGCGCCCGCCATCCACGTTTGCCCCGATGGGTCAATTCATCCCAGCGCGTAGGTCAGGGTGAGAACAGCCTACGCCAGCCGCTCATACGCTCTCAGCGTCAGGAACTCGATGAACTCCGGCGAAGACACCAGCGCGTCCACGATCTCACGCGCTTCGGCGATCCGGCTGGCGGCGTAGTTGGCGTCGCCCCACGCCGCGCGGATCTTGTCCATCTCCTCGTCGGCGAACTGCCGGTACATCTCCAACGTGACCTTGCGGCCGTCGTTCAGGATGCCGCGCGGGCTATGAATCCACTGCCACAGTTGCGCGCGGGCAATCTCGGCCGTGGCGGCGTCCTCCATCAAGTTGAAGATGGCCACCGCACCGTTGCCGCGCAGCCACGCCTCGATGTACTGGATCGCCACGCTGATGTTGTTGCGCACGCCAGCTTCGGTGATCGTCCCGCCCGGCACATGAAAGTCAATCAGATCACGCCCGGTCACATTCACGTCTTCGCGCAGGCGATCTTTTTGGTGTGGCCGGTCGCCCAGCTTCTCGTCGAACACCGCTTTGGCGACGGGCACCAGGTCGGGATGGGCCACCCATGTGCCGTCGAAGCCGTCGTTGCTCTCGCGCAGCTTGTCCTCGCGCACTTTCGCCAGCGCCGCAGCGTTCACCTCCGGGTCTTTGCGGCTGGGGATGAACGCTGCCATGCCGCCGATGGCGTGCGCGCCGCGCTTGTGGCAGGTGCGCACCAACAGCTCGGTATAGGCACGCATGAACGGCACGGTCATCGTCACCTGGGCGCGGTCGGGCAAGAGGACATCATGCTTGCGAAACTTCTTGATGATGCTGAAGATGTAATCCCACCGGCCGGCGTTCAGCCCGGCGATGTGCTCGCGCAGCTCATAGAGGATCTCCTCCATCTCGAACGCGGCCAGGATGGTCTCGATCAGCACGGTGGCCTTGATCGTCCCGCGCGGCAGGCCGAGCGCATCCTGCGCGGCGTTGAAGACGTCATTCCACAGCCGGGCTTCGAGGTGGCTCTCCAGCTTGGGCAGGTAGAAGTATGGGCCGTAGCCCTTGTCCAACAGCCGGCGGGCGTTGTGGAAGAAATACAGCCCGAAGTCGAACAGCGATGCGCTGATTGGTTCTGTATCCACCTGCACGTGCTTCTCCACCAGGTGCCAACCGCGCGGGCGCACCAGCAGCGTGGCCACGCGATCGTTGAGCCGGTAGCGCCGGCCGTCGGGGCTGTCGAACGTGATGGTGCGCTCGATGGCGTCGCGCAGGTTGAGGTGCCCCTGCACCATGTTGGCGAAGGTCGGCGAGTTGGCGTCCTCGAAGTCGGCCATGAACATGTCGGCGCCGCTGTTCAGTGCGTTGATGACCATCTTGCGGTCGGTCGGACCGGTGATCTCGACGTGGCGCTTTTGCAGCGGCGCGGGGATCGGCGCGACCTGCCAATCGCCCTCGCGGATGGGGCGCGTCTCGGACAGGAAGTCGGGCCGTTCGCCGGCGTCGAGGCGGGCCTGGCGCTCGGCGCGCGCGGCGAGCAATTGCTTGCGGCGCGGGTTGAACGCGCGGTGCAGGTTGGCGACGAAGGCCAGCGCGTCCGGGGTCAGCACATCGCCAAAGTCTGCGGTCATCTCGCTGGTCGGGCGGATTTCGACGCCGGCGGGTGTGGCGATAGTGGTGGTCATAGCATGGATTTTAGCGCCCACCTCCAGCAGCGCCTCACGCGCTCGGAGCGCGTTAGGCGCTTGATATTTGTGTCGCCACATTACACATACGTATGCCGTAGGGCGCGGACGCCGTTCCGCACCCATGTCGCCGCATCGCACACGGCGCGATACGGAGATCGCGCCCTACCGTCCTGTGTCCATCATTAGGCACACGGCGCGATGCAGAGATCGCGCTCTACCGCGTATGCTTTGCCCTACACCCGAAACGGATGCGGGCCGAAGTCGGCCTCATAGTACGGCGCGACCATGCTGCCCTTCGGCACGATCGCATCTACCCTGGCTCGATCTTCGTCGCTGATCTTCACGTCCAGCGCCTTGAGGTTGTCCTCGAGCTGCTCCATCGTGCGCGGGCCGATGATGGGCGAGGTGACGCCGGGCTGGCTCATGCACCACGCCAGCGCGAACTGCGACAGCGTGCAGCCGCCGCGCTCCTGCACGTAGGCCTTGTAAAGGTCCACGGCGGCGAGCGATGCCTCGTTCCAGCGCCGGAACAGGATCGGGTTGTCCTTGTAGTCGAAGAAGCGCGTGCCCTCCGGCGGCGGCGCGTTGCGATCGTACTTGCCGGTGAGCAGGCCACCGGCCAGGGGCGACCACGGAATCAACCCGAAGCCATACGTCTGGGCAAAGGGGATCAGCTCGCGCTCGATGCGCCGGTCGAGCAGGTTATATGGCGGCTGCTCGCATACGAAGCGGTTCAGCCCCAGCTCGCGTGAGACCATCAGCGACTCCATCAACTGCCACGCGGCGAAGGTGCTCGTGCCGATGTAGCGCACCTTGCCGGCGTGGATCAGGTCGTCGAGCGCGCGCAGCGTCTCGTCAATCGGGATGGACGACTGTGGCCGGTGGATCTGATACAGGTCAATCCAGTCAGTTTGCAACCGGCGCAAGCTGGCCTCGCACTGCTGGATGATGTGCCGGCGGCTGTTGCCGCTCATGTTCGGGTCGTCATCGGCCATGGCGCCGTGCACCTTGGTCGCCAGCACGATGCGGTCGCGCTTGCCGTTGCGCTTGAGCGCCTCGCCCACAACTTCCTCGCTGCGGCCGCGGGTGTAGACGTTGGCCGTGTCGAGGAAGTTGATGCCGGCGTCAATGGCGCGATCAATGATGGCATAGGAGTCTTCAGGCGAGGTCTTGCCGCCGAACATCATGCAACCCAAACACAAGACGCTCACTTTCACGCCGGTGCGGCCAAGAGGTCGGTATTCCATGTGTTGGTCTCCTTAGTTGAGGGTGTCGGAAGTGTCAAGAGTGTCGGAAGTGTCGGTGGTGTCAATGGTGTCGGTGATGAGCCATTGCCGGGCGATGCGCGCGAGCGTGCCGTCGGCGGCCATCTCCGCTAAGACGCGGTCGAGTTCGGCAGCCAAACGCCCATCCGCGCGTGGGATGGCGATCACATACTCGACCGGTCGGAGATGGAGGCAGCGCACCATCGGTGCATCATCCTGGCCGGCGATCGGCGCGCATCCAACTTGCATGGCTGCTTGGCTTCCCACCATTGCCACCTCACAACTGCCTATGCGAATTTCAGTCAGGGCATCCGGCTCGTCTGCAACCATGCGGCGCGTCATCCCGGGCGTGCGGCGCTCCAGCCAGCGCGCAGCGCGGTCGGCTTCGCTCCCCAATGCCGCAACGACGCATCGGCCGCGCAGATCGTCTGGGCGATCCAGACGCAACGGCGCGAGCGCCACTGCGCGCAGGCCGGCGTCGAAATACGGTCGGCTATAACGAAAATCGGCCGTCCGCGCCGGATCCGCCACCAACGCCGACATTGCAACATCCGCATGGCCGGCGATTAGCGCATCATAGAAACCATCGTAGCCCACCGGCACAGCCTCCACTTGCAGCCCCAGCCGGCGCGCTACCTCGCGCGCTACATCGGCATCCATCCCCTGCCAGCCATCCGGCCCATAGAACGAGAATGGTCGCACACCCGGATCAATGCCGATGCGCAGTATCCCTCGCGCGCGGAGCGCCTGCCAGCGCTGTTCGGCTTCCACGACCGGACGCAGGAAGAGGAAGACAACCGTTGTTGCAACTAGCGCTGCACCGAGCACCAAGGCAACGCGCCGAACGCTCCTCAATGCACCACCACGACCGTGCCCTGTGGCGCCCAGCTATACAACCAGGCGGCCTTGCCAGTGGGGATGTTGACGCAGCCATGGCTCATCGGCTGGCCAAAATTGTTGTGCCAGTATGTGCCGTGCATTGCATAGCTTCCCTTGAAATACATCACGTAGGGCACATTTGGCAAATCGTAATCCCTGCCGCGCATGCGTTGCGAATCGAGCTTGCGGTAGATGCGAAAGACGCCGCGGATGGTCGGCGTATCCTGCGCGCCGGTGGAGACCAGCGTGGTCATCACCATGCGGCCATCCTCCCAGGCGATCAGCCGCTGCTCGTCCAGGATGATCTCGATCCACTTGCCCCGGCGCATCGGTGTGGATTCCACGTCATACGTCGCCTCGGCCGGCGCGTCCTGCGACAAGGATGCAGCGACTACGGGCTGAACGCTGACGGGCTGCGCCGGCGCCTGCACCGCGCCCGCAGCGCGCGACGACGGGACGGCCGGAACCGCCGGCACCGCGGCGTGGGTTTTGGCCGGGGCAGCCGGCTGAGCAACTTCCTCCACGGCAGCCACTGCAACTTGCTGCGGTGCAGGCTGCTCGGCTTCGCGAGCCAGGGACTCGACTGCTGGCTGCGCCTGACGCTCCGCCGAGACGACCAACGGAATGGCTGCCAGCAGCAACGCCATCATCGCGCATAGCGCAACTAATCGCAGCAGTCTTTTCAGGAACGCCATAGCCGGTGCGGAGGATTGTAGATCAAACTCTAGAATAGGTCAGACCGCTGCGAGTGGTCTGGCCCGTGCACTCACGGCGCCTCGCCGCGCAGGAAGCACAGCAACCCCTCGGTGATGCCCTGCGCCACCACCTCCGGCCGGCCTTCCAGCAACGGCCGATCGAGATACATGAAACCGGTCTCGATGATCGCCGCCGGCGTCTCGGGTGCAATTTCGCCGAAGGCGTGATACTCCGTCATATCGCGCGTGACGGTGTTGGCGTGGAAGCGCAGGCCGGTGCGCGCTTTGTAGCGCGCCGTCAAGCAGGCAACAAGGCGATCCTCGGCTTCCGGAGCCCGGCTGTGCACAGCGCGCGCCACTTTGAAGCCGGTGGCCAGATCGTTGATGCGTGCGCAGGAATCGGCGTGGATGCTGAGCAGGACGCGTGCCCGGTATCCGCGCAACCGAGGATCGAATTCGTCCAGCACATCCACGATGTAGCCCTCGGCGCGCAACACCTCGGCCACGCGCGTCGCATGCGTGAAATTCAGCGCCGCTTCGGTCAAGCCGTCGTCGCACACGGCGCCGCTGTCGTGGCCGCGATGGCCGCTGACGATACCAACGCGATTGGCATCCGCCGTTGCAACGGCTGCAGCGCGCGTCGCCTCAAGTAGCCCGGCATCGGCGGTAGCTTGTGCCTGCGCCGACGATGACAGCCAATGCGGTGCATGCTGCAGCGCGACGATGGCCACGCCCGCGATCGCGACTGCCAGCGTCAACCCGATGAACCAGCGCCGGGCCGCGCTTGGAAGGACAGCCGTCTCCTCACGTGACGGCGGCACATCGGCGACGCCTGTTGCAGCCACCTTTTGCGATTGCGCGCGCGCCCGCCGCTTGCCGGAGGCTTGAGCGCGGCGAATGTTGCTGCGCTGCACGCGTTGATCCTTGGTGTGCTTGCGCGTCGGGGTGCGCTTCACGCGATCCCTCCACCGGCTTCGGGTGCGAGCACTTTGCGCATGACCGGCAACTTTTCGTCCACCGGCGCAAAACCCAGCCGGCGATATAACCGCTGCGCCGTGCGATTGCTGGCTTGGGTGTTGAGCGAGACGACCTGCGCGCCGGCCCGCGCCAGCCGCGCGACGATGTCCAGCAGCAACCCCGCGCCGATCCCCCGGCGGCGCAGGGCCGGCTGAACGGCCAGCCGCACGACGTGACCGTTTTGCTCGTGCAGGACGGCGCACGCATAGCCGGCCAGCGCGCCACCGAGCAAGGCCACCGTGGTGGCGAACGCATGCTCGACTGCACGCCGCATCAGCACCGGCGGATAGCGCCACGGCTCGTCAAAGGCGCGCGCATCCAGCGCGCACAACGCATCGAGATCGGCAACTTGCGCCGGGCGCACCTGCAGGCCGGCGAGGAAAGGCGATGCATCCGGCGCACGCCGCGGTTCGATCTCGTAGGTAAGCAGCCGTTCGGCGATGCGGTAGCCGAGGTCGCGCAAGTAAGGCTTGATCCAATCGGACGGGTGAACGATGCACCACACCTCGCGCACACCACAGAATGCCAGCCGTGCTTCAGATTCGCGAAAAACGGTGGCTAGGCACGCAGACGGAGAAGCACCATCGGCCACCGCGCACCAGCGCAGCCAGGCCACAGCAGCGCGCGTCGCATCGAGCGCGTCGGTTTCGGCCAGATCGAGCGGTGTGAGCAGGAGCGCGGCATCGCCGTCGTCGAATGACCACATGTCGCTGTCCGCCCACTCGCTCAGGCGCCACCAGTCGAGGCGATCGAGGATGCGCCGCGCATCCTGTAAACGAGAGAACCACCGGCTGCGCGCAGTCGTCGCGCCGGTATCACGGCCGCTTGTAGACGCGGAACTCCAGTTCCGCTCGCTGGAAATACCCATCCGGATCGCCGTCGAGCGGCAGCAGTTGCAAGTTGCGCACCTCGACTTCGACGCGCAACGTCGAGGTGACGATCTCGAATATGCCCGGCGCCGCCTGCACCAGCTCGCCGCGCGCCGCCAGCTTGCTGCGCATGACGTTGTTGCGATAGGCGTAGGGGGTGAGCATTACCTTGGTCGTGCTCTGGAAGTCGTTCTTGTCGAACGCCCAGATCGCCAGCGCCGTCACCCGTGAAGGCGATGTCAAGCTGACGCGATCGGCAACCGAAGCGCCGCACTCGCCGATCAACTCGCCGCTGGTCGCGCTGATCTGGAACCCTTCGTCGAAGTTCTCATTGCCATGCTCATAAACGGCGTGGAAGGTGTTGATGAGCGACTCACCCGGCAGCGGCGAACTGACGCGCAGTGGTGATGGCGTGTGGAGCGCCGGGATGACGCCGGGCTCGGTGGGCGCAGCCGCAGCCGCTTGCGCGGCCGGTGCACCCACCGCGACTTGCCCATCGCCAACGTTGACGTTGACCACGGCCGCCGGGCGCGACTCGGCCTCGCCGACGACGCGTGGTGCAGATGCCGGCGCAACAACGGGCGCCGGCGCGGGTTTGAGCAAATTCGCGACGAGCAGCAGCCCGCCGGTCAGCAAAGCGATCCACAACAGCAGCAGCAACCCGCCGAGCAACGCCACCTCACGACGCGCATCAATCACCGACTGGGGAATGACCGGCTGTTGATCCTTCACCTCATCCAAGCGTCTGGCTAGTTCGGTGATGTTGTTCTGGTCGGCTAAGGTGAACCATCCCTGATCGGGGTTGGCGCTCTCGCGGGCATTTTCGTTACGAGCGGCCTGTTCGGCGCTGCGGACCATCGCCAAGGCTTGGATCGGCGTAGCATCGCCGGTCGTCACGCCTAGCGCCTGCTGCGCTTGGGTCAAGGCAGCATCGGGCTGGCCGGCTTGCATGCCCTGGGCATAGCGCGCAGCCACGCGGGCGACATACACGTCGCGGTAATCAGGCCGATCGCCGGCAGGGTCGAAGCGCAGGAAGCGCGGCGGCGCATCGCGCAGGATGAAGTCTGCCGGCACCCAGGCATAAGCCAGATAGGCAGCAAAGGCGACGCCGATGAGAAAGCCGACGACCACCGCGACGGTGACGATGAACCAGCGATTGAAGCCCGAAGCGTCGCTCATAATGTGCGATTCTACTTGCGAATCGGGGCTTGACAAGAACTGCGCAGATCGCTATTCTTTGCAGCCGTTTAGAAAAGTCGAATATTGCCTGATCGCGCACTCTTATCCAGAGAGGTGGAGGGACCGGCCCTGTGAAACCTCGGCAACCATCCAGGTGCGGATTTTCGGGTCGCCGATAGACCGGCGCAATCCCGCAAGCTCCGAAATCCGAGCCTGAAACGGTGCCAATTCCGGCAGCGCAAACTGGAAGATGAGAGGAGGCGGCAACATAGATTGCTTACGCCCTCTTGTCTTACTGCGCAAGAGGGCGATTCACTTTTCCGTGGCGCGCATCATGTGTGGCGTATTGCGTGATGCGCGTCACGCAACGTAATACGCAATACGCAAATACGATGACGAAAGGAGCAACGAAACGAATCATGTCCGACCATCAGTTTCACTTCGACACGCTGACCCTGCACGCAGGCACCCGGCCTGACCCGACGACGAACGCGCGCGCGGTGCCGATCTACCAAACCACGTCATACCAGTTCCGCGACACCGACCATGCCGCCAACCTGTTCGGGCTGAAGGAATTCGGCAACATCTACACCCGCATCATGAACCCGACCAACGACGTCGTTGAGCAGCGCTTGGCCGCGCTCGAGGGCGGCGTTGGCGCGTTGGTGACGGCGTCCGGCCAGGCGGCAGAGACGTTCGCCATCCTGAACCTGGCCCAGGCCGGCGACCACATCGTCAGCTCGGCGTCGCTCTACGGTGGCACGTATAACTTGTTCCACTACACGCTGCCCAAGCTGGGCATCGAGGTGACGTTCGTAGATCCGAGCGATCCGGAGAACTTCCGCCGGGCGATCAAGCCGAACACCAAGGCGATCTACGGCGAATCGGTGGGCAATCCCAAGCTGGACATCTTTCCGCTGGAAGAAGTGGCCGCCATCGCCCATGAGAACAGCCTGCCGCTGATCATTGACAACACCACGCCGACGCCCTACTTGCTGCGGCCGATCGAATGGGGCGCGGACATCGTAGTGCACTCGACGACCAAGTACATCGGCGGACACGGTCTGAGCATCGGCGGTGCGATCGTGGATGCCGGCAAGTTCGACTGGAGCAAGAGCTGGCGTCATGATGCTTACTTCAACAAGCCCGACCCGAGCTACCACGGCCTGGTGTATTCGCAACTCGGCGCGCCGGCCTACATCCTCAAAGCGCGCCTAACGCTGCTACGAGACATCGGCGCAGCGCAAAGCCCGTTCAACTCCTTCCTGAACATCATCGGCCTGGAGACGCTGCACGTGCGCATGGATCGTCACATCCAGAACGCCAACGCCGTGGCCGAGTGGCTCTCGAAGAGCCCGCACGTCTCATGGGTGATCCATCCGAGCTTACCCAGCCACCCGCAGTACGAGAAGATCAAGCGCATGGCGCCCAAGGGGCTGACCGCGTTGGTGGGCTTCGGCATCAAGGGCGGGCGCGAGGCCGGCCGGCAGTTCATCAACAACCTCAAGCTGTTCTCGCATCTGGCGAACATCGGCGACGCCAAGTCGCTGGCGATCCATCCGGCTACCACCACACATTCGCAACTGACGCCTGAAGAGCAACTGGCCACCGGCGTGACCGACGACTTCGTGCGCCTGAGCATCGGCTTGGAGGACATCCGCGACATCCTCTGGGACCTGGAGCAGGCGCTGGAAGCGGCCGTGGCCGTGGTGAGCAATGGGCACAGAGTTTAGAGTCGTTGGTGTCTGTTAGTGTCAATAGCGTCGTTGGTATCTGTTTAGTGTCAAAAGTGTCGTTGGTGTCCGTTAGTGTCAATGGTGTCGGAAGGCGTCATTGACACTACCGACACCATTGACACCACTGACACTATTGATGCTACCAACACCATTGACACCACCAACACCCTCCTCCCATGATCGTCCAAACGCAGTACTTTCGCTACGACGGCGAGATCAAGCTGCAAAGTGGCGCGACGCTTGGCCCGATCACGCTGGCGTATGAAACGTATGGCCAGTTGAACGCGGATCGCAGCAACGCGATCCTCATCTGCCATGCTTGGAGCGGCGATGCGCATGTTGCCGGCCGGCACTCACCCGACGATCCAAAGCCCGGCTGGTGGGACGACGCCGTTGGGCCGGGCAAGGCATTCGACACCGACAAGTACTTCGTCGTCTGCTCGAATGTAATCGGCGGATGTGGCGGCAGCACCGGCCCGTCATCCATCAACCCAAAGACCGGCCGGCCGTATGGGCTGAGCTTCCCCATCGTCACCATCGCCGACATGGTGGAAGCACAGCGCCTGCTGACCGATCATCTGGGCATCGAGCGATGGCTGACGGTCACCGGCGGCAGCATGGGCGGTATGCAGGCGCTACAGTGGACGGTCTCGTATCCTGCACGCGTGCGCAGTGCAATCGTGCTGGCAGCGACGGCGCGCCTTTCGCCACAGACCATCGCCTTGAACGAGGTGCCGCGCCAGGCCATCTACGCCGATCCGAACTGGAACAACGGCGACTACTACGGCAAGACGCCGCCGAACGCCGGGCTGGCCGTGGCGCGCATGATCGGCCACATCACCTTTCTCAGCGACGCCTCGATGCGCGAGAAGTTTGGCCGGCGTTTGCGCAACGGCAGCGAAGGCTACGGTTGGCGCTTCGACCCGGAGTTCGAGGTCGAGAGCTACCTGAACTATCGCGGCCACTCGTTCACCAAGCGCTTCGACGCCAACTCGTTCCTCTACCTGAGCAAGGCGATGGATTACTTCGATCTGTCATACGGACTGCCATCGCTGGCCGATGCCTTCCGCAAGGTGACGGCGAAGTTCCTGGTGGTGAGCTATACCTCGGACTGGCTGTATCCGTCGTGGCAGTCGAAGGAGCTGGTGCGCGCACTGCTGCAGAACGACATTGACGTGACCTATGTCGAGATAGACAGCAACTACGGCCATGATGCGTTTTTGCTGGAAGTGGATAGACTTGCGGAGTTGACGCGCGACTTCTTGAGGCGCGTCGAGACGACACACTGACGGCTGGAAATTCGGGAGTGCGGACCCGGACAGGTGCACGGATCATCCCGCTCCCCATTTTCAAAGGAGGTGCATTTCTATGTGTGTTCCGCAATGTCAACAGAAGATCGCAGAAACGCTCAGTCGCCGCAGCTTCCTGAAAGCAGCCGGCGGCGCAGCGGCCGTCGCCTCGGCCTCGTTCCTGGCGACGCCGGTGAACGCCAAGGAGGAACTCTTCCGGCCGCTCTCGGTGCGGGTGAACAAGGTGATTGACCTGACGCACCCGCTCACACCGGACTTCCCAACGTTCGGTGGCCAGCCGCAACTGGCGATCAAAGAGATCTTCACTTTGAAGAAGGACGGCTACAACCTGAAGGAGTGGACGATCAACGAGCACACCGGGACGCATATGGATGCGCCCTTCCACTTCTCGGACCAGGCGACGGCCGACGCGATTTCGCCGGAGAACCTGATTGGCCCGCTCGTCGTAGTGGACATCCGCGAGAAGGCGGCCAAGGATCCCGACGCGCTCGTCACCGAAGACGACCTGCGGCGCTGGGAACGCCGCTGGGGGCGCATCCCGTTCGGCGCGATCGTGGCGATGAACAGCGGGTGGGATGCCTACGTCAACACCCCTAAGTTCCGCAACGCCGACGACAAGAAAGTGATGCACTTCCCCGGTTTTGGCATTGACGCCATCGAGTGGCTGCTGGCCAACCGGCAGGTGAAGGGCATCATGGTAGACACGCTGAGTCTGGATCACGGGCCGTCGCAGGACTTCGCCGTGCACTTCAAGTGGCTGCCGAGCAATCGCTGGGGCATCGAATGCACGGCCAACCTGAGCCAGGTGCCGGCGCGCGGCGCGACGGTTGTCGTCGGCGGGCCGAAGGTCGCCGGCGCGACGGGCGGCCCGAGCCGGTGCTTCGCCTTGATCTGAAGCCAGACTATGATCCTCTGCGAGGCGCACGACTAGCGCCTCGCAGAGGAAGACGCTATGACGCTCAACGGCTCTCGACCTGATCTCGACGCCATCATCGAACTCATCCCGCCCAAGTCCCGCGTGCTCGACCTGGGCTGCGGCGACGGCGAATTGCTGGCGCGGCTAATTCGTGAGAAGCAGGTCACCGCCCGCGGCGTGGAGCTGAGCGAAGCGAACGTGCGAGCCTGCATCGCCCGTGGGTTATCGGTGCGCCAGGGCAACATCGAGGAGGGCCTGGCCGACTATCCCGACGGCGCATTCGACTACGTCATCCTCAGCCAGACGTTGGCTTACCTGGATCACCCAATTCCGGTGGTGAACGAGATGTTGCGGGTGGGCAGGCGCGCCGTGATCTCGTTTGAGAACGCCGGCTACTGGCGCACGCGGTGGCGCATGTTTCGCGGCCAAGGCATCGGCGGCGATCTATGCTCTGGGGAGGTGCGTGCCCGAGCGATCACGCTGCCGCAGTTCGAAGCGTTCGCGGCATGCATGCAAGCGAAGATCGAGTTGGTCCGGCTATTCGCAGGCGACAAACCGGTGCGCATCTTACCCAACTGGCAGACGCGCGTCGCGATCTATGTATTGAGCCGGGCACAAGGTGTGGTATAGTTTCGCTTCGCGAATGTCTGGAGGCGTGGTGTAGAGGCCTAACACGCTGCCCTGTCAAGGCAGAGACCGCGGGTTCGAATCCCGTCGCTTCCGTAATTGTAGATAGCTGCTCCCGTCCGAGCGGCTATTTACATCTTCTACAGCCTCTGTTTCGATCTGAATCGCTGCTCGCAGCAAGGCCGCGATCTCCCGCTTGGGCGTGAATGCGTGCAATCTGCGCGCGTTCAGGTCTACCTTGAACGCATTGAAGATGCCCCGCACGATCACCGCCTTCTCCGCCGGCGTCGCCTCATTCCACAGCGCCGCCAAGTCGTCGAGCGCCGCGATTGCATCGGTCACGTCCACAGCCTGCGCCGGCACTGCCAGGTATGCCAGCTCGGCCTTGATCCGCGCCGCCTCGCGGTCGTAGTAGTCGTCGTCCACGTTGCCAGCCTGATACATGCGGTTCAGCCGCTGCAGCTCCGCCTCAAGCCGCGCCGCTTGGCGTTCGTTCGCGGCGCGCGTGTCCTGCCCCTCCAGAATCGCGCGCGCTTCGGCCTTCACGTCGTCAGGCAATCGCATCGCGGCCACGATCCGCGTCAAGTCCTGCAGTACGTCCGACTCTTTCACCGTCCGGTATTTCGCGTCGCAAGTGCAGCCGCGCTCGCGCGCCGTGCAACGATAGGCGTTATCCGCGCCCCAGTGTGTTGCGCGCAGCCGTCCGCCGCAGTGCGCGCAATACAGCATCTTGCCGACAACGAACTCACGCTTCGCCGGACGACCAGCCGTCTTGGGCTGCGTGCGCGCGCGCAGCACGGCTTGACACTTTTCAAACAGCTCGACCGTGATGATCGGCTCATGCACGCCCTGCACCCACGTCGTCGCGCGCTTGCTATTGCGCTTGTGGTGCTTGCCGTCCTCGCTCAGCACATCGCTCAGGCCGCGATACGCCACAAAGCCGGCATAGAAGCCGTTGCGCAGCATTGCGTTCACGGTGTCCTTGCTGAACGGGCGCCGGCCCCAAGTTCCGGTTGTCATCTTGCCCAAGCTGTTCAACCAGTCGGCCAGATCGCGCGCCGAGTAGTTGCCCGTCGCGAAGCGCTCGAACATCTCGCGGACGACGGGCGCGTCCTCGCTGGGCACGTCGCGCCCGATGATGGTCTTCGTCGTCGCGTCCACCACCTCGAACACGCGCCGGTAGCCGAACGGCGGGCGGCTGGCGTTGCTCAGGCCGTCGCGCACCCGCGCCCGCTTGCCGGTCTTCGTCGCCTCGCGGAGCTGGTCGAGCTGATACTCGCCGATGGCCAGCGTGACGTTGCGCTGTAGCTTGCCGCTGGCCGTCTGTGTGTTGATCCCTTCCAAGACTGAGATGAGCGAGATGCCGGACGCCTCGAGCCGGCGCATCAGCGCCGCGTCCTCGACGTTCCGCGACAAGCGCCAGGTGTGATAGAACACGATGGCCGCGAACTGGCCGCGCTGAGCATCCGCAAGCATGCGCTGAAACTCAGGCCGGTCGGTCGTCGCCGCGCTCTTGGCCTCATCGCGATACACGCCCGCGACTTCGTAGCCATGACGGGCGCAGTAGTCCGCACAGATGCGCTCTTGCTCGTCGAGTGAGCGCCCATCAAGCTGCATCTCGCTCGACACGCGCACGTAGATTGCCGCCTTCGGTGTGGGGTGCATTTCGCCTCCAGTTGGGGCTATATCATAACGCACCCTACCCTTCCCCTGCAGGCGGGCGCATAACGAAGCGGGTTTTGCCCTCTTCCGTCATCTCGGTGGTCGCGCCCTCAATCTCGATCACCAGCGCGCGTTTAGCCTCGTCGGCATACGCGCTGCACCGCACGCCGAGCGCATTCAGCTTGTTCAGCACCGCTGCCAGTAGGGGCAAAACTTCATTCGCCCCGAGCGCGACGGGCGCGCGCTTTGGCTCGCGCTTGCTCCTCTGAACGTCGTTTATGTTGTTCATATTTCACCTCCGTTATTTCATCAGCGCTGAGATACAGCCCTGGTAACGTCTCGCGGCGATACCCACCGCCACGCCGCCAAGCGAACTGCCCGCGCCCCTTGCTCTCCAATCGCCAGCCATCGCCCTCAAAAGCTTCAAACGGATTGCCGGAAGCCCTTTCGGGCACGCCTGTAACGCATTCGGGCATGCCCGAATTGGGGTTTTCGCCTTTTTTAGGTCGTTCATCAGCCTCAGCCACTGAATCGCCTGAATTTAGGCCGTTTTTTCGATTCCTAGGGGCGTGGCCATCTCCGGCTATTTCCCCACCTCCCACCCATGCGCTTTTGGGTCGCGGCTCACTTCGGGCACGCTGACAGGTGACTCGCGTCCTACCATAACATTACCTGCTCGTGCTCGATCACTGTCAGTCAACGCCGCCTTCACCTCGGCCAGGTCGCCGCGCAAGCCGCGGATGCTGCCGGCCAGCCGCCGCAGCGGGGTGGGGTGCACGCCGACCTCGCGCGCCTCGCCCTCGATGACGCTCCCTCCGCCGGCGGCCTCGCGCCGGGCAGCGCGCCAGTAGGTCAGCGCCAACAGAAGCGCGCTCAAACCGATGCTTGACACGAAAGCGAATTGCGCTGCGGTCGAGACGAATGGCGGCAGCGCCAGCGCGTCAAGCTGGGTTGTCGTGCCGGATGCGCGACTCAGCTTGATGATGGCCTCGGTTGCAATGGCGAACATCAGCAGCGCGTAGAACGTGCTAATGAATCCCCACTGCGTCACGCCGTCGCGGTCGCCGTCCTTCGCGGCTGCGTTCAGGTTGCCCAGCGCCATGCTGAATGCAATAGCGTTGAGCAGTCCGGCGAACACTGCGGCGATGGGGTTGATGCCCAACGCCACGCCGAAAAACGCCTCGAACGCGAACATCGCGACGGCCAGCAAGACCTTCAGCAGCGTGAACATCGTCGCGCCGCCGGCAGCCGCTAGGGTGGGGTATTGGTCTTCCTGCTCATGGCTGGCGGATGCGGCCAAGAGCACGAGGGGGATGACCGGCAGCGCGGGCAGCGCCGAATACACGAATACGCCGATGCGCAGCAAAGTGACCTCGGCCTCGATGCGCTTGTCCAGCGTTATCCACGTATCAATCAGCGCCAGCAGCACGGCCAGCGTCAGCCACAGCACCAGCGACAGCCCGGCCAGCAGCAGCGTGCGGCGCTTGCGGCGCAGCGCCAGCACGACGACGGCGATGCACAGCGCGACGAGGGTGGCGATCACGCTGGCCGCGACGACTCCAGCAAACTCCGGCTGCACGGCCAACGTCTTGCTCCCCAAATGGCAGATTGATTGATACAGGCTGCGCAGGGCAAGTATGACGCCGATGAGCACAGCGACGGGAAGCAGCGCAGCAGCGAGCACCAGCGCCAGGCCGCCGACAGCGCCGAGTATCGCGCCAGCGTGCGCCGCGCCGGTCGAGAGAGTAAAGCGATTGTTCATCTCAGCACCTCACAGGCGGGCAATGCGGCCAGCCGTCCGGCCTAGCCACACAGCGAAGAGCACAAACAAGACGAATCCGCCGAGCGCGACGTGTAGCCATGCGTCGTCGTCGGGCAGGGTGGGGATGCTGGCCTGCGCGGGCGCGGCCTGTGGCGATGTCGCTACAGGCGCAGCAGTCGGCGCGGGTGTCGCAGTAGGCGCAGTGGTAGGCGACTTCGGCGAGACGTCGGCGAGCGGTTCGGCTGAGCTCACCGAAGCCTCCGTCGAGCCGCTCAGCCGAGCCGTCGGCCTGGGCGTCGCGGTCGGCGCAGCGGTGGGCGTGATTGCATACATCGCAGGCGCGCCGCTCTCGCCGCGCAGCCGCGCGATGTATGCGTCTGCGCTGCTGCTGCTGCCGCAGCCGGTCAGCAGCGCGCTGACCAGCA
Organism: Candidatus Roseilinea sp.; assembly: GCA_025055235.1. GTDB lineage: Bacteria > Chloroflexota > Anaerolineae > J036 > Brachytrichaceae > JAAFGM01. The sequence continues at coordinate 10,548 of JANWYN010000020.1, read as the reverse complement.
GCAGCACGGCCAGCATGAGCAGCTTAGGCTTCATCATCGCTGGACCTCCTGTGCGAGAAACGCTCGCGCGCGATCCGGGTTGAGGAAGCGCCGATGATTGCGCTGGCGCTTCATGCGGCGCTCGTCGTCGCGCGTGCCCGGCAGCGCCCATACCAGCACGAGTGCGTCCGGGCCGTGGCGCTCGACAGCGGCAGCGGTGATGCGCGCGCCCTGGCCGGCGCGATGGCGCTCTAGGCGCTCGGTGGGGTCGTCGTCGCAGTAGCCGATGTAGTGGCTGGCGCGATGCTTGTCTGAGCCGATGGCGGGGAAGGTGAGCAGGTAAACCATCGCTACACCTCCTGCGTCACGCACTCGTAGTTCAGCGCAGCAATGTTCAGGCGCATCAGCGCATCGCTAGCCTCACGCATGGCGTCGCTCAGCGCGTCCAGGTCGCCGGCGTAAGCCGCTGCGCCGGCGCGGATGCGCGCGCGGGCAGCATCCAATGCGGCAGTGAGTAAAGCCTGCTCAGCGCGTTCGCGGCGGTAGGCTTGCTGGTCTGCGCACGTGACGCAATACAGCAGCCGCTTCGTGGGGGTCGTCGTTGGGCCGGTATCGGCGTTGCCCTCAGTAGGGCGGGGAAGTGGGTTAGGATTGTTTGTAGCCATGGGTGCACCTCGGTTGCACTTGTGGTTAGGGCGGCGCAGGTCGGCCAGAACTTGCGCCGCCTGATGTTGATTGACAATGTTATCTTACCATGTAAAATTATCTAAGTCAACCAGATAGTTAAACTCATGGAGTGATTACCATGCTTCAAGTGGTCAAGACAAAGCAGGAAGTAACCGTAGATGAAGACGACATCATCACCCTCGCAGAAGCAGCCCGATTAAGCGGGAAGACGCTCCCAAGCATTGGAGTCATGCTCGACAGAGGGACACTGCCCTGGTATGAGTATCCGCCGGCGATGCCAGGGCGCGCCGGATCACGCTACACTAGCAAATCAGCCGTGCTTGCGCTGATGCAGCGCAAGCGCCCGCGCCGGCGCAAAGGGTAGGTGAGTGTTGCACACCGCAACACAGCCCGCTAGAATCCTCTGCATGGCCATCTTGCACGTCCGCAACATCCCCAAGCCGCTCTACGAGCGGGTGCGGCGCATCGCCGCGCAGCGTGGTCAGTCGCTCAGCGCGCTGGTGATCGAGCTGCTCGAAGACCTAGACCGGCGAGAGAGCGCGAAGCGCAAGCGCGCAGCGCTGATGCGCCAGATACGCGCCAACATCGAGGCGCGCCGGCGGGAATGGCCGGCGGATGCGCCTGCTGCCGTTGATGTGATCCGCGAATGCCGCGAAGAGCGCGAGCGCGAACTCATGGGCGGGCGATGATCTGTGTGCTCGACGCCAGCGTACTAGTTGCGCTGTGCATCCCTCAGCCGGCGACGGACGCCAGCATCACCTTTCTGGAGAACTTCCTAGCTCAGGATGATGCCGCGTTGCTCGCCCCAGATTGCATCTTCTACGAGACAACTGCTACTCTGCGCAAATATGAGCGGCAGGGGATATACCGCGGCTTAGACGAAGACCTGCTCAGCCTCTACAACTTGCCCATCACGTCCATCTCTTGCAGGGACTTGATGCGCGCTGCCGCAGCGATTAGCCGCGAGCATGTCTTGTCACCTTACGACGCCTTCTATCTCGCGCTGGCGCAGCGCGAGGACGCACCGCTCATCACCGCAGATGAGCGACTGGTTAACGGGACGAAGGGGAAGGGGTTCGACGTGCGCAACGTGATGCCGGCATAGATCGGCAGCTGGTTGCAGTGCCCGCAGAGGAGAGCACCTAGCCCGCTGCGCGATGCCGCCCTCGCGGAGATTGAGGCAAGCGCGTGGCTCAATTGAGCCTATTCGTCCGAAGTTGCCGCTTGGAGCTGCTCACGCGCTGCGCGCACTTCCCGCTCTGCGCGCGCAATGGCATCGGGCAACGCTTGCGCAGCTTTTTGCGCCGCGTGATAGCGCTCCGCCGCGCGCTGCATGCGCGAGAGGACACCGTATCGGATACTGTCCTGGTAATTGATGATGAAAAGCTGCGCAACACGAACGCGATCCTGAAGCAGTGCGATGCGATCAAGCGCAGCGGCCATGTCCTCGTGATGCGTGTTGAGCAAACCGGCGATCTCCGCTTTTGCGTCTTCGATAATGCGGTTGCATTGCTGAATCGCCGCCGCCCAGGCTTCGGTGTCGGCTTGGGCGGCGTGATATTCGCGTTCGAGCTCATTTAGCGTCGCCACGGCGCGCCTCCCTTTGCCGCATTTCTTCGAGTTCCTCGTTTAATGCACGGCGAATGAGCAGCGCAGCCATCGCGCTGTAGCTTAGTCCGCGCATGCGCGCCAGCTGGCGCAGCGTGTCATTCATGTCGCCAAGCGTCACGTGAATACGCGGCTGTTCGCCGTTTGTCGAGTTTTGTTGCTTCAGCATGTCCAATCTGTATCATAAAGATACACCGGTTGCAACCAACTACGCACGCCCGAAATATGGCACGCTGATCTTGCGGGCGGCCTGGCGCACGCGCTCACTCGGCCGTCGGTCGTAGCGCGCTGTCGTCGTCACTTGCGCGTGACCGAGCAGCCGCGCGACAACGGCTAAATCTTCGCCGGCGTCGAGCAGTTCACCGGCCACGGTACGCCGGAAGTCGTGCCAGCCCAGCGCACGCAGGCCGGCCTCCGCCGCGCGCTTCTGCAGCATCTTATGCGCCGCCGTTGTGGTGATCGGCGTGCATTCGATGCGTCCACCCTTGTTGATCCGGCAGAACAGCGCACCCGACGGCTCACCCAACGGCTCAATTGAGCCACGCACGGCCAACCAATCGCGTAGGGCAGCCGCTGCGCCGTTGGTGATGAAAGCCTCGCGTTCCTTGTTGCCCTTGCCGCGCACGCGCAGCCGGAAGCCGTCGCCGTTCTCGGTCACGTCGTCTAAGGTGAGGGTCGTCAATTCCTCGCGGCGCATGCCGGTAGCGGCGGCCAGGGCGATCATGGCCGCGTCGCGCGCGCCGGCGGGGCTCTTGTCAGCGGCGCAGACGCGCATGAGTTCGGCCAGTTCCCAAGCCTCGACATGCCGACCACGGGGCAGGCGGCTGCCGCGCACGGGCTTGACGGCTTTGATGCGCCCCAGCTCCTCCGCGCTGATCGCGCCGAGCTGCCATGCCGCGCGCGCCACGCCGCGCAGGGTATTGAGCGCACGATTGACGGTGGCAGGCGCGCCCTGAAGCTGGGCGAGCACGGCCTGCACCGCTGCCGCGTTCAGGCGCGTCCAGTCCACGTCGCGCCAGTCCTCAGCGCCCAGCAGACGGGCGATCTTACGCAGGTCGGACTCAATCGCCCGCCGGCCTACGATGCTGCGCTGCTGGGCGAGATACGCGGCTGCCGGCAACGCGGGCGCGTCGGTCGGCAAGGACGTCGGCGAAGCCTCGGCCCGAAGGCTTTGTCGAGCCGCCATCGAGCCATTTATGTCATTCACAGGGGTCAGGGCACGCTCGGTCATGGTTGCGCTCATATAGTGATTATAAGTGTCAATATATTAACCTATAACGGGCGTAAAGTCAAGCCCTATCTTCATTACTTATGGTTCTACAGTGTAGACGAGCCTGAAAAAGTTAGGCGGGCGCAGCTTCCACTACGCCCGCCCACTCACGCCCGACCAACGGCGAGTTCCTGGAAGGCGAAAGGAGGGTAGACTCGCCGCTGCGCAGGCCATCATCACGTGAGCGCCCTCATTTTACCACGTCAGGTCAGTTACCACGTCAGGTCAGGCGCAAAAGTGCTTCAAATCAATATAGGTCAAACATAACCTTAGCCGTGCGCAAACTTTGCACCCACGTCACAAGAATTGCGCACCTGAGCACGTCCCACGCGCCGGCGTGCAAACTCTCACTGGGCGCAGGCAAAAAAGAAACCCAGGCCGCTTAGGCCTGGGTTCTGAAACGACGTGAAACGCTTCGCGTCACGCCTACGTCGTGCCCGCGGTGTCCTGGCCGGCCCGCCAAACGCCGGCTGATCGCCGATCTAGCACGCTCGCATCGTCGTCGAGACTCACCGGCGGCAAGCCGAGCTTGCGCAAATAGTCGTTCAGCGCGCCGAAGATCACATCTTCCTCACGCTTGTTCAGCATGAAGCAGTAAATCGCCATGATGTCCATCACACCATCGCGCTGCCGCTGTTCAGCAACCTCGCGAATGACGTCTCGCACGGTATAGTGTGTCATGTAATCCCCTTTAGCTTGGGCGGCCGCAGACCTCGCGCGCGGCAATACTCCTTGACTATTTGCCATTTGTGCGTTCGTTTGTCCAGCCCGCGTAGGCGGCAGTATAGCTCGTAGTCGTCGAGCGTCTCGCCTGTGCCGTAGTCGCGCCAGATACGTTTGTGATACCCGTCGCGCATGTCGGTGCGGCGGCTGCTGGGGGTGTCGTCGTCAGGCCGAACGGCGACATATTGCCCGCGCCGCGGGCAGCGCGCTAGCAGCGCGTCCACCTCCGCGCGATTTGCGGGGACGGCGATCCACGCCTCGATAGCCTCGTGTACTATGTCGCCCCTCGTCGCCCTGCTGGCCCGCGTACGAACAGATGCGGCGCATGAAACACTGAGGTTGGGGGGTGAGCCAGTCCATTTGCGCGCGATGTCCAGCAAATGCGTCCAAGATAGACAAATGAGCTCATACCCCTCCAACAGCTCAATTGCCGCGCCGGATTCGTGGACGCCAGCAACAATTGCATGTTTGCGTCTGCCAATGAGTTCTATTTTTCGCGACCCGTCTGCGCTTGTGAATGTCTTAGATTCGCCGATGTCGCTGCAGCCGACGATTATCTTTGCGCGATCCGGCGCATTTCGACGAAAGACGCGCGGGCTCATGGCCAGCGCCGGGAAGCGCGCGAGGAACTCGTCCGCATGGGCGTCCACGTCAATGACCGCAAGCTGACAATGCTCGGGCAGTAGCCCGATGTTTCCGCCCTGAGCGAGATGGCGCAACGCCGCTGCCTCGTCCACCGGTGCGTCGAGATAGTTGATCTCTGCGCCGTCGTCGCGGGGGTTGATGCCGCGCTTCGAGCGCGGCGCGGCGAACGAAAATCTCGCGCCGAGCGCGGCCAAATACTCGACCGACGCCGCGCCGAGCAGCGTCGCCTTATATTCCCCTATCCCCCCTCCCCCCGACTCAGTGCTTTCCTGGACTGCAAAATTTGCATGATTAGAAACAGTACTACCCTGCAAACTTTGCACCCCCGGCTCGTCCGCCTGCCCCGCCGGCTTCTCCCGGGACTGCAAACTTTGCGCCCTCGGCTCGTCCGCTTGCCCCGCCGGCTTCTCCCGGGACTGCAAACTTTGCATCCCCGGCTCGTCCACCTGCCCTGCTAGCATCTCCCGGGACTGCAAACTTTGCGCCCTCGGCTCGTCAGTATGTGTTATGTCGCCATCAATCAGCTCTCTCAGCTCGCGCTCACTTATGATAGTTCCGCATTTGCTGCATGTCGCGCGGATCTCCCCACGTAGGCTACCTTGCTCGCCGCAGTGGGGGCATGCTGCGCCGGACAACAAATCGTTAAGTTGTGCCTTCATCTCGGCGAACTCCCGGCGTTTCTGCGCCGCTTGTGCGCGTGCGCGCGTGCGATTAGCGCTATCACCGAGCGCCGGCAGAGCTACCGGCAGAGGCTTGACCGAAATGGACGTGTGTGAGCGCCAGTAATCCCCCCGCCGCGTGTCCATGCTGTGCGTGCTGATCTCTTCGCCGTAGCGATTTGTTGGCGTTCGCTCAACACGACGCGTGATGAGGCCCGCCTGCTCTAGGCGCTGCAGCGCATCCGCGGCTGTGCGCTCCGAGATGCCAGATGCTGCGGCCAGCTTGGACGCGCTCCCGTCGTCCACCAGGCGATATTCGCCCGCGACATGGCCGGACTGCGCGGCGATGATCACCATGGCGTATATGATGCGTTCGGCGGGCGTCCAGTCACGTGCCCGGATCACGCGCTCCAGCTCATCTGCGCGCTTCGCGCGCTCGCGAAGGCGTGCGAGCTCGTCTGCCGTGATGGTCACCCCGGAATTGGCAAGTCCGCTGGTGTTGACGTCGCCGCGATTGCGTGGTATATGAGTCATCGCACACCCCTCCTACATTGGCACGGGGGCTGCTTCGCAAATCCCGCCGCGTCCGTTCCTGGCAAGTTCGAGAGCGGTGGGATTTTTGTTGCAGCCTGCTGCGCGCGTTTTCGTGCCACTCGCGACGCGATGCGCGCTAACGTCGCCGCGAGGCTATGCTGATTGCAGTGCACTTAAAATCCTCCTTTCATGTTCATGTCTTTGTGGAGCGGAACGCTACATGACTCGCGACACAAGCGCAACAGGGATCGCGTTACGCCGTTCGCGCAGCAGGATCAGAGGGGAAAACAGCAAAAGCCGCGCCCTGCCCCACTGGGGCTTGAGCGCGGCTTGAGGCGATGCGAAGAAATTGGTCGGCTAGGAACTCATCCGAATCACCACTATCCAAATGATGATCCGAATCCCGTCGCTTCCGTACTGGACGTAAGACCGCTCGGCAGTGTCAGCACTCCGGGCGGTTTCGCTTTCCTCTAGTATAAAAGTGCAATCTCTTTCAATCAGTCGCGTCTGTCTGAACATCGGCACAAACTCCACATATGGCTTCACGCCGACGATCGTCTTGGCGTTGGTATCGACATAGACAGCCTCGAAGATCTCGCGCAGAATCGCGTGCCGCTGCTGTTTGTTGGCCTTGCCCCACAAGTCACAAAACTGCAGCAGCTGCTCACCATGCTCGATTAAGTGTTGCGAGCTGGGAATAACAATGCTGTTGATCTCACGGATCAGCTTCTGGGCGTGCTTTGTGTAGGTTGCCGTTTCCTCTTCGTCAATCAGGCCATGTTCAAACTGATAATTCAGACGGCGGAGTTGAGCGCGCAGGTGGTCCCGGCGCTTTTGCAGGCTTTCCACCCCAACATCGGACAGCAGCAAGTCGTGGATGCGCTTGCGCCAATCCTCTGGCAGCTGCAATGAGCGCATGTAGCGGTCAATCTGTGGTTCCAGCAGCTGCTCCCGAATCTGCTGTCGCGACGCGGCACACGGTTCGCCACGCAGCCATGAAGCACACCGGTAGTAAAGATACTGCTCGCCGCGTTTACTATTCGTGCAGCGCAGCGGTTTGCCACAGCAACTGCAGGCTGCAATCCCCCCACCGAACAAGTAGGTGCGATTCGCGCGGGTGACCGCGCCATGGGGTGCTGTGGCGCGCTTGGCGCGCATCGCCAAAGCGCGTTCAGCGAGTTCAGGATTGATGATGGCATCGTGTGTGCCTTTGCGGATCTGGGGCTGTTGTTGGCGCTCGACCTTCTTGCGCTCCTTTTCGCCAATGTAAAGGATGTTGCCCAGGTAGAACTGCACCGCCTCGCGATTGAATAGTGCCGCCACCGAGTCCTTCACCCATGGCCGACGCAGTTTGGGATCGGTCTGGGGGGTAGCCTTGGCTTTCGCATTTGCGAGCAAGCGGTACGTGCGCGCACCTTCCTGATTGAGCCGGTCAGCAATCTCTTGATCCAGATAACCCGCCGCGCACAGCTCGTAGGCCAGGACCACAAACCGCGCGTCGGCGTTGGGCACAGGTTTGTACAGCTGCTTGACAGCGCCGTTTTTGACCTCCTGCCCCACTTCCATTTTGCTGTAGCCAAAGCGCAGATCGCCATTCCAGTAGCCGGCTTCAAAGCGGGCCAGCTTGCCCTTGGTAGTCTCGGCGCTTAAGTTTTGCAAATACCACTCGGCAAAAAACGCCAGCATCACCAACATCATCCGCCCCGATGGCGTGGTGAAGTCAATTGCCTCGGTGGCGCTGGCAAAGCTGACGTTGTGCTTTTGCAGCTCGTCTAGAGTCAGCAGCACGTCCACCAAGCTGCGACTGAAACGGTCCAGTTTGTGGCAGACAAGCACGTCAAATTGGCCGGATCGCGCGTCAGACAGCATCTGCTGAAAGGCTGGCCGGTTGACGGTCTTGCCGCTGTAGGCCTCATCAATATACGGCTGGCCGCTAATCATCCAATCCGGGTGCGCGGCGATGAAGGCCCGGCAGGCTTTGTCTTGAGCTTCAATGCTCCAACTGTCGGATTGCTCGTCGCTGGAATAGCGGTAGTAACAGCGAACTCTGATCATAGCGCTTTCTGCCGTGAGCCGCGCTCGACCTGGGCCAGTAACTGCAGCAGGCGCTCTACCCGCGGGGCAAGGGCTGTTTGCGTTTGGGCAGTCCTGCTGCCCTTAAGGTTGGCTGGGGCAGCCGGACGGCACTGGTGATGAGCTAAAACTGGATTGGCAAGCGACGTGGCTGCAGGTCTTGGCATGCGTTAGCAGGGGCTTGGACTGGCAAGTAACTGCGGGATAGCGTGGGCATAGTTGCCGATCAAACCGCCTGCTAACAGGTTGCCTGACGTCATGCCGGCGGATCTTTGGGGGAACTAACGGCCGGGTTTAAATCCACCCGCTCCTGCCGGCTGCGCCGCAGTTGCGCGCTGGCGCGCCGGCCCAAAACTTGGCGGCGCTGTTTGGGGGAAAGTTTGAGCACTCGGCACACATCATCCAGCACATGGCCTACCGACACTTCGATTTCGGTGGCGGGGACACCAGCTTGTTTTTCGCAGTCTTGGCGAAACTGAATTAAGCGTTTGACGAGATTCATTAAGCTTGCGACCTCCATTTGACTTCTGCCGCTTGTTCCCCTATCGCCCCGCGAAAAGCGGCAAAAAAGCGGGTAACCCTTGCGAAGTGGCAAAGCAAGGGTCACCCGCCTAAAATGGCCGGTAGCCTTGCCGATGCCTACCCCATCGGTTGGGTTAGGGCTGGTTGTGGTGCTGCAACACCCAATCAGCCCGCTTATTCACGAAATTATATTCCGTGTGTGGAATATATTACCGTACTGAATGGTTGGTGTCAATATGCTAAGCCGACTTTGGCCCGCGCCTTTTGTCTTTGCTCGTTGATGCCCCTTTGAGGTAGGTTAATAGCGAGTCTTTGTCTACCCACCAATCGCGCCCCCGCTTCTCGGCTTTAATCTTGCGTTTGCGGATGATTTGACGCAGATAGTTCACGTGATACCCGCTGATTTCTGCGGCTTCGGTGGTGGTGATCCAGTCGGGCATAGCTGGATTTTATAAACACCCCATTTGCAAGTCCAACTTGGCAAAAGCTCTAGCGCGGAACTTGATTGCTCTGACTTTTTTTGTAAGTCAGTTCAAATACTGTGCTGGATAGCCACTGCTTGAATGTCGGGTTGTCGACAAACTGCTTAAACAGTTGCGTGTCGTCTTTCATCAGCGCGGTCATCACCCGCTGGAGGGCTTTGTCGTGCTCGATGCGGGCGTTGGTTTTGTCAGAGTTGGCCATGGCGTTCTGGTAGGCCTTGTCGGTGGCGACGCGAGTTGGGATGTCTTGGGTGATCATTTGGTGCACCCGATCGGCGTCTGACCAGGGAATGCTGCCAAATTGGTCGTTAAACGATTTGATGATATTGCTGAGTTTGTCGATTTCTGGCTCGGGGATATGGCCGCCGCCCGTGGCAGGTACCGGCTCAATCTCTTGATTTTGATCGGGGAGCGCAATCTGGACTGTGGCGCGCTTCTCCGCCCGGTAGCTATCCATGTCAATCGTTTCAAGAATACCCTTGGACAGGTCTTCTTCTTTAGGCGCGGGCAGTTTAGGAATGAGAAAGTTAAGAAAGATGGACAGACTTTCCCAAGCCACAACCGGATATGGCAAGATGGCTGAGAGAAAGTTGTAAGTGCGCACAAAGGCTTTGGCTTTGCCTTTAAAGTCCACCTGCCCGTCTTCGTCCAGCTGATCGATATATACAGCCGCGCACCGGTCGAGGATAGGATCCAGTTGTGTTCGGTCAGCCCCGCTTAAATACCGCTCAACCAGCTGCTCAACATCCGCGGGCGTGTAGACCTGATAACCATCCAGATCGGCTTTCAGATCGTGCAGCTTGTTGGGGTCTGTTTCCGAACTGAGAATGGTGGTTCGGTAATAGGGGGCAAAGGCCGCCTCAATAGTGGCCGTGTCGTTGGCAAAGTCCAGCACAAACACATCGTACTTTTGCGGCCGGGCGCGGTTGAGCCGCGAGAGGGTTTGCACTGCTTTTACCCCTGATAGCGGCTTGTCCACATACATCGTGTGCAGCAGCGGCTCGTCGTAGCCGGTTTGGAACTTGTCGGCGCAAATGAGAAAGCGGTAAGGGTCTTCCTGAATCCGGTCGGGGATGTCGTTGCTTGGGAAACCGTTTAGTTTGGCCTCGGTGAGTTTTTCCTCGCCAAACTCGCCAGAGAAGGCCACGATGGCTTTGTAAGGGCTGTTAATTTCAGTCAGATAGTCGCGGATCGCGTAGTAATACTGGATTGCCCGTTCGATGCCGCTGGTAACCACCATGGCTCTGGCTTGTCCGCCGATCTTGCGCTGGCCGATCACTTGCGCATGAAAGTGGTCGACCATGATTTCAGCCTTGACGCGGATGGCGTGATCGTGGGATTCCACATAGCGGCGAAGCTTCCGGCA
>JANWYN010000133.1 GCA_025055235.1 Candidatus Roseilinea sp. | reverse complement strand
AGCCAATTTTACGCTGCTTTCGGCTTACTCTTCACGAGCAGCGTCCACGCGCCGCGCTGCACCACGCTGCCATCCTGTTTCTTCACGCTCACTTTGAAGGTGACTTTGCCGTTGCCCAGGCGCGGAAAGGCCTTGACTTCCGCCACCTCGGCTTCCAAATGGATCGTGTCGCCGATGAAGATGGGCGCAGTGAACTCCCACTCGATCCCGCGGAACACCTCGACCGTGCCGAGCAAAAAGCCCATCTGGAAGGCTAAGCCGCTGGCGATGCTCAGGCCAAGCAGGCCGTGTGCGATGCGCCGGCCGAACATGTTGCCCTTAGAGAATTCCTCGCTGGTGTGAATCTCGTTGTAGTCGCCGCTCAGGCCGGCGAACATCACGACGTCAGCCTCAGTGATGGTGCGACTGGGCGACGTGGCTTTGTCGCCGACGACGAAGTCTTCAAAGTACAAACCGTGCGGTGTGGTGAGCGCCATAGGACGGATTGTATAGGCGGGAGTCGGAAGTGGGGAGTCGTGGAGTGTCAATGAATGATGATTGATGATTGATGATTGAGCACTACTTTGTCAGTACGATCATCATCCGTTCGGAATCATTGTCCAGCGGTGGTGGCGGGATGAGCATATCGCCATACCAACGCACCTCCGAGAATGCGCCTGACAGGTCAATCAACGCTTTCAGCTCCTGCGCCTGATACCAGCGATGTGGATGCCGGTGTTCAACCACGCGCTCTGGCCGGCTAGCCTCGCGTATCGTCAGCCGCGCAGTCACAAGCCACTGCTGCGTGATCCAGTCGTATGGATCATCAGCAGCGCCAAACAGCACGTCCACCTCGGTGTAAGGCTCGCCGGCAAAATACGGCGTATCGGTAGATCGGGATAGCCAAGCATTGGGCAAGCTATCGCGCCAGATCGTGGATGGGTGCGCCATCTCGATCACGAAGACGCCGCCGGGCAGCAGGCTGCGCGACACGGATCGCAGGTGAGACACCACTTGCTCGTTAGTCACCAGGTGTGACAGGCTCTCCATCATGTTTGCGGCCAGCGCCACCGGCCGATCCAGCGTGAAGTCGGCCATATCTGCAACGACGGTCTCCAAGAAGACGCCATCGCGCCTTGCGCCTTCACAGGCATAGTCCAGCATGTCGGGGGAGAGGTCGAGCGCGACGGCGCGCCAACCGCGCCGGGCAAATTCACGCGCATGTCGCGCCGGGCCACTCGCAAGTTCGAGGAACGACAACGAGGCACGAGTGATGCGACCGTGCGCCTGTAAACACCACTCGAGGAAGTTGCACTCATCCACGAAATCCCGATCGCTGAAAGCGATGTCGTAGGCACGGGCGTTGGCGTAGAACTCCGGCGATGTCACGAGGCCGAATTCTATTCGCCTCTACAATTCGATCAAGAGGCAGAGGTCAGAAGTCAGAGGTCAGAATCCAGAGGCCAGAATCCAGAGGAAGCAGCAGAATGAAAGTTATCACGCTTGAGGCGCCGGGGCAATTCACGCTGGGGCAAGCGATACCGCCCGGCGCGCCTGGGCCCGGAGAAGCGCTGGTGCGCGTGCATCGCGTCGGCATCTGCGGCACCGACGTGCACGCTTACCGCGGCAAGATGCCCTACCTTACCTACCCGCGCATCCTCGGCCACGAACTGGGCGTCGAAGTGATCGCCGTTGGCAACGGCGTAACGAATGTGCAAATCAGCGACCGCTGCGCCGTCGAACCCTACTTGAATTGCGGGCGTTGTGTTGCTTGCCGGGCCGGCAAGACCAACTGCTGCGTCCATCTGCAAGTGTTGGGCGTGCACACCGATGGCGGCATGCGTGATGAGATCATCGTGCCGGCACACAAGCTGCACCCTGCTAACGACTTGAGCTACGAACAGCTCGCCCTAGTCGAGACGCTTGGCATCGGCGCGCACGCCGTGAATCGCGGCCAGGTGCAACCCGACGAGTGGACACTGGTCATCGGCGCTGGGCCGATCGGCCTGACGATCATTCAGTTCGCTCAACTCATCACGTCCAAAATCATTGTGATAGACGTGAATCCGCTGCGTCTCGACTTTGCGAGCGAGCATTTCCAGATCGCACATGCGCTGCGCGCGGACGATGACCTATTGCCGAAGATCGAGGCACTCACCGACGGTGATCTGCCGACCGTCGTCTTCGATGCAACAGGCAACCCGGAGAGCATGATGGCTGCCTTCCACTACGTCGCGCACGGCGGCCGGCTGATTTTCGCCGGGCTGGTCAACGCCGACATTACCTTCAGCGACCCGTTCTTCCATCGCCGCGAAATCACGTTGCTGGCCACGCGCAACAGCACCGCGAGCGACTTTCAGCGCGTCCTACGACTCATCCGTGAGGGGCAAGTAGATACGAGCGCTTGGGTGACGCATCGCGCGCCGGCAGAGGCCATGATCGAAGTCTTCGAGGGCTGGCTGCAGCCGGAGAACGGCGTCATCAAAGCGATGGTGGAATTCTGAGGTATATTTGCCTCACAATGCAGAGGACGCTGCGCATCAATAACGACGATGGTAACGATGCCTTCCTTCGAACAGGCGTCGCCTGAGTCGTCGCGCGTGCAACCGAGCTTGAGACTGAGGGTCGCCTGATGAAGGCGGCCTTTTTGTTTGATGGGTGTTGATGGTGTCGTTGGTGTCGTTAGTGTCAGTAGTGTCGAGCGCAACGGACGACGTTCGCAATACGAATCTCAAGGTGGCAATCTATGTTTAAGACGCATACATGCGGCGAGCTACGCAAAGCACATGCAGGACAGACGGTTACACTGGCCGGCTGGGTGCATCGCCGGCGCGACCACGGCGGAGTGATCTTCATTGACCTACGCGATCGCTTCGGCCTGACGCAGATCGTCATCAACCCGGCGCACGTTCATAGTCCGGAGGTCTTCAAATTGGCCGAGTCGCTGCGCAACGAATATGTGATCCAGGCAGAAGGCCAAGTCGCGCTCCGGCCCGAGGGCATGGCCAACCCCAAAATGGCGACCGGCGAGATCGAGGTGATGGTCTCGCAGTTAGTGCTGCTCAACCCGGCCAAGACGCCGCCTTTCGTCATTGATGACGACGGCCGCGACGTGGACGAGAACCTGCGCCTGAAGTATCGCTACCTCGATCTGCGGCGCGAGCGCATGGCGCGCAACCTGGCGATCCGGCATACCTTTGTCAAATTCATCCGCGATTATCTGGATGCGCGCGGCTTCCTCGAGGTCGAGACGCCAATCCTATTCAAGACCACGCCGGAAGGCGCGCGCGATTACCTGGTGCCCAGCCGCGTGCACCCCGGCTGCTTCTACGCGCTGCCGCAGAGCCCACAACAGTTAAAGCAACTGCTCATGGTGGCCGGCGTCGAGCGCTACTTCCAGATCGCGCGCTGCTTTCGCGACGAAGACCAGCGCGCCGACCGGCAACCTGAGTTCACCCAGCTCGACCTAGAGATGAGCTTCGTGGATCGCGACGACGTGCTCAATCTCATCGAGGGGCTGCTGACCGAATTTACCGAGCGCTACGCGCACCTCCACGGCAAGCGCCTGATGTTCAAGCCATTCCTGCGACTGACCTACGAAGAGGTGATGGAGCGCTTTGGTCGCGACAAGCCCGACCTGCGCTTCGGGATGGAGCTGTTTGACGCAACCGACATCACGCGCGGCTCGGAGTTTCTGCCATTTCGCGCTGCCCATGTGAAGGGCATCTGTGCGCCGGGCTGCGCCGGCTACACGCGCAAGCAGACCGACGAGCTAACCGAGTTCGCCAAGAAGAACGGGGCGAAAGGGTTGGTCGTGCTGTGGCACGATCCAGACGGCATCCGCAACAGTGGCGCCGGCGCCAAGCTGAGCCAGGCCGAGAAGGACGCCATCGTCACTCGCGCCGGCTCGAAGCCGGGTGACTTGATCTTGCTCGTCGCCGACGACAACCGCAAGGCAGCCAATGAGGCTTTGGGCGAGCTGCGCCACGAGCTAGGCACGCGGCTTAAGCTGGCCGACGAGAACATGATGGCTTACTTGTGGGTGGTGGACTTCCCGTTGTTCGAGTGGAACGAAGAAGAGAAGCGCTGGGATCCATCCCATCACATGTTCACCGCGCCGAAGGATGAACATCTGCACATGCTGGAATCCAACCCAGGCAACGTGCGCAGCAAGCAATACGACTTGGTGTGCAACGGCTACGAGGTAGGCGGCGGCAGCATCCGAATCCATCGCCGCGAAGTGCAGGAGACGGTCATGCGCCTGATCGGGCTAGAGATGGAAGATGCGCGGCGCAAGTTCGGGCACATGTTGGAGGCGTTTGAGTACGGCGCCCCGCCCCATGGCGGTATCGCGCCCGGCATTGACCGGCTGACCATGCTGTATTGCGGCGAGCCGAACATCCGGGAGGTGATGGCCTTTCCGAAGAACCAGCAGGCGATGGACGTGATGGCCGGCGCGCCCTCGCCGGTTTATGAGCAGCAACTCAAGGAACTGCACATCCGCCTGGCGCTCCCGTGAAAGTGTGAGACAGGCTATCAGAGAAGGGCAGCCGGATGTGGCTGCCCTTCTCTTGTCAGGTGTCCTGTTACAGCTTCTTCTCAGAGCTGTGTCCGGGGAAGGCTTTCGCGCCGGGGTGCAGATACTGATATGCAAAGTTCACCGCGCGCGTCGCCTGGGCGAAGCCTTCGACAATCAGGTTGAGTGGCTCCTCGCCGGGTAGTGCCGCAATGTCGCCGGCAGCGTATACGCCGGGAATGTTGGTCTCCTGCCTGGTGTTGACGCGGATGTAACGCGTGCCTTCCATCTCTAAGCCCCAATTCTTGATCGGGCCGAGGTCAACGCTGTAGCCCAGCGTCAGGATGACGGCGTCCACCGGCAGCGTCATCTCCTCCTTCGTCCGGTTGTCGAAGATCACGGCATATTCCACCTTGCCGTTCCCACCCACCGTCTTGAGTTCGTAGAACAGTTTGACGTCCACCGGCGAGTTCAACAACTCGGTGACCGATGCGCCATGCGCGCGGAACTGGTCGCGCCGGTGAATCAACGTGATGTGCTTGGCATAGTCTTTGAGGTTGAGCGCCCAATCCACCGCCGAATCGCCGCCGCCTACAATCAAGATGCGCTTACCGCGAAAGCTGGCCTTCTCCTTTACGGTGTAATACAAGCCGTGGCCCTCGTACGGCACGAGTTCTGGGTTGGGTAGCTTCTTGGGTTGGAAGGCGCCCACACCGCCACAGATCACCACCGCACGGCTGTAGTGCTCGCCTTTATTCGTGATGAGCTTGAACGTGCCATCCGGCTGTTTCTCCAACCGTTCCACGCGCTCACCCAGCACAAAGGTCGGCTCGAACATCTTCGCCTGTTCGACGAGATGTTTGACCAAGTCCATCGCCAGAATCTTGGGGTAGCCGGGGGTGTCATAGATGAACTTCTCCGGATACAATGCCGTCAACTGCCCGCCGAGATCCTCGAGGGCATCAATCACTTTCACCTTCATCTCACGCAGCCCGGCGTAGAAGGCACCAAACAAGCCTGACGGACCGGCGCCGATGATCGTGATGTCGTATAGATCACGTGTGCCGTTGCTGCCATTTGTGCTCGCTGTCATAGTATCGCTCTCCTTAAACCAACCGGGCCGATTGTAGCACCGGCGCTAATGTTCCTGAGAGCATTCGCTGCGATAATCAGGGGGTGTTCGAGCCTGCCGGGCGGTCGCGTCCCGCAGTGCGGGATGAGGAAAGTCCGGACTCCACAGGGCACGGTGCTGGCTAACGGCCAGGCGGGGTGACCCGACGGAAAGTGCAACAGAAAACACACCGCCCGCAAGGGTAAGGGTGAAATGGTGCGGTAAGAGCGCACCGGCGTCGCAGTGATGCGGCGGCCTGGCAAACCCCACCGGGAGCAACGCCAAGACGCGCAGATGAGGTGGCCCGCTGATGCGCAGGTAGGCGGCTTGAGGCGCGCAGCAATGCGCGTCCTAGAGAGATGATCGCCTCGGGCCTTC
>JANWYN010000121.1 GCA_025055235.1 Candidatus Roseilinea sp. | reverse complement strand
CTTGCTAGAATGCCGCTTAGATGAACCCGTCGCCAGAACGGTTGATCGCACCGGTAATGGAACTGCGACAACGCGCGCTGGCGCTCGAGCAGCAGTATCAGGACGCTGTGAATCAGGCTGCATCGGGGTATCGCGAGAGCGCGCGCAACCTGCTGCATTACCTCGCGTTGCGCCAGGTGGATGTGCGCGACCTGCAAGATGAACTCGCGGCGCTTGGCCTCAGCTCGCTCGGCCGCTCCGAGGCGCATACCCTGCACACGCTGGATGCAGTGTTGATCGCGCTGCATCGCCTCGCCGGTCGCGATCCTCAACTAGAACCCGTCGCGGCGGTAGATTTCAAGCTCGGCCGCACGCTGCTCCAGGAGCGCACGCGCCGGTTGTTCGGCCCGGCGTCCGGCAAGCGCACCGTGCGCATCATGGTCACCATGCCCAGCGAGGCCGCCAGCAACCCAGATCTGATTCGCCACCTGCTCGCCTCCGGCATGGACGTGATGCGCATCAACTGCGCGCACGACGACGCCGAGACCTGGCTGAAGATGATCGAGAACTTGCGGCGCGCCGAGCGCGAGCTAGGCCGGACGTGCAAGGTATATGCCGACCTGGCCGGGCCAAAGCTGCGCACCGGCCCACTCGCCACAGCCGCGCGCGTGATCAAGCTCAGGCCGGAGCGCGACCTGCGAGGGTGCGTCTTAAAACCGGCGCGCGCGTGGTTCACGCCAGAGCGGGAAGCCGCTACATCTCTGGGAGACGCGCCGATCGTGCCCATGAGCGGGGACCTGCTCTCTCAAGCACGGCGCGGTGATGTGATTGCGCTGACCGACACGCGCGGCAAGTCACGTGAGTTGAAGGTCGTCGCTAAAAGCGGCGAGTCGTTGCTGGCCGAATGCGACAAGACCTTTTACCTCGAGACGGGCATGGTCATGCGCCTACTGCGGAAGAAAGCCTTCGTTGCTGAAGGGCGCATCGGCGAACTCCCGGCAGTGGCCGAGCCGATCGTGCTTCGCCCCGGCGATAAGCTCATCATGACCAACGACGACGCGCCGGGCAGCCCGGCAGTGTTGAACCCACAAGGCGAAACCGTTCGTCCGGCGCACATCTCGTGCACCTTGGGGGAATCATTTGCGGCCGTCAAGCCGGGAGAGCACATCTGGTTCGACGACGGCAAAATCTGCGGGCGCGTGTTGGAGAACGATGGCGCGCGCATGCTGGTGGAGATCATCCACACGAATCCGGCGTCCGGCGCGAAGTTGGGCGCGGAGAAAGGCATCAACTTGCCCGGCGTAAAGCTGGACATCCCCTCGCTCACCCAGAAAGACCTGGACGACCTCGCCGTCATGGCCTCGCGGGTGGACATGATCGGCCTGTCGTTCGTGCGCAGCCCGGAGGATGTCTGGGCGCTCCGCGAGGAGATCAACCGCCTGAAAGCGCGGGATGTGGGCGTGATCCTGAAGATCGAGACGCGCAGCGCGTTCGAGAATCTGCCACAGTTGTTGCTGGCCAGCATGCAGTTGCCGCCGGTCGGGGTGATGGTGGCGCGCGGCGATCTAGCGGTCGAAGTCGGCTTCGAGCGGCTGGCCGAGGTGCAGGAAGAGATCCTCTGGCTGTGCGAAGCGGCGCATGTGCCGGTGATCTGGGCGACGCAGGTGCTGGAGAGCATGGCGAAGTTCGGCTCCCCATCGCGCGCCGAGGTGTCGGACGCGGTGATGAGCGGCCGGGCGGAGTGCGTGATGCTGAACAAAGGGCCGTATATCGTCGAAGCGGTGCGCTTCCTCAACGGCGTGCTCGAGCGCATGGAAGCGCACCAGTCCAAGAAGCGCGCACGCCTGCGCCGGCTATCCATCTCACGCCTGTGAGCTTGGTTGACAGGATTTACATGATTCACAGGATGGAATAATCCTGTAAATCCTGTTCATCCTGTCCAAACACTAGAGACCTTCTTCGTCAATAGGCGCGGATGGCATCTTCACGTCCACCACTTCGCCGTGCCGGTTGATGACGATGCTGAAGCCGAGCATGCCGAGATATCGGCGCGCCTGCTCCGGGATGCCCACTTCGAACAATTGGGCGAAGTGCTGATCCAGGTTGCGAATTTGCCGGTCTACCGCAACCTTGGTGAACAAGTCATCTTTGCCCAACATGCGCAACACCCCTTCGCTCACCAGCGCTTCGTTCTGCTGCACGTGCTCGCGGAAGATATTCAGCACCTGCTCGTCTACCTTGCGCGCGTCTACGTGATACTTGAAGCCGTCCTCGATCAGCACATACGTCGGATCCTGGCCGACATAGACCACCGGCAGGGCGTTACCCGCCTCGTCCAGCACCAGACCCTCGAAAAGTGCCTTCGTCATATGCACACCGATTCTCGATCATAGAAGTCCTAACCACTGCGCCACGGCCGGGCCGACGCCGATCATGTTCAGGGTGATCGGCATCAACAGCACGCCGAGGCAGTTCAGCCGCCGGCCGCCGACGATGACGGGGATCAGGCCGACGGTCGTCGCAACCGACATTATCACCAATCCGCCCCAGCCGGTGAACGCGAGCGTGATGGCGATGGCGACGACCAGCGACCCGCCGGCGATCCATTTGACGTTGAGGTGATTGATCAGCTTCGCCGTCACACGCGCCAGCGCGATCAGCGCGACGAAGGCGACCACGCCGGCGAGCGCCATGGCAGCGACGGCGAGCCAGTAGCTGCGCCAGCCATACGGCACATAGACGCTGCTCAACATCCATGCCATGCCGCCGCGCGTCAGCGTCAGCCCGGGCACGAAGAGCAGCAGCAGGCTGCCCACGTAGTAGGCCACTTTCGATGCGCCGAGCGAGATCATGAACAGCCGGTCGTTCCACAGCGCCGTAGCGTGCCCGGCCAGCAAGCCGCCGATGCCCCCGCTGACGACCGGCAGCACGCTGGCAAACAGGCCGCCGCTCAGGCCGGTCAGCGCGCCGCGCAGCAGCAGCCGAGGCTCGATCTCAGCCGGCAGCGCGGTCGCCTGTGGTGGTGGCTTCGCACCGAACAAGAGAATCTGCAGCAAGCCGGGGATGGCGAACAGGCCGATGAACGCCGGCATCAGGTTGACGAATGCCGACTCGACGGCGATCGGGCTGCGGTAGAGCAAGACGAACCCCAGCAGCCCGCTCAAGATGAACGTGAGCAGGCCGGCGCCCAAATAGGCCCAGGCCGATAGCAAACGCCGCGCCGGAGGCGCCAAGTCGTTGGCGCGCGGCCACTCGCCCAACAGCAAAAAGGCGATGATCGCTACGAGCATCCAGCCGGTGTGCGGCTGAACGATCGTGCGCAGCGGGCGGATGATCTCGTCCAGAACCGGCGCCAGCAGCACCAACCCGAACAGCGCGCCCAGGCTGCCCGCCCCGACCAGCAGCGCAGCTTCGACGCCGCGCCCGCGCATGAGGTATTTGGTCGTCGGCAGCACGACGATCACGTTCGCGTCGTCCGGCGCGAAGAGGAACACGGCCGGAATGACATTAACCACAACCCAGCCCACCAGCGCACCGAGCAGGAACATTGCTAACGCCTGGTCGGCTAAGCCGATGACGCCGCGCGTCGAAAGCAACAGCGCCAACCCGGCGACGTTGAACACGTGCAAGCCGGGGAGCAGCGCCAAGCCGCATCCGACCATCGCGCCGGCCAGCGCGATGGCAAGCAAGGTCAGGTCGTTAGCCAAAGAGGCCATCACCGTTTGCGCTGATGCGCTGTTGCGCTTCCGCTTGCGCGGGTTCGACCGAGTGCATTCGCGGATAGGGGCAAACCATCGCACGGTAGGGCACGGACGCTGTTCCATGCCCGGACGCCGTTCCGTGCCCGTGCGCTGCCAACGGCGCGCTGCGGTAGCCCATGCGGGACACTCGGGGCGCGCCCTACAGCCCACTGGCGAAAGCACCCGTTCGACCGAGATGAGTTATATTAAGGCTAGTCCAAGGAGAGAATCATGGCAACTACAAAAACGAAGAAGGCGATGAACAAATCGCAGTTGACGGCGACGCTCGCCGAGCACACCGGCCTGAGCAAGTCGGACGTCAACAAAGTCCTCGCCGCGCTGAGCGATGTCATCCATCGGGAACTCAGCCCGGGCGGCCCACAGGTCTTCAGCCTGCCGGGGATCGTGAAGTTCACCGTGGCGCACAAGCCGGCGACCAGCGCGCGCGAAGGCGTCAATCCCTTCACCGGTGAGAAGATCACCATCGCCGCCAAACCTGCGCGAAACGTTGTGCGCGCGCGCGTGCTCAAGCCGCTGAAGGAAGCCGTCTGATCCCCGGTTCGCACATAGAAATATCCTCGATGCCTGAGGCGACGGTTCAAGTCGCCTCGCTGTCTTTTCCGCGCATACAATCTGCGCCGTGAATCCGACGAGCCACGCCTCGTTCTCCGCGCAAGACGCCTCGCCGTCAGCCACGTTCGACTTCGATCAGATCATTGATCGCCGCCGGCCGGGTTGCGTGAAGTGGGCCTCCTATCCGAGCGACGTCATCCCGATGTGGGTGGCTGATATGGACTTTCGCTCGCCCGAGCCGGTGCGCCGGGCGTTGGCTGAGCGCGTCGCCGAAGGCGTATTCGGATACGAGTTTCCGCACGACGCCTTGACGCAGGCCATCTGCGCCTGGTTGGAGCGTCGCTATTGCTGGCGCGTCCAGCCCAACGAGATCGTCTTCCTGCCCGGCCTGGTCAGCGGCTTGAACCTGGTCTGCCGCGCCTTCGGCCGCGTGGGCGATTCGGCGGTCGTCCTCACGCCGGTCTACTTCCCTTTCTTCTCGGCGCCGGCGAACCACGGCATGACGCTGGCCAAAGTGGAGCTGCGATATCGGGTAGAAGGACAACGGGTGCATGTCGAGTTGGACGACGAGGCGTTCGCGCGCGCCATCGGGCCGCGCACGTCGCTGTTCATCCATTGCCATCCTCACAATCCGGTCGGGCACGCATGGACGCGCGACGAACTCCGGCGCCTGGCCGAGATTTGCCTGGCCAACGACGTGCTGATCTGCTCCGACGAAATCTGGAGCGACCTGACGTTGGACGGCGCGCCGCACGTGCCGATGGCCAGCCTCGCGCCGGAGGTCGCCCAGCGATGCATCACGCTGATGGCGCCGAGCAAGACCTTCAACCTGCCGGGCCTCGGCTTCGGCTTCGCCGTCATTCAAAACGAAAAGCTGCGCCAGCGCTTCGTCGCGTCCAACAATGGGGTGTTGCCGCATCCAAACGCACTGGGGCTGGCAGCGGCCCAAGCGGCCTACACCCAGTGCGATGACTGGCTTGCCGCGCTTCAGCGATACCTTTCGGCCAACCGCGACGTGATGCTCGATTACCTGGCCGAGAACATGCCCGAAGTGCGAGCGACCGTTCCACAAGCCACCTATCTGGGCTGGCTGGATTGTCGCGAGGCCGGCATCGCGGGGAATCCCTACAAGTTCTTTCTGGATCGCGCGCGTGTGGCGTTGAGCGACGGCGCGACCTTCGGCCCGGGCGGCGAAGGCTTCCTGCGCTTCAACTTCGGGTGCCCGCGCGCGCAGATGCTTGAGGCGCTCGATCGCATGCGCGCCGCGCTTAGGCAGAGCTAGCGCCGTTGTGCGCGCCATTCCCTGCTGCGGAAGGCGGAAGATGGCGCTGCATGGGCAGGTAAACGTCGAACGTCGTGCCGACGCCGGGCTTGCTGCTCACGACGATCCGGCCATCGTGCGCCTGAACAATCGAGTGGGCGATCGAGAGGCCGAGCCCCGAACCGCCGTTGGCCCGCGAGCGCGACTTGTCCACGCGGTAGAAGCGCTCGAACACGTGGGGGAGGTCCTTCTCAGGGATGCCGACGCCGGTGTCGCTGACGGAGATGCGCACGTAGTTGTTGTAGCTGCGCACGGCCTCGATGCGCACCTGGCCGCCGTCGGGCGTGTGCTTGATGGCGTTGTCCACCAGGTTGAGCAGCACTTGCTTCAGCCGGTCTGCGTCGGCTTGGATGACCAGGTCGGGCTCGACATGCGCCGACACGTTGATGCGGCCGGCGCTCAGCACCTGGCCGCTGCGCTCAACGTCCGAGATCACCTGATTCAGGTTGACGTTGTGGAAGTGCATTGGCAGCACGCCGGCGTCGGCCTGCGACAGCAGCAATAGGTCACCGACCAGGCGCGTCATGCGGTCGCTCTCGCGGGTGAGCGCATTGAGCGATTCTTCGTCAGCGCAGCCCATCGCGCGCAGCAAGTCCACGTTGCCGCGGATGACGGTGAGCGGCGTGCGCATCTCGTGCGACACGTCGGCGATCAGGCGCTGTTGGGCGTGAAAGAGCTTCGCCAGCCGGTCGAGCATCTCGTTGAATGCCTGCGACAGCCGGCTCACCTCGTCGTTTGTCTTCGGCACGACCACCCGCTGGTCGAGGTTCTCGGCGCGGTAGATCGCCATCGCCGTTTTCGTCAGCTCGTCCACCGGCCGCAGCGCACGCCGTGCCAGCAACGCGCCGATCACGGCCGAGAACAAGACGCCGAGGCCGCCGAGCGACAGCAGCGCGATCAGCAAGCTGTTCTGCGCAGCCTTGACACTTTCCAGCGACGTGGCGACCTGCAGATAGCCCACCAGTTCGCCGTTGCGCGTGCTCAGCGCCTGGGTGAGGACGCGAATCGGCGGCAGCCCGCGGTGTTGCGCCTCGGTGAACTGGATGACGCGCTGGTCGGCAGGCATGCGCGCCGCTTCCTTGAACGCTTCCGGATCGAGATGGTTCGTCAGAAATGGATCGGTGATGTTCGGCGAGATGCCGATCACCTGTCCGCGTGGGCCGATGAGCTGCACGTAGATCTCGGAGGCGCGCAGCGCATCGAGGCCGGGGAGCCTCAGCACCGTTTGGCCGGCGCGCTCCTCGACCTCCGGCTGCTGGGTGAGCGCGAGCCGGAGCGCCGTGTTGGCCGCCTGGCTGAGCCGCGAGTCCACCTGCTGAACCATCTGCCAGGTGACGTAGATGTACACCCCAATGCCAAAGATGAAGAGAATCAGCGCGAGGACGGCTGTATACCAGATGGTGAGCCGCGTACGGATGGACATCGCCTCCGGAAATGATAGTGCGGCTTGCTGAGAAGCGACTGAGCCGCTAGAGTGCCCGCGCCACGGCGATCATGCGCGGGCTGCCCTCGCCATAGGGCGCCAGGTCATAGTTGCCGTACCAAGTCGGCTCGGCGAATCCGCTCTGCAGCAGGAGCAGCTCCATTTCGTGCTTGAAGACGTGGCGCAAGCGGAAGGTGATGAGCTGTTCGGTGAAGGCGGCGTCGCCTGCGCGGCGCTCTTCGATACGGTAGGTCAGCTCTTGCTCCTGCACAGCCCAGAAGATGCGGCTGGCGACGAATTTGCGGATCTCGGTCCCGGCCTGTGGATCTATCAACGTGGCCTCGAGCTGGAAGATGCCGTCGTCGGGTTGATAGGCCATCTCGTCGTTGGGCGGCAGATCCACCACCAGCAGCCCGCCGGCGGAGAGATGCGCCCGCACAGCGCGCAACGTGGCGAGCTGGTCGTCGCGCGTGAGGTTGTGGAGAAAAGTGTTGAGCGCGATGATGGCCATGTCGAACCGCGCCGGATCCTCCGGCCGGAGCGTGCGCGCGTCGGCGTGAATCAGCGACCAGCGCTCGGCGGGGATGTGCGGGTTTGCGCGTAGCCGTTGCTCGGCGATCCGCAGCATCTCGGCCGACTCATCCACACCCACGACGCGAAAGCCGGCCTCGGCCAGGGGAATCATCACCCGGCCGCTGCCACACCCGATCTCCAAGATGGATGCCTCGGGCGCGGCCTCGCGCGCCAGGCGGAGGTACATCGGCGCGTCGTCCAGGAAGCCGCTATGCTGCAGGTCGTAGATGCGGGCGAAGGCGTCGTAGGGGCTGGCGAGGCTCATCGGTCGGGTCGGTTCGGGCGATTCGCGGTTACGGTTGCCACGCCTATAATCTTATCTCCAAGAAGGCGACATGAGCTCAGAGCGCGACCGGACACCATCGTCCTCAACATCAACATCCGCGGTCCCTGCAGGGGGGGCGACCGACATCGAGACGGAGTCGCCGTCGCGCTATGTCTGGGCCGGCATCCTCACCGTAGTGCTGCTGATTCTATGTTGCACGGCGGCATTCTGGCTCTTGTCTCGCACTGCCGGCCAACGCGATGTTGTGCCGACGCCGCCGCCCGGCAGCACAGCGCGCATCGAGGCGAGCGGCCCGCTCGCGCCCGGCGCGCCCTTCGGTGTGCGCGGGATCGGTTTCCAACCTGACGAAGCCGTCGAGATCTTCCTGGCATCCTCGACGACCGGGCCTTCCAGCGAACTCCAAAAATTGGGCGACGCCATCGCCGGCCCCGACGGCACATTCCAGCGGGATGACTTGACTGCGCCTGCCGCCGCCGGCCAGTACTATCTCGTCGCGCGCGGCGCGGCCACCGGTTTCACGCAATTCACGCCGATCATCGTTGGCGGCGAGCTAATACCCACCCGGGCGCCGCCCGAAACGCCGACGCCCGGCCCGATCGGCCCGTTGCCCGACCTGACCATCGCCAGCGTGGCCATCGAGCTGGAGACCGGCGCCAGTTGCGCCTACGTCTCGACCCAACTCGGCATTCGCGTCGTGGTGCAAAACATCGGCAACGCCTCTGCTGGCCCATTCCTGGTGGAGGCCAACAATCAACGGCAACTGGCGCCAACAAGTACGCTCGCGCCCGGCCAGACGACCTCGCTTTGGTTCCCCGGCTTCACGACCGGTCCGAACCTCGTCGTCGTTGATCCGAGCAACATGGTCGTCGAGAGCAGCAAGGATAACAACGCGTTCAACGGGCCGTTGCCCGTCCCGACCTTGCCCGCGACGTGCACGCCGCCGCCCGGCCCGACGATCGTCGTGCCGACGGCGACGCCGAACCCGAACCCGTCGGACGCGTGGTACGCCCAGTATTTCGGCAACGTAGATCTCATCCCGCCCGTGCTGTTCGATCAGAACCTGCCCGGCCCGCCCTTGAACGTGAATTGGGGCACCGGCGCGCCCGGCCCGCGCGTCCCGCGCAACAACTGGTCGGCCATCTTCACCAGCAACGCCAACTTCCCGACTACGGACAACTACCAGTTCACCCTATCCGTGAATGGCGCCGCGCGCGTCTTCGTGGATAATGTGCAAATCATCAACGAGTGGGTCATTCGCCCTCCACGCACGGTGACGGCCGACGTCAGCCTGACCGCCGGGACGCACATCTTGCGCGTCGAGTACTACAAGTCGGGCCCCTCGGCGAGCGTCTCGCTGAACTGGAAGGTCAACTACGCCGGCTGGGAGGGCCGCTACTATAACTCGACCGACTGGACTGGCCCGCTCGTCATCAAGCGCGATGACCCTCTCGCGCTGCCGAACCCGCCGGGATTCTTGAACACCGCGGTGATGCCGAGCTGGCCGCCGCCGCAGGTCAACCCATCCAGCTTCTCGGTGGATTGGCGGCGCTCGGTCAACTTCCCCGTGGGCGGGACCTACATGTTCACGGCGACGGTGGACGACGGTATCCGGCTGCTGGTTGACGGTGCGATCGTAGCGGGCATAGACGACATCGCAGCCGGCCCGAAGACGCTAACGGGCGCGCGGGTGCTAAACGCCGGCCAGCACTTCCTGCAAGTGCTATACGTGAACTACACCGGTCCGGGCAACCTCAACCTCGTCTGGGAATTCGTGCCGCCGCCACCATCACCGACGCCGACGAATACCTCAACACCGCTGCCGCCCACAGCGACACCGACACCTACTCCGCCGCCGCCGCCAACTGCGACGCCGACACCCACTACCCCGCCACCGCCGTCGCCAACGCCAACGCCTACGGTTCCACCACCACCGTCGCCGACGCCGACGGATACCCCGACGCCCGCACCGGCAACTAATACGCCGACGCCAACGGCCACCCCGGCGCTCATCATCATTATTACCCCGTAAAATCGAGTGCCCAACGTGCTTTGAGTGCGTTGGGCGCTCGCTATAATCACTGCCGATGTCCTTCACGGTCAACGATTTGCAAGATCTGACGCGCCTGCTGGCTACCCATCCGGAGTGGCTGAGCGAGGTGCGCCGGCTCGTGTTGACCAACGAGCTGCTGGCGTTGCCGGACATCGTGCGCGAGCTGGTCGAGGCACAGCGTCGCACCGAAGAGCGCCTTGATCAACTAGCCGAGGCACAGCGTCGCACCGAAGAGCGCCTTAATCAACTAGCCGAGGCACAGCGTCGCACCGAAGAGCGCCTCAATTTGCTCGCTGTACGAGTGGACGAACTTGCGGCGCGAATGGATCAGCTCGCGGCGCGCATGGACGAACTGGCAACGCGGATGGACCAGCTCGCCCAAGCGCAGCGCTACACGGAAGAGCGCCTTGACCGGCTCACGATGATCGTGGAGCGCCTGGTCAACCAGATGGCCGAGGTCCGCGGCGACACGCTCGAAATGAAGTTCCGCGATAAGGCCCCGGCTTACTTCGGTCGCTGGTTGCGCCGCGTCCGCGTGGTGCCAGTCACCGATATCGAAGCGCAGCTAGAGACTAAACTCAACGATCGCGAAATGATGGACTTGTTCGCGCTCGATGTGTTGGTGCACGGTCAGGTACGTTCAACTGAGGCTAAAGGGGAAGATGTCTGGCTGGCAGTGGAAGTGTCGTCGGTCGTAGACGAGCGCGACGTGCAACGGGCAGAACGGCGTGCGGCGTTGCTGCGGCGCGCCGGGTTACGCGCTGTGCCGGTGGCAGCAGGCGCGCGCATCAACGCCGAAGCCGAATCCGTAGCAGAGTTGCTGCATGTCGCCCTGCTGCGCGACGGTGTGGATCAAGGCTGGGAACAAGCCTACGCGGCGGCGATGGCGCAGTGAGCCATCGTCATCCGGCGTCATACCTCGAAGACCACGATCTCCGGCCAGGTGTTGAGGCGCGTGGGGGTGGTGTTTTCTCCACAGCCCGACGAGACATAGAGCGCGCCGTGGGGCGTATGGTGCAGGCCGCGATAGAACTTGGACTCGATCGGGACGGCCAATCCCGGCAGCAGCGGGATGTAGATCTGCCCCTGATGCGTGTGACCGAAGATGAAGAAGGCGTCCTGCAACGCCGGATGAGCGCGCAGCCCGTCCAGCTTCAGCATTAAGTCGGGGTTGTGGCCGAGCACGATCGTGCGCGCAGCCGGCGCGCGGTGATGACAGGGTGCCAGCGCGCCGTGCAGGTCATCTCGGCCGGTCCACAACTCGTCCACGCCGACCAGCAGCACATCGTCGCCGATCACCACGCATTCGTTGCGCAACAGCCGGATGTTCAACTGGGGGAGGAGCTGGATCAGCTCGTCGGAGTGATCCGGGCCGGGGATGCCGTAGTCGTGGTTACCCAGCACGGCATATACTCCGTGCGTCGCCCGCAGATGACGCAGCGGCGCGAGCAGATCGGCGATCTCGCAGCACGCCGTCTTGCCGACGAAGTCGCCGCCGATCAGAATGAGGTCGGGCGATTGTGCATTGACCGTCTCGACGATGCGCTGCGCCCAATCCTGGCGCTTGAATTGGCCGAGGTGCAGGTCGGAGAAGAAAACTACTTTGAGCGGCGGCCGGCTTGCAGAAGCAGTAGCTTGTCCGGTTCCCCGCTCGCTCCAGCGGCTGATCTTCAGTCGCTTGACCCGCAGTTGCCAGGGCGCGACGAAGCGCGCATAGATGCCCCACGCTGCGCTGGCAGCGACGATGGCGCAGGCCGCCGCGGTTGCCGGCGCGCCGGCGAACCAGAAGTAGATCGCAGCCACAACGGCCAGCGGGGCAACCACAACGCTGGAGAGAAAGATCCAATCAAGCACCCACTCTGCAAAAGGCTGCACCGACCTAACGATGGAGTCCGACGGGCGTGAATATTGCACGACGATACCACCTCATGAAAGCCAAATATGCGAGGAGCGATTGGTGAGCGAAGCGCGCTCCCCTCGCCACGGCGCGCCTCGCCTCGATAGTCGAACGTAGCGGCGATTGCCGCGCTTTCAAGCCGCTTTGATTTCGTCGAACGCGCGCTGGTAGAGTTCGTCCACTTCGGGATCGCCTTTGCGCAAGAATTCTAAAGCATCGCCCATCGCAGCGACGTCGGGATACACAGACTTGTCCTCGACCAACTCCTTGGCGATCAACCCTTGGCGCAGCGCTTCGGCGCTGGGCGTCGCCAGGCCGATCTCGTTGGCGTTCTCGGCAGCGATGTCGGTCCGGCACAGGAAGTTGATGAACACCTCGGCGGTGTACTGGCTGCGCGCGCCCTTCGGCACGCACAGGTTGTCTTGCCACACCGTGCTCACATCGCCGGGGATGACGTAGACCAGATTGGGGTTCTCGCTGCGCGCCACGACGGCATCGTTGGTGTAGATCTGCGTGCCGAAGATATCGCCGGCGACGAGGTTGGTGGCGGCGTTCGGGCTGTCGGTCAACGTGTAGTTGGCGCGCCGCTTCAACTCGATCAGCGCATCGCGGGCGGCATTGATCTCCTTAGGGTCGGTGGCGTTGCCGCTGTAGCCGAGCACGCGCAGGCCGACGGCCAGCAACTCGCGCACGTCGTCGAGCATGCCCAGCTTGCCCCGCAGCGCGTCCGGCCAATTCATCACTTGCTTCCAGTTGGTGATCGGCTCGGGCACCTTCGTCTTGTCGTAGGCGAAGCCGGTGCAGCCCCAGTTGTAGGCCACGGAGTACTCGTTGGTCGGGTCGAAGTACAAGTTCTTGTGGCCGGCGTCAATGTATTGGAAGTTGGGGATGTTGTCGAAGTTCAACTTCTCCAGCAAGCCGGCGGCGATCATCTTCGACACCATGTAGTCGGACGGCGTGATCAAGTCGTAACCGGGATTGCCGCCCGCCTTGAACTTGGCCTCCATCTCCTCATTCGAGCCATAGGTGTCTATCTTGACCGTGACGCCGAACTCTTCTTTGAACTTGTTGATCACGCTATCGGCGACGTATCCGCCCCAGGTGTACCAGCTCAACTCTGATGCGAGTTTGCTCTTATCCACGCTGCCGGGTTGCGGCGTAGGGCCTTCGGCTGCCGGCGCAGTCGTCGGCGCTGGCGTTGTCGCACCGCCGCAGGCAGCCATCAAAGCCGTTGCGCCGCTCAGTCCCAAACCCAATCGCAAAAAGGCTCGTCGGTTCATGGTTACCTCTGTCTCCTCTCGATTTAGTTGATAAAAGGTCGCCGGCGCAGTGCGCGGCGGGGGCAATTATCCACGCAACTCGTGAGCCTTCATGCCCGCTGGCGTCTCTGGATGAGCTGTGTGATGATCACGAGGATGATGGACAGCACCAGCATCAGCGCGGAGATGGCATTGATCTCCGGTGTGATGCCCTTGCGGATCTGCCCCCAGATGTATACCGGCAACGTCTGCGACCCGACGCCGGTGACGAAGAACGAGATCACGAAGTCGTCCAGCGACAGCGTAAAGGCCAGCAACGCGCTGCTGATGATGCCCGGCATGAGCAGGGGCAGGGTGATCCGCTGGAAGGTGACCCACTCGTTGGCGCCGAGGTCTTGCGCCGCCTCTTCCACCGAGCGGTCGAAGTCGGCCAGGCGCGCGCGCATGGTGAGGTAGACGAACGGCATGCAGAAGGCGATGTGAGAGATCACCAGCGTGAGCAGGCCGCGGCTGATGTTGACCGCGGCGAAGAAGATCAGCAGCGAGATGCCCATCACGATCTCCGGCACGATCACCGGCATGTAGAGCAGGCCGTCCCAGGCGCCCTTACCGCGAAAGCGGTAGCGCTCCATCGCCATCGCCATCAACGTGCCGATGACGACTGCACCGAAGGTGGACAGCACCGCGACGATCAGGCTGTTGGCGGCGGCTTCCAGGATGCGCGCATTGCTGAACACGCGCGCATACCATTGCAAGGTGAAGCTCTGCCAGGTTGCGCCGGTGCGCGCGCTGTTGAACGAGAAGACGATCAGCACGACGATCGGCACGTACAGGAAGGCAAATGTAAACAGCGTGATGGTCACCAGCGCGAAGCGGCTGAGGCTGAAGCGCTGAGTTTCGCGGCGCGGCCTCGGCTTGATCTCGCTGCGTTCGCCGAGCAGGACGACGGTCGAATCGGATGCCATGGCTAACGACTACAAGACGGCGCGCTGTTCGCCGCGCCCACTGCGGAAGTACAACACGGCGGCGATGGTGACGATGATCATCATCAGCAGTGACATCGCCGAGCCGAACGGCCAGTTCACGCTGGCGCTGAATTGTTGCGCAATCGCATAGCCGATCATGTTGGTGCGCCCGCCGCCCATCAGCTCAACGGTGATGTATGAGCCGATGGCCGGGACGAACGTCAGGATCGAGCCGGCGACCAAGCCGGGTGCAATCAGCGGCAGCATCACGCGCTGGAAGGCGCGCAGCATGTTCGCGCCTAGGTCGTTCGCCGCCTCGATCATCGTCCAGTCGAACTTCTCCAGCGACGTGTAGAGCGGCAGGATCATGAACGGCAGGTTGCCGTAGACTAAGCCGATCATCACCGCGGTCGGCGTAAAGAGCAAGTCCAGCGGCTCCAGCCCGAGCGCACGGAGCAGAGTGTTGATCGGCCCGTTCCCGCGCAGCATGAATTGCAGCGCATACGTGCGCACCAGGAAGTTGGTCCAGAAGGGGATCATCACCAAGAAGAGCGCCAAGTTGCGATAGCGCCGTGAGAGCCGCGACATGAACAGCGCTACCGGAAACGCGATCAGCAGCGTGATGATCGTGCTGATCAGCGACAGCCAGATCGAGCGCCAGAACAGCTCCAGGTATAGGCCATCGAACAGGCGAATGTTCAAACCGCCCTCGAACGAGATGGACAAATTGAAGCGGATGTCCTTGACGATGTCCCAGTAGTTCTCCAGCGTGAATGGCGGTGCGGGAAAGCCGAACTGATCGCGTGACATGAAGCTGATCACGGCCATGATCAGCAGCGGGATGAGGAAGAAGACGATCAGCCAGAACGCACCGGGGAACATCAGTCCGGCGATGCGCAGGGAACGGCGTTCACGGAAGGCTTGGATCATTTGAGACATGAGTTGTGAGCTTTGAGCTCTGAGCAATGAGCTGTGAGCGGTGAGCAGTGAGCGATGGGCTTTGAGCTGTGAGCATCGCGCGGTTTAGTGGGCCAAGACGAGGGCGTTCTCCGGCTTGAAGGTCAACCAAGCCGTTTCGCCGGGCTTGAAGAAATAGTTCGGGTCGAGCGTGCTGACGGTGTTCTGCTCCCACACGTCCAACTGGTTCGAGCCAAGCATGACGATCACGCGCGTGTCCGAGCCGACATAGGCGATGGAGCGCACCTGCACTTCGTAGCAGTTTGGGCTGCTGTCGGGTTGTTCGACCAGTTGCACCTTCTCCGGCCGGACCGAGACCACGGCTTGTACGCCCGGTCGCACGCCGTCCATCGCCCGGCCCACGAACCGGCGCCCGCCATCCACGATCACGCTGGCGAACTCGCCGTTCACTTCCTGCACCTTGCCCTCCAGGAAGTTG
>JANWYN010000119.1 GCA_025055235.1 Candidatus Roseilinea sp. | reverse complement strand
GCCGGAGCGTTACCGGTGCGGATCAACTTCTCAAGTTCAGTGCGTTGTTCTTCTGTCAGTTCGATGTGTCTATGCTTACCCATGCCGCACAGTGTAGCGGCTCAGACTAGGATTGTAAAATCTTACCTAACAAGGCACTAGTTGCCCCGCACCTCGCGCAGGTAGTGCACCAGCGCGGCGAGTTGTTCGTCGGAGATGCCGATCTGCCCGCCGTTGGCCGGCATGGCCTTGCCGCTGAAATTGTCGGGATCGGTGGCGCTGCGGCCGGCGCGGATGAGCGCCATCACTTCCAGGTCGCTGTGCTCGCGCAGATACTCCGCGCGGATGAGCTGCATGCCGGCGTTGGCCGGCCCGTGGCAACCCGCACACGCCTGCTCGTAGAGCGCTGCTGCCGCCTCGCGCGATGCCCCGGCGGGCAACGCCGCCGCAGGCGCGCTGGTGGCGATCGAGGGCGCCGGCTGACGGCTGCGCGTCATCGCGCCGCTGAGCACGAACAATGCGACGATGGCCGCGACGATCAGGCCGACCGACGCTGCCGGCGACAGCACAGTGAGCGGCCCGTACGCCAGGTAGTTCTCGCCGGCCGGCTCGCGCACGCTGAGCGCGATGACGCACGCGACGATGACGATGGCGAACGCTGCAAGCGCGAGCATCGGAATGGTGATGAAGCCGAACAGGTTGAGGTAATCCGCCGAGCACGGCACGCCGACCACACAGGACTCGAAGCGCGCGAAGGCCGGCACTTTCTGCAGCAGAATGTGATACACCGACGCCAGCGCGCCGGGGATGGCCAGGCATAGCGCATACTTCGGCAGGTTGCGGTCGCGCAAGACCAGGCCTGCTGCCAGGATCACCGCCAGCGGATACATGGCGATGCGTTGATACCAGCACCATAGGCAGGGAATCCAGCCCAGTACCTCGCTCATGTACAAGCTGCCGCATGTGGCGATCCACGCCGCTGCCAGCGCGACGTACATCGCCGTGCGCGCGAGCGTGCCGCGCGATGAGCGCGATGCAATTGCATCTTCAGCCTCATACGAAGCTAAACCATCAACTTTCGCAGTTGCCATTCGACTTTCTCCGAACTTGCGCGCGGGCTTCGGCAGGCTTCGGCAGGCTTCGGCAGGCTCAGCCTGCTCAACCTGGAGGCTCAGCCTGAGGCTTGGCCGGCGCGCGACGCCAGCATTATCTCCTGCTTGTGGCCGAAGCCGCGCGTGTTGTCAATCAGCCGCAGCCAGGCCGGCGTGATGCGCCACAACCAAGCCGTCCTCAGCGCAGCCTCGAGGTCAGGGAACTGCTGCGCGACGAACGGGAAGCGCTGCAAATAGACGCGCCACGGGCCGGCAGCATCCGCCGCAGGCACCGGGCTGCACCATCCCCGTCCTTGCACGCCGCGGATCGCGCGCCAGTCCTGATCGTCCTTGTGAATGGCGAACGCGACCGCGCCGCCATCGCGCAGGGCACGGCCATGCCGCGTCTCCGGCGAGGAGAGGAAGTAGCACGCCAAATCGTCATCCGCAGCGAACCACAGGCCGCACGCGCCCACGCCGGCTTCGTCCGTGTAAGCCAGGGTCAGCGCGTTGTGCTGCGCCAAAAAGCGGCGCAGCTCATCCTTCAACGCGGCATCATTCACAAGCGCTTCGTGCGTCATAGATTGCGTGCATCGTGGCGCGCGCGCAGCCCCTCCCAGCGTTTCACCAAGTCGTTCTCGATGCCGATGCGGTCCAGCACCCGCCCCACGATCTGCGTCACCAGGTCGTCCACGCTCTGCAGGTTGGCGTAGAACGCCGGCACCGGCGGGAAGACCACGCCGCCGATCTCGGCGAACTGCGTGAGCGCGCGCAGATGCCCAACGTGCAGCGGCGCCTCGCGAAAGACGGCGATCACCGGCCGGCCCTCCTTCAGGCATACGTCCGCCGCCCGGGCGATCAGGTCGTCGGTGATGCCGTAGGCGATCGCAGAGACCGTCTTCACCGAACACGGCGCGATGATCATGCCGTCGGTCTTGAACGAGCCGCTGGCGATGGTCGCGCCGATGTCGCCGATCGGGTGCACGACGTGCGCCAACCGCTCGACTTCCTGCACACTCCACGTCGTCTCGCCGATAATCGTGAGACGTGCCGCTGAGCTGAGGATGAGATGCGTCTCAATCTCAGTCGAGCGCAGTACTTCCAGCAGGCGGATGCCCAGGATCGCGCCGCTCGCGCCGCTCATGCCGATGATCAACCTTCGAGGCGTCGTCATGCGATGGGCGGCCAGTATAGCGAATCAGCGCGGGTCAAGTACACTGCGGGCAACCCGATTTCCGCCGAAGAGCTATGAAGATCACGAAAGCTGTCATCACCGCCGCCGGCAGAAACCAACGCGGCCTCCCGCTACAGACGCTGATAGACCGCGACGGCGCTCAGAAGTCCGCCTTGCAGATCATTGTCGAGGAAGTGCTCACCGCCGGCATCCACGACATTTGCGTCGTCGTGCACCCTGGCGATGCAGAAGCGTATGCTGCTGCCGCCGGCGAGCACGCGCGCCGGCTGTCGTTCGTCGAGCAGCATGAGCCGCGCGGCTACGGCCACGCCGTGCTGTGCGCGCGCGAGTTCACCGGCAATCAACCCTTCCTCCACCTGGTCGGCGACCACCTGCACCTGAGCGAGGATAGCGATGGGAGCACCTGCGCCCAACAAGTGGTGCGCGTGGCCGAAGCTCACGCCTGCAGCGTATCGGCCGTGCAGCCCACACGCGAATCGCTGCTGCCGAACTACGGCGCAGTGGGCGGCAAGCGGCTGCCCAATCAGCCTCGGCTGTATCAGGTGGATCGCGTGCTCGAAAAGCCGACACCGACCGAAGCGGAACAAACGCTGCTCGTGCCCGGCCTGCGCGCCGGCTACTACCTGTGCTTCTTCGGCATCCACGCCCTCACGCCCACGGTGATGGAGCTGCTGACGGAGCAGGCCGCGACCGGCGCAAACATGATCACGCTCTCAGATGCGCTGGCCGTCTTGGCACACCGCGAACGCTATCTGGCTTACGAAGTGCTGGGCCGGCGTTACGACATTGGCGTGCGCTACGGCCTGCTCAATGCGCAGCTTGCGCTCGCACTCGCCGGCAAAGACCGCGCCGAGGTGCTGGCGCAACTGGTCGAGTTGCTTGTGATGCGAAACTAATCATCAATCATCAATCATTAATCATGATTAATGATTGATGATTGATGATTTGCCCTTCATCCGTCATTCGCTGCTGTCGAGCGAAATGACAGATGAAAGATGACAAATGAAAGATGGCGAGGCTTATCGAGATCATCACCACCACCGATCCAAGCGTGCGCGATCGCTCGCTGGATGCATTGGCGCGGCAGGCCAGCATGAGCGAGCTGCTCGAAGAATGCGCGGCGCTCGATGCGTTCCGCAAGCGCAGCGACAACCTCTACGAGCGCGTGCGCGCGCTGTTCTTCCTCTACGCCATCCATCGCTTCCATTTGCCGGCCAAGCCGGAGATGCCGAAGCGCGGCCTGATCCCATTCTCCGGCTACGAACATCTCCTCAATCGCCGGTTCGAGGAGGCCATCGGCGTGTTTCAGCGTGCGTGGCAAGCGCATGGGCCGAGCGACGCGCTCTCCAGCGCGCTGGCGGAGGCGTATCACCGGCTTGGCTTTCAAACTCTGGCCGACCAGGTGCGCCGCAGCGTGCGCACCGTGCGCGGCAACCAGTGGATGTTCCGCATCGGCCATCCCGCCGACCAACCCTTGCGCATCCGGCGCGAGCTGTTTCACCGCGGAGATGCGGAGGTAGCGGAGAGGTTGAGTGCCGCGTCGCGCATCCCCGGCGGCGTGATCCTGCGCGAGCGCACGCCGGTGCGGATGGACCTCTCGCACAGCGCGTGGAGCGACATATTCTTCCTGGGCATGGACTTCCCCGAAGGCGCGCGCGTGCTGAACGTCTCGATTGACCTGGCCGTGCGTGGGCGAGACGCTGCGCCGTGCCCGCCGGTTGAGGCCTACCTGCGCGTGATTGACGAGCCGGTGCTGCGGCTGACCAGCGTAGACCTTGGCGCGACCGCCGACCTCACCCATCTACGCGACGTGTTTGACTTCGCGCGCGACTACCTCGGCCTGCTCAAGGCGGCCATCATTGCCTCGGGCATCGTGCCGCCGGGGATGGAAGGCGCCGATCAGCCGCTGAGCGAATTGCTCGCCCGGCTGGTCGGCCCGGGCTACGGCCTCGAGCTGGTCAGCAACGTGAACGACATCCCGAAGGGGTCGCGCCTGGCCGTCTCGACCAGTCTGCTCGCCTGCCTGATCGCGTGCTGCATGCGGGCGACGGGCCAGGCCAAATCGCTCACCGGCCCGCTGGCCGAGAACGAACGTCGGCTGGTCGCTGCGCGCGCCATCCTCGGCGAATGGCTGGCCGGCAGCGGCGGTGGCTGGCAGGACAGCGGCGGCGTATGGCCGGGCATGAAGCTGATCTACGGCGTGTTGGCCGAGGAGGGCGACCCGGAATACGGCGTCAGCCGCGGGCGGCTGCTGCCCAATCACAAGATCCTCGACCAGAGCGATGCCAGCGACGCCGTGCGCCAGATGCTGCAGGATTCGCTCATCCTCGTTCATGGCGGCATGGCGCAGAACGTCGGGCCGATCCTGGAGATGGTGACCGAAAAGTATCTGCTGCGCAGCGAAGCCGAGTGGGCCGGGCGCAAAGACGCCATGCGGGTGCTGGACGACATCTTGCTCGCCCTGCGCGGCGCCGACCCAAGACGGGCCGTGAAGGAGATCGGCCGGCTCACCACGCACAACTTCTTCGGCCCGATCCAGACCATCATCCCCTGGGCCAGCAACCTGTACACCGAGACGCTGATCGAGCGCGCCAAACGAGCGTTCGGCGATGCCTTCTGGGGCTTCTGGATGTTGGGCGGCATGAGCGGCGGCGGCATGGGCTTCATCGTCGCGCCGGAGATCGCGCAACAGGCCAAAGCGCGGCTACACGAGATCATGCTGGCCACCAAGCGCGAGCTGCAATACGCCCTACCCTTCGCGATGGATCCGGTCGTTTACGACTTTGCCATCAACCCCATCGGCACGCGAGCCGACTTGCTCTGTGGTGACGACGCGCTGATGCCGACCGGCTATTACGCGCTGCACACCCCGCGGCTGGTGAAGCTCGATCAGCACGCGCTCACGCCAATGCGCCGCGCCGACCTCGATCGGTTCGCCAACGCGACGCGCAGCCGGCCGGAGTTCGCCGGTATGACCAAGGCGCTGTTCGACCGGTTGCTCCCGCAGTTAGATCACACAGCGGGGTCGGCCGGGCCCACCCGCTCGCTCGAAGAGTTGCTGAGCGCTTTCGGCTTCGACCGCGCGCTGCATGAGCAGATTCGCGCCGACCTGCGGAGCGGCCGCATCGGCCTGGCGCAGAATCGCCTGCCGGCCAACGTGCAGATCGAGGATGTGCCCGCTCACCCACCGGCATCTGATGCTAGCCATTCCCTCGTAGATGCGACCGATCGCGCCGAGCTGGCCGAATTCGAGCGGATCGGCGTCGAGGCGTTGCGCGATGGGCGCGTGGCCGTGATGACGCTGGCCGCCGGCGCCGGCAGCCGCTGGACGCAGGGTGCCGGCGTGGTCAAGGCGCTGCATCCGTTTGCCAAGCTAGGCGGCAAACATCGCACGTTCCTGGAGGTGCACTTGGCCAAAAGCCAGCGCGTCGCGCGCCAATACGACGCGCGCCTACCGCATATCATCACCACCAGCTACCTCACCCACGACCCGATCGAATCATTCATCGCCAATCATCCATCATCGCCGGACGTGCCGATCCATCTCTCCGAAGGACGCAGCGTCGGCCTGCGCATGATTCCGATGGCGCGCGACCTGCGCTTCCAGTGGGAGGAGATGCCGCAACAGTTGCTCGACGAGCAAGCGCAGAAGGTGCGCGAGAGCCTGCACGCCGCGCTGATCAATTGGGCGCAGCAGGCCGGCGAGGGCAGTGACTACACCGACAACACGCCGATGCAGTGCCTGCACCCGGTCGGCCACTGGTTCGAGGTGCCCAACCTGCTGCGCAACAGCGTGCTGCATACGATGTTGGAGGCTTATCCCAACCTGCGCTACCTGATGCTGCACAACATAGACACGCTGGGCGCCGACGTAGATCCTGCCCTACTCGGCCTGCACATCGCCCGCGGTTCATGCCTGACCTTCGAGGTGATCACGCGCCGCGTGGAGGATCGCGGCGGCGGGTTGGCCCGCGTGGATGGTCACGTCCGGCTGGTGGAGGGTCTAGCCATGCCGCGCGAAGAGGCCGAGTTCGTGCTCTCATACTACAACAGCGCGACGTGCTGGATAGACATCCACCAGTTGCTCGGCGTCTTCGGCCTCACCGTCTTCGACCTGAACGACGAACACAAAGTGAGTGCAGCAATCCGCACCGTCAGCGCACGCATGCCCACCTACATCACGCTCAAAGACGTGAAGAAGCGCTGGGGGCACGGACAAGAAGACGTCTTCCCGGTGACGCA
Source organism: Candidatus Roseilinea sp. (assembly GCA_025055235.1). Lineage (GTDB taxonomy): Bacteria > Chloroflexota > Anaerolineae > J036 > Brachytrichaceae > JAAFGM01. The sequence goes on along the minus strand of JANWYN010000119.1, from coordinate 34,331 downwards.
GTGGGAGAAGCTGTGGGGCGACATGACGGCGCTGCCCGGTGTGAAGACCGGCTTTGTCGTCGTGCCGCGGCTGCGCGGGCAGCAGCTCAAAGACCAGGCGCAACTCGACGGCTGGCTGCGCGACGGATCGGCCGCGTATGTTGAACGCCTGTGCGCGTGGGCGTGATTGACACATCGCACCGCGCACGGATAGAATCGCGCGCTATGCTCAACACATTGTCTGCTACCACTGCTGAATGTCCTGAATGCGGCGCGACCATCGCGTTCAAGAGCGCGCCGGTCTTGCACGAACTCATCCGCTGCTCCGACTGTGGCGCCGAGCTGGAGGTGATCTCACTCGAACCCCTGGCGCTCGACCTGGCGCCGACCGAAGAGGAAGACTGGGGGGAGTGAGGGGACGAGGGACAATGGGGACAGGGAGACAGGGAGACAAGGGACAAGGGGACATGGGGATAATGCTGCCTGTCTCCTCGTTACGCGCTTTATGACGCGATGAAAGTGTGCATCGTTTGCAGCCTCGTCCGCCCGGAGGAGAAGATGCTGCTCGAAGCCTTCAACCGGCGCGGTGTCGAGGTGGATGTCGTGGACGACCGCAGCGTCGTCTTCGATCTGTGTGACCTGGCCTACTGGAAGCGCTACGATGTCGTAGTTGAGCGCTGCGTATCGCAGAGCCGCGCCACCTACGTACAGCGCATCATGAAGCTGGCCGGCGTGCGCACGGTCAACACGCACGAGGTCATCGAGAACTGCGGCGACAAGTTCATCACCACGCAGCTCATGCTGCAGCACGGCGTGCCGACCACGCGGGTGATGATGGCATTCACGCCGGCCAGTGCCTTGGAGGCGATTGAACGCATCGGCTATCCGTGTGTCCTCAAGCCGGTGATCGGTTCATGGGGCCGCGGTGTGGTGCGCGTGAACGACCGCGATGCTGCCGAGGCCGTAGTGACCCTGCGCGACGAGCTGGGCGGCTATGCCCAGCACATCTACTATGTGCAGGAGTTGGTGAGGAAGCCGGGGCGCGACATTCGCTCTTTCGTCGTCGGCGACAAGACCATCGCTGCCATCTACCGCACCTCGGATCACTGGATCACCAACACGCACCTGGGTGGCAAGGCCAGCAACTGCCCGGTCACGCCGGAGATTGACGCCATCAGCGTCGCGGCGGCCCGCGCAGTCGGCGGCGGCATCGTCGCGGTGGATTTGTTCGAGGATCCCACGCGCGGGCTGCTCGTGAATGAGGTCAACCACACGATGGAGTTCCGCAACAGCGTGCCGGCCACCGGCGTGGACATCCCCGGCGCGATGGCCGATTACGTCATCAACGCTTGCAGGAGCTAACGCTCAGGCGCTGCGGATAGTCACGCGAACCTCAAGCGTCTCTCGCGCGTTGCCTTTGAATACGCCGCGCGTCGGCGGCGTGTCGGCATAGTCGCGACCGACGGCCACGCGCACATAGCGCTCGTCTTGCAGGCAATTGTGGGTAGGGTCCAGCGACACCCAGCCGCGACCTTCGATGAATACATCGGCCCATGCGTGCGTGGCCACATGAGCGCCGAAGAATTTCGGGTCATAGAGATAGCCGCTGACGTAGCGCGCCGGAATGCCGTGACAACGACACGCAGCAATGAACAGGTGGGCGAAATCCTGGCACACGCCGCGACCAAGTTGGATCACTTCGTCAGCGGTCGTCTTCACGTGCGTCACGCCCCGCTCATACTGGATGCCGCGGTAGATTGCCTCCATCAAGGCGATCGCCGTCTCGTAAGGCGTGCCGGCGACGTGCGGCGTGGCAAAGGCACAAATCAGCTCGTCGCGCGGCGCGTATGCTGTTGGCGCAAGATAGTCAAAACGTTCCAGCGGCAATAAATCGGCGCAGTCGTCGGTAAACGCAGCCGGCGTCAGCACTTCGCTATTCGCGGTGATCACTACCCGGTCATGTGGCTGAAGCCAGTCGAAGTAATGCACGACGTTGTTGAAGTGATCCACGAACGACAGGACGTTGGCGCGCTCGGGGCTCACCTCAAGGCGAAAGCTAAGACAGCGTTGTCCGCCGGCGTCGAGCGGTCTCTGGCGTATCTCTGTGTGCGCTTCGCTGATCGGCGCGTCATAGGTGAGCGTCGTAGTGTGCTGAATGAAGATTCTCATGAGTTGAAAACGATGCGTTGAAACGACGGCCTAGGCAAATCCGCCATTCATTGCTGCTGTTGCACTTGCTGGCGTCGCGGGCTCGGCAGCACGACCTGGGTGTTGAAGAAAGCTTGAGCGACATCATCGGCGGCCTCGTTGATGCGCCGCAAAAGGTGTGAGAGGAAGGGATGCATCCGGTCATCGAGAACGTCCTGGATATCGAGGTATTCGAGTTCGGAACAGAGCCGGCCCAGGGCGCGATGCGGTTTAGCATAGTGCGCCACGCTGTTCGCGGATGCAGCGCTCAAGGTGCCAAAGTAGTCTACGGCTTGTTGACTGCGCTTGAGGCAAAACAGCACAGCGCGCGGGAACGCCTGGTTGAGCAGCAAGAACTCGGCTACGCGCGAGGCGCGGAGCGGCTCGACCGACTGTTTGCGAAAGGCTTCAAAAGCGCTGCAGGACTTGAGGGTAGCGATGAGCTGCAGTGAGGCCTCGGGCGTGTCATCGGGCAACGCGTGCAGGCCGGCATACTTCACATCCAGAATTCGAACGGTCTTTTCTGCGCGTTCCAGAAATTTGCCCAACTGGATGAACTCATAGCCTTCACCGTGGGTGAGCGTTGCTTCAGTGATGCCTTGAAAGGCATGCGACCCATCACGGATCTGGCTGAAGAACTCGTGCGGCCCACGCAGCACAGCAGCACGATTCACCCGGTGAACCAGAAAGTAAAGCCGGTTCAACGACTCCCACATCTCACTGCTGATCTGCTCGCGCACGCTGCGGGCGTTCTCTCGCGCGCGGTGAATGCATGCCACTACCGCGTTCGGATTGGATGGATGCCATAGCAAGAACTCGGCGACAGTCTGTGCGTCATAGCGTTCGAAGTGCTGTCGAAACAGATCTTCGTCGCCGGTGATCGCGATCAGCGGCTGCCAGCCCTTCTCTGAACTCTCCGTGCGCGTATCCAGCAACGCATGAAAGTTCACGGCCAGAATGCGAGTAATATCCTCCGCGCGCTCGATATAGCGTGCCATCCAATACAGTGCATCCGCAACCCGACTCAACATGTTGACCTCTGACTAAGTGACGTCACGCGCCATCTTGTGAAAACACGGCTCCAAGTGCGAAGGAATCAGCGCTGTATAAGTGACGTGGGTTCGAAAGCGAGGAGAGGGCCGTCACCTGAGTCCCCCGACTCTTGTTTGTCGTCAACTGCTCACCTGCGCGCAAGTGCTAGTCGTAGAGCACCCAGGTGTCCTTGCTGCCGCCCCCCTGCGAAGAATTAACGACCAGCGATCCGCGCCGCAGCGCAACGCGCGTCAAGCCGCCTGGCACGATCGTGATCCGCTCGCCGCATAGCACATAGGGACGCAGGTCAATGTGACAGCCGCGCAGCTCACCATCCACGTAAGTTGGATGCCGGCTGAGGGAGATAACCGGCTGGGCGATGAAATTGCGCGGCTGCGCTTGAATGCGCGAGCGGAAGAGTTCGATCTGCTCACGGCTGGCATGCGGGCCAACCAGCATACCGTAGCCGCCACTTTCGTTCACCGATTTGACCACCAGCGTATCGAGGTGATCAAGGATGTAGGCGCGATCCTCATCTCGGGTGGCCAGATAGGTGGGGACGTTCTCCAGAATAGGTGCTTCAGACAGGTAGTAGCGAATCATCTCCGGCACGAACGCGTACACAGCTTTGTCGTCGGCGACGCCTGTGCCAACGGCGTTAGCCAGCGTCACGTTGCCCATCACGTAGGCGGAGAAGAGACCGGGTGCACCGAGCAGACTATCGGGACGAAAATTCAATGGATCGAGGAAGTCATCGTCCACGCGGCGGTAGATCACATCCACTTGCTTCAGGCCGGTTGTCGTGCGCATGTAGACCTTGCCCTCGTGCACGACTAGGTCGCGCCCTTCGACGATCTCGATGCCCATCTGACGCGCCAGGTAGGAATGCTCGAAGTAAGCTGAGTTGTAGATGCCCGGCGTGAGTAAGACGACCGTCGGTTCGACGTCCGGGTGCGGCGCGACGGAGCGCAGCGTGTTCAACAATTCTTGCGGATAATGTTCTACCGGCCGTACGCCGTAATGCTCGAAGATGCGCGCGAAGGTGCGCTTCATTGCTTGCCGGTTCTCCAGCATGTAACTGACGCCGGATGGGGAACGCAGGTTGTCCTCTAGGACATAGTAGTGCCCGTGCTCGTCGCGAATGATATCAATGCCGGCAACATGCGCATATACATCGCGCGGCACACGCACACCTACCATCTCGCGCCGGAAGTGCCTCGCACCGAACACCAACTCGGCAGGTATGCGTCTGTCGCGGATGATGCGTTGCTGGTGATACACATCCTGCAAGAAGGTGTTGAGCGCCATCACGCGCTGCGCTAGACCGCGCTCCAACAACGACCATTCATCGCGTGGGATGATGCGCGGGATCAGATCGAATGGGAAGATGCGTTCGATGCCTTCCTGACTGCCATACACGGTGAAGGTGATGCCCTGATAGAGAAATGAGATATCCGCAGCGCGGCGGCGTTCGTCGAACGTTTCATGCGTCAACGTGGCGAGATCCGCACACAGTGCGCGGTAGTGCGGTCGTGGCCGGCCGTCATTCTCAAACATTTCGTCGAAGAACGAGCCGACCTCGTAGTGCTCACCGAGAAGGGGACGCTGGGCGGATAGCGTTTCTGCGGATGTCATACCTCATTTGGAAGGTGTTGTTTCAAGCGCTCTCGTGCATAGGCCATGATCATAAAGCAAAAATCAGGAGATGGGAGTAGCATCGCTATAATCCCGCGCGATGCCAGATGACCGCTTAACATCGAAAACACAATGCGCTATCGTCGGTGCAACCGGCTACACTGGCGGCGAGCTTTTAAGGATCTTAAATTTTCACCCGCATGCTGAGGTGACGCAAATCACCTCGCGCAGCCGCATGGGTGAGTATGCGCATGTTCCCCACCCCAATCTGCGTGGCACACGCCACGGTGGCTTGCAGTTCATCCGGCCTGAGGACGTGCGGAAGACCGATGTGATCTTCCTGTGTCTGCCGCATGGTGAGGCTAGTGCTCAGATAGATCGTTGGGCGGCTTTGGCTGGTTTGGTGGTGGATTTGAGCGCTGACTTTCGGCTACCGGGCAATGCCTATGCGAAGTGGTACGGCGGTGCACACAAGGCGCCGGAATGGCTGGACCGGTTCGTGTATGGCTTGCCAGAGCTGACCCGCGACAAGCTGCGTTGTGCGCGCTACGCCAGCGGCGTCGGCTGCAATGCCACAGCGACCAATCTCGCCCTGCTGCCCCTCGTCCGCGCCGGCATGCTCGACTTCAGCCGGCCGATCATCGCCGACGTCAAGGTCGGCAGCAGCGAGGGCGGGGCCGAAAGCAGCGACGCTACACACCACCCCGAGCGCAGCGGTGCAGTGCGTTCCTACGCGCCGGCCGGCCACCGGCACATCGCCGAGGTCGAACTGATGCTCGAATTGGAAAGTGCGAAGTTGGGCGTCGAACTGAACAGCACCCCCTCGATCCACATGACGGTGACCTCAATCGAGATGGTGCGTGGCGTGCTGGCCACTGTGCATGCCTTCCTGCGAGAGCCGGCGCAGGAGAAGGATCTCTGGAAGGCCTTTCGCGCATGCTACAAGGACGAGCCGTTCGTGCGCATCGTCAAATCGAACACCGGCATCTTCCGGCTGCCCGAGCCGAAGATCCTGGCCGGCAGCAACTGGGCCGACGTCGGCTTCGCGCTGAGCGACGACGGGCGTAAGGTCACCCTGCTGTGCGCGATAGACAATCTCGTGAAGGGTGCAGCCGGCAGCGCCGTACAGTGCTTGAACCTAATGATGGGTTGGGACGAGCGCGCCGGTCTAGAATTCCCCGGACTGCATCCTTGAAGCGACTGATGATCGTGATCAAAGTCGGCGGATCGGCCGGCATCAACTACGACTTGGTATGCGACGACGTCGCAGCGCTGGTGAAAGAAGGTCACCGGCTCGTGCTGGTGCACGGCGGCTCGCATGAGACGAACGTGCTCAGCGAAAAGCTCGGCAAGCCGCCGCGCATGCTCACCTCGCCGCAGGGCTTTACCTCGCGCTATACCGACGCCGAGACGCTGGACATCTTTGCGATGGTATACGCCGGCAAGATGAACACGCGCATCGTCGAGCGGCTGCAAAAGCGCGGCGTGAATGCCGTCGGCCTGAGCGGGCTGGACGGGCGATTGCTGGAAGGTCCGCGCAAAGCCAGCGTGCGGGCTGTGGTTGACGGTCGGCAAGTATTGGTGCGCGACGACTTCACCGGCAAGGTTGAGCGGGTCAACGCCGCACTGCTCCGCCTATTGCTGGACAACGGTTACACGCCGGTCGTGTCGCCGCCGGCATGCAGCACGGAGGGCGAGGCGATCAACGTAGATGGCGATCGCGCTGCGGCGATGATCGCATCGGCGCTCGGCGCGCGCCAGCTCATCATTCTCTCCAACGTGCCCGGCCTGTTGCGGTCCTTTCCCGACGAGAGCACGCTGATCCCGCGCATCGCATACGACGAGCTCGAACGAGCGCTCGCTTTTGCCGAGGGCCGGATGAAGAAGAAAGTGCTCGGCGCGAGCGAAGCCATTGCCGGCGGCGTGTCGCAGGTGATCTTCGGCGACGCGCGCATTGCCCGACCCATCTTCCACGCCATGAACGGCGCAGGCACGGTTATCGAGCGATGAACATCGGAAAGCGCAACGCACCGCTGAGATCGAGCCAGGTCATTACTCTGAAATCGCTGGGAGTGTCCTTGTGTTAATCTCCCAATTGGTTCAAGGCGACGGAGCGCCTTCGACCTGCCGCAGCGGTGCGTTGTTTCCACTAGAAATCTACATCCACGTGCAAGAGCGTCAAGCGCATGTTGCCATGCCGCACATTTGTTCGTCTAGCCAGCGGTCAGGGTCACGGCCAATCCACAACAAAGCTGACGCAGAGTCGGCTTTGCCATTCATCCCAACCCAAAGAAGAAACTGCCGCGCAAGCGCACCACGCTAAGGAAGACGAGCAGAAGCGACACAAGCACCAAGAAGAAGGCATTGCGGAAGCGCGCCGCATCCGGCCGATTCTTGAACATGGATGTCATGTGCGCCAATCCAGTTGCAAGTAGGCCATAGAACGCGTGCTCGATGTGAACGGCCGGCCGGAAGGCGCCATTCGCAGCCAGCAAGACGAGGTTGAGCAGGCCAAGCACGAATTGCACCGTTATGACGCCGGCATAGGCTATGCCAAGCTGCCGATCAGCAGTGGTGAAGGGGCGCTTGCCTAGCCATCCCATCCCGTAGCGAACCAGCACGATGATGGCCAGCACAGCCAACACCCATCGGATGAGTCCATGAATAGTGATCAATGTAGTCAGCATGTCGTATCTCCTTCGGTAGCGAGTCGAATATCGGCAACGCCTATATTACGCGAATACACCCCGTACCTGCCTGCGCGGGCATGACCAGTCACCCAGAGGGCGTGAAAGACTGGATTCCCGCTGATGTGGTGACCTTTGCGCGCCAACCATGACTGCATTCTTGAGAATGACAAAGTAGTATTAAAGACGGTTGGATCGTACAATGCGCCGCTATGACGCATTCCATTCGAGAAGTCGAGCAGCGCTTCACCTCGGGCGTATACCCCAAGCGCGACCTGACCATCGTGCGCGGCAAGGACGCCACCGTTTGGGACGACGAGGGGCGTGCCTACGTGGACTGCGTAGGCGGACAAGGCGTCAGCACCCTGGGCCATGCGAACGAAGCCGTCGCTCGCGCAATCGCCGAGCAAGCGCTGACGATGATCTCGTGCCCCGAGATTTTCTACAACGACGTGCGCGCGCGGTTCGAGGAGTTGCTGGTATCGGTCTTGCCGGCTGAGTTGGAGCGCGTGTATCTATGCAACAGCGGCGCCGAGGCAGTCGAAGCGGCCATCAAGTTTGCGCGCCTGAGCACCGGCCGGCCTAACGTCGTGGCGACCGTGCGCGCCTTCCACGGGCGCACGCTGGGCGCGCTGAGCGCCACCTATGAGCCGAAATACCGCGAGCCGTTTCAACCGCTCGTGCCCGGCTTCAGCCACGTGCCCTACAACAACATTGAGGCACTCGCTGCTGCCGTGAATGATCAGACCGCCGCCGTCCTGATTGAAGCCGTGCAGGGCGAAGGCGGCGTCCACCCCGGCACACCGGAGTATCTGCGCGCCGCACGCGAGATCACCGAGCAGCGCGGCGCGTTGCTGATCGTGGACGAAGTGCAGACCGGCTTCGCGCGCACCGGGCGCTGGTTCGCCGTCGAACACAGCGGCATCACCCCCGACCTGATGCCGATGGGCAAGGCCATCGCCGGCGGCGTGCCGATGGGCGCCGTGGGCATTCGCTACACCGTGAAGAACCTGGCCCCCGGCGTGCACGGCAGCACCTTCGGCGGCAACCCGCTGGCCTGCGCCGCCGGCATCGCTTCGATCAACGAGATGAAGCGGCTCGAGCTTCCCCGCCAAGCCGCCGAGAAAGGCGCCTATTTCAAAGAGCGATTGGAGGAAGTGAACGCGCCGGTCATCCGCGAGGTGCGCGGCGCAGGCTTGCTGCTCGGCGTGGAGTTGAAGGCGAAGGTCGCGCCTTACCTGCGCGCGCTTCAGGCCGAAGGCGTGCTGGCGCTGCCTGCCGGGCTCAACGTGCTGCGCTTTCTGCCGCCCGCGGTCATCAGCTACGAACAAATTGACTTCGTCGTCGAAAGGACGGCCAAAGTGCTCGCTGCATGAAGACCCACCATGAACACATTTCCACTGACGAACACGCCCCCTGCCTGTGAAGAGATGCAACGTCCTTCGTCGGTCGGCGAGAAGATGTTCATTCGGCACTGGAAACCGGAGGGCGAAGTGCGCGGCTCGGCCGTGCTTGCGCACGGCATCTTTGAGCACAGCGGGCGCTATCATCACGTGGCCGAACGCTTCACCCGGCGCGGCTACCGCGTCTGGGCGCTCGACCACTACGGGCACGGCCGCTCGGCCGGCCCGCGCGGATATATCCAGCATCTCAACCACTTCATTGACGACCTGAGGCTTGTGGTTGAGCTGGCCACGCAGGAGACCGGACACAAGCCAGTCTTACTTGGCCACAGCATGGGCGGCGCGATCTCCGCGCTGTACGCCGTTCGCTACCAAGAGACGCTGCGCGCGCTGGTGTTGTCATCGCCGGCGCTGCGCATTCATGCGCCGGGCTTCGTCATCGCCATCGGGCGAATCGTCAGCAATATCATTCCGGCTGCGCCGATTCCCAGCGGTCTCTCCCAGCCGGCCACGCACAACGCAGCGTGGGAGGCGTGGAAGGCTCGCGATGAACTCCAGCACAGCCGGCTAACCGTTCGCACAGCGCGATTCATCGTGGATGCCGGAGAAGAGGCGCGCGCCAAGGCGCACATGCTGCGCATCCCCGTGTTGCTGCTGGTCGCCGGCGACGACACCTACGTGGACAAGCGCGGCGCACATGAGTTCTTTGCAAATCTGCCGCCAGGCGTCGGTGAGCTATACGAATATGCCGGCTTCTACCACGAGATCTTCAACGAGGTCGAGCGCGAGAAATCGTTCAGCGACCTAGAGGCGTGTCTGAGCAGGATCAATCATCAATCATGAATCATGAATAATGATTGATGATTGATGATTAATGATTCATGATTGCGAATGATCGAGCTGCTCGAACAGTGCATGCGCATTCCGTCGCTCAGCGGGCAGGAGCACGCAGTGGCCGAGTTCCTGCGCGATGAGATGCGCCGGCGCGGCTTCGACTACACATGTATTGACGAGGCCGGCAACGCTATTGGCGTCATCGGCGACGGGCGGCGCCAGATCATGCTGCTGGGCCACATGGACACCGTTGGCGGCCACGTGCCGGTGCGCTATGAGGATGGCAAGCTCTACGGCCGCGGCGCCGTGGATGCCAAAGGCCCCCTTTGCGCTTTCATCCTGGCCGCCGAAGCACTGGCCGCGGAGATCGCGACGGATTGGCAGATCATCGTCGCCGGCGCCGTGGAAGAGGAAGCTGCAACCTCCAAGGGCGCGCGCTTCATCGCAAAGCAATATCACCCCGAGATGTGCATCATCGGCGAACCGAGTGGCGCCGACGGCATCACGCTGGGTTACAAGGGCCGGCTGCTGATCCATGCCCACGTCGAACGCCCATCGCAACATACTGCCATCCCCGAACCGAGCGTGAGCGAGTTGGCCGTCGCGCTGTGGAATCACGTCAAAGCGCTGGCCGACACGTGGAACGCCGACAGGCCCAAAGCTTTCGACCAGCTTCTCCCGTCGCTGCGCAAGATCCAATCCGGCGACGACGGGCTGCGCGAATGGTGCGACATGTTGATCGGCGTGCGGCTGCCGATCGAATTCGGGCCGGAGGCGCTGCAACGCGCGGTCGAGGTATGGTGTGCGGGCCGCGCCGACGCAGAGCGGTTCAACCTGAGCTTCAGCGGCGCCGAGCCGGCCTGGCGTTCCGAGCGGGATACACCGCTGGCCCGCGCGTTCGTAGACGCCATCCGCGCTGAAAAGATGCGTCCGGTCTTCAAGCTGAAAACCGGCACGGCCGACTTCAACGTGGTTGGGCCAATTTGGAAGTGCCCGATTGTCGCCTACGGACCAGGCGACTCCTCGCTCGATCACACGCCACACGAGCACGTCACTATTGACGAGTTCGAGAAGGCAGTTAGAGTACTGACAACCGCGCTGCGATCGCTAATCGCCGCCAGGTAACGAAGCGTATCACTTCACACCGAGCTATGTCCGCAGAATTTTCATTTCGCTACTACCGGCCACGCGCGCTCGAGATCATAGACACGACGCTGCGCGAAGGACAACAGTCGTCGCTGCTGCACGACCACTACAAGTATTTCTTCACCACCACCGACAAGCAGGAGATCACGCGCAGCCTGATCCTCTACGGCGTGAAGTTCATCGAGTTGTTTGCGCCGAACGTGAGCGCGCAAGAGGCCGAAGATTGGCAAGCGATCAAAGCCGTACGCGACGAGCTGATTACGCAGAAAGGCTACACATTCCTGCTTGCGCACGTGCGCTGCCACCCTGCCGATGTGGAGGCCGCGATCAACGCCGGCGCCGACGGGCTGAATATCTACATCGGCACCTCCGAGGCCTCGCGCAATTTCAACCACGGACACGGACTGGACGAGCTCGCCCGGCGCGCGCGCACGCTGATCGAAGATGTGCGGCGCCATTACCCACATTTGGTGCTGCGCTTCAGTGGCGAGGATGCCTTCCGCACGCGCGAGGCCGATCTGTTCCGCGTCTACGACCAGGTGGTCGAGTGCGTAGATCGCTTGGGCACGCCGGATACCGTAGGCGTCGCCACGCCGGCAACGGTTGCCCAGCGCGTGCAGGCGCTGCGTACGCGCTACCCAAAGGTCGCGTTGGAAGGCCACTTCCACGATGATCGTGGATTCGCGCTCGTCAACGCACTGGAAGCAGTGCGCGCTGGCATGCAATACATCCAGACCACGCTGCTGGGGATCGGCGAACGCAGCGGTATCACCAGCATGACGGCGTTGCTGTTCAACCTGTTTGTGGATCGCGAATACGATCGGCTAGAGGGCTATCACCTGCGCGGCTCATATCCAATCAACGTGATGATGGCCGACAAGCTGCACAAGCTTGTGCCTTCCAAAGAGCCGGTGAGCCTGACCAACCGCACGCACGCCGCCGGTGTGCACCAAAAAGGCATGCTCAACAGTAGCCTCACCTACGAGGCGCACCCGCTCGACCAGTTTGGCGTGACCGAGTCGGAGATTTTGCTCGGTCCGCTGAGCGGATGGAACATCATCCACTACTTCCTCAAGGAGATCTGTAGTTTCGAAATTGACGAGGCCACGGCCAAGGCGATCTCGGCCGAGTTCAAGAATCGCATCTACAACATCGCGCCCGGCGCGTCACCTGCCGACTTGCTCATTCGCATCGCGCAGGAAGAATTTGGCCTGCGCTCCCTGAACGTGCCCGAGCAATTCCGGCATGCCGTGGCACAGAACCTCACCGATGCCTCGACGCGAGAGATCGGCGAAGTCCGGCACGCCAGCGGCGTCATCCTGCGCACACGCCAGTGACGCGGGGTGCTCTGCGCATCCCCGACGGGCGATTTCCCTTTTTCGGGCTTGTGGAATAAGCTTGCTTCTGGAGGATTCGACATGCATCGCACCAACGCACCTCGACGCATCGCGGCCATCACCGCATTGGCGAGCTTGTTCCTGCTGCCGGCGCCCGCCCGAGCAGATATCGCGCCGCCGGAACAAGCGCCGGGGAGCAACATCCAGCCGGCAGGAGCAACGCAGGTGCAGATGGCAGCGGAACGCGTCGTGATCGAGGTCTTGCGCGTCAAAGGTGCACGAGATACGGGGCTGCCGGTTGCCAACGTGGTTGCCTCGTTCACCATGCGCAACACCGGCAACGCTGCCGAGACGATGACCGTGCGCTTTCCGCTAAGCGATCCCAGCGGCCAGGGAGACGGTTTCGGCGGCCATCCGGAGATCGAGCAGGTGATCGTCACAGTCAACGGCAAGCGCACGCCGACACGGGTCGTCACCACCCCGAATCCTAGAAGCGGATCGGAGCCACCCATCCGGTGGGCAGCGTTCGATGTCACCTTCCCGCCCGGCGAGGACGTCGCCATTGATGTCCGGTACATCTTGCAGTCCACGGGCTACATGCCCTACGGGCGCTTCAAGTACATCCTGGAGACCGGCGCCGGCTGGGCCGGGCCGATCGGGCTGGCCACGTTCGTCGTGAAACTCCCCTACCCGGCGAACGGGGAGAACGTCGTGCTTGGTCGGTCCACACCCGGCGGCCAATTCTCCGGGGATGAAGTACGGTGGACGTTCAAAGACCTCGAGCCGACCGAACAGGACAATTTCTACGTGACGGTGCTGGCGCCGAGCGTCTGGGAACGCATCCTGGAAGCTCGCCGGCGAACGGAAGCGACGCCAAAGAGCGCCGCAGCCTGGCGCGAACTGGCCCAAGCCTATCTGAGCGCAGTTTACGGCAGATACAGCCCGGAGATCGGGGCGAATTTCGTCCCGCTGATCGAAGAAGCCTACCGGCGTGCGCAGGAGAACGACCCGACCTCGGCGCAACTGCACGCAGAATGGGCGCAGGCTTTGCTCAGCCTATACCCACCCATCCTCGAACTTGATCCGATCATTGTCGAGAAGATTTTCGCGGCGCTTAAAGCTGCTTTCGAGCGCGATCCGAGCAATCCCTTAGCGCAGAAAGTGCTATCGGAAATGCGCGACTGGCTCACGCAGCGCGCCGCTTCCGCCGGAGCAGAGGCCGAGACTGCGAAGAAGCAACTCGAAAAGCTCGAGCAGATCGTCCGCCAAACGGGCGCGGCTCAATTTGCAGCGACACCGACGGCCGGACCAACTGCCGGATTGGCGGAGGCTACAGCCACATCAACGCCCGTGGCTACACCGCTAACAACGATCACGGCAACAGTAGCCCCGACAGCCACACCAGCAGCGACGATCGAGGCAACGGTCCCGAGCACACCGGCGGCCGAGCCATCTCCAACCGCCGAGGCAGCCGCACCGGCAACCGAGCCCGTCGTTTCTTCCAGCATCGTGACATCCACCACAGAAACCGGCACAGTAATCACCGCGACGACCGTCAGCACCGCTACGACGACGTTGACTGACACGGTGACATCGCAACCGGTCGTGGTCATCACCGTTCAAGAATCACGCACCGTTACCGAAACGGCAGGCATCACCGGCACAGTTCCGGCGACGGTGACAGAGGCAAGCGCGACCACGATCATCACTACAACGCCCAGCGAGGCTGCCGGCATCGTTATCACTGCAACAGTGGTTACGACGGCTACGAAGGCCCTGGACGAGACCGGTGCGGTCAGGCCAGAATCGCCGGGAGTCATCACAAGCACGACCGTGACGACGGCGACGACTGAGGCAAGCCCATTTGATCCTACCCGGCCAGCAACTGTGACGGTGATCGTCGCTCAGACGACTATTTCGCCGACCGTCACGATCACGCGCCCCGCCGAGACAGGCGAACCCACCACGGTGGAGACTACTGTCACATCCTCAGTCGTAAGCACAGCGACGACCGGAATTGCCGAACCAGGCGCGCTACCCAGCACATCCATCATCACTGAGACAGAAGTAGTCACAACAACGATCGAACCCGCACGCACCGAAGGCGCAGCGCCGGTCATCAACGTCATCACAGAGACGACTGTCGTCACGGCGACCGTAGATTCATCCGGTGCGATTACGCTGGGTACGCCGGTTACTGTGGTCGTGACCGGCGCGCCCACCGAAATAGCTGTAACGCCACAAGCCACTGCCACAAACACGCCTGAGCCGGCAGCGACGCCGGTTGCGCCGCCGACGAGCGAAGCTACTGCACTTGCAGAGGTAGCGACTCCGGCACCTGTAGCTGAGGCAACGCCGGCTGCACCGGCAGCGACAGCACCACCGGCCGGCCAGGGCCTACAACCGGCGACCTGGTTCGCGCTCCTATTGACTTACGCTGCCGGGGGCGCCGCCGTGTATGGCATCCACAGCGTGATGATCCGGCGCGACCGCCAGCGCGCTGAGCAGCGCACCGAGAGCCAGAACCAGGTGCTCGATTCGACGACGGATCAGCCACCGGCAGACCTATAATTTGAAAGGCCGATGGCTTTTACCATCAACGACCTACAGGATTTGACGCGCCTGCTGGCCACGCGGCCAGAGTGGCTCAGCGAGATACGCCGCCTCGTGCTGACCGAGGAGCTGCTCGCGCTGCCGGACATTGTGCGCAGCCTCGCCGAGGCCCAGCGTCGCACTGAGCAGCGACTCGAAGAGCTGGCCGAAGCCCAGCGTCGCACTGATCAACGACTTGAGGAACTCGCCAGAGCGTTACAAGAACTGGCTGAAGCTCAGCGCCGTACTGATCAACGCCTCGAAGAGCTAGCTGAGGCCCAGCGCCGCACCGAGCAACGCCTCGAGGCACTGGCTGAAGCCCAGCGCATCATGGAGCAGCGCCTCGAGGCACTCGCCGAAGCCCAACGCCGCACCGAGCAACGTCTCGAAGAGCTGGCCGAAGCCCAACGCCGCACCGAGCAACGCCTCGAAGAGCTGGCTGAGGCTCAACGCCGCACTGATCAACGCCTCGAGGCACTGGCTGAAGCCCAGCGCATCACTGAGCAGCGCCTCGAGGCACTCGCCGAAGCCCAACGCCGCACCGAGCAACGCCTCGAAGAGCTGGCCGAAGCCCAGCGACGCACCGAAGAAACCGTGCGTCGCTTGGTCAACCAAATGGCCGAGGTGCGCGGCGACACACTCGAGATCAAATTCCGCGACAAAGCGCATGCTTACTTCGGCCGCTGGCTACGCCGCGCCCGAGTGATTCCTTTCATCGAGGCGGAAGAACAACTCGAGGGCAAACTTACCGAGGACGAGATCGTCGAGCTGTCGTTAACCGACATTCTGGTGCGCGGCCGGCCACGCTTGGCGCCCGGAGCCGAGGAGGTGTGGCTGGCGGTCGAGGTATCGTCGGTGGTGGATGCGAACGACGTGAGTCGCGCAGAGCGGCGCGCTGCATTGCTACGGCGCGCCGGGCTGCGCGCCGTACCTGTAGCCGCAGGCGCGCGCATCAACTCCCAAGCAAGGTCGCTGGCAGAAACGTTGCATGTCGCCTTGATGCGCGACGGCACCGACGAGGGCTGGGAAAGGGCCTACCAAGCAGCGACCCAAAACTGACTTACGACGCGACGAACCTAGGACGCTCGCGCAGCATGTAGCGCGTCGAAGGGTGCGGCGCCGCGAATGACCGGTCCATGGCCGGCAGCGATGATCTCGGCGCCAAGCGCGGCCTGTTCGCGCACGCTCTGCAGGCCGCGCTGGTAGCTCCAGGTCACCGGCCCGTCCACGAAACGCAACTTGCCGCCCATCGCGTTGAGCGAATCACCGGCGAACAACAGTCTGTGAGCCGGCGCGTAGAACGAAATGTGATCCGGCGTGTGCCCTGGCGAGGCGACGACGTTCAACCCACCCAAGATGGGCAACACCTGACCGGGCGTTAAGGTCTCATCTACCGGCGTCGGCGACATCGGCATCAAACGCCCGAACAGGCTAAACAGGCCACGCACCAGGGCATTGCCTCGAAACTCGCGCGACATCGTGCCGCGCACCATCGCCGCGGCTTCCTGCGCGCTGGCATAGACGCGCGCGCCGGTTGCGCGGCGCAACTCGTTCGCGCCGCCATAGTGGTCTGCATCGGCATGCGTGATGAGGATACGGCGGAGATCTTCCGGTCGCCGATTCACCTGCGCGATGGCGCGCAGCACAAGCTTCGCAGCGCTGCCGGCGATGCCGGCGTCAATCAGCGTCAGCGCCTCCAGCTCGACGATGAGATACAGGTTGACGAAGCGGTTGTGGAGCTGGTAGACGCCGGGGATGACTTCGATCATACGCTCAAGATTGGCGTTGCAACGCGGCCACTTGCTGCAGGAAGCGCACTTCTAAGTCCAGCGTCTGCTCAATCATCCAGCAGAAGACCTCGGTCATCAGGTTCGTGCTCAGTGCATAGCGCTGCGCTGCATCGCACACCTGCGCGATGACGCCGGCCTCGCGCTGCGGGTCGCGCAAGGCTGCGCGAAGTGCATCGGGCCGGTCGGCTAGTTGCAATATGGCCGGATCGCGCTCCAGCTTGGAATGAGCGACGAACGCGCCGAGGTAGATGCGCTCGTTGATGCGCGCCAACAGGTCGGCATCGGCGTAGGCCGTCTCACCATAGTAATGCGGGTCGTCGCCCGGCCGGCACAAACGGGGCAGGATCGAAATGTAGAAGCGAATGAGCTGATCGCGCGGCGGCGACGCAATGGCCGGCAAACGCGGGAGATCGAGCTTGCGCCGCACCGGCGACGGCGCGATCACCTCGGGCATGAGCGGATGCTGGTCGGGCACGTCGAAGCGGCCTAGCGACGCATGATAGCGCTCCAGGCCCTCCAGCGACCACTCCATCAGCGAGATGCCGGGCCGGCCTTCGATGGGGATCGCGCCCGGGATGTATACCGCCTCGTTCAAGACGAACCACGAGCGATCCTTGAATCGGCCGACGATCTGCTCGTTCAGCCGGTCGAGCTTGGCGCGCAGTTCGGCGAGGTCCATGCGGGAAGTTTACTCTTCCAGCTTGAGCATCGCCATGAACGCTTCCTGTGGAATCTCGACTGAGCCGAACATCTTCATGCGCTTCTTGCCCTCTTTCTGCTTTTCGAGCAACTTGCGCTTGCGGGTGATGTCGCCGCCGTAGCACTTGGCCAGCACGTCTTTGCGCAGCGCCGGCTTGGTCTCGCGCGCGATGATCTTCGAGCCAATCGCTGCCTGGATCGGCACCTCGAACATCTGTCGAGGAATGACCTCTTTGATCTTCTTCGCCAACGCGCTGCCCCGCTGCTGCGCCTGATCGCGATGGACGATCATTGCCATGCTGTCGAGCGGCTCGCCGTTGATCAAGATGTCCATCTTGACCAGGTCGCCGCTGCGGTAGCCGTCGAAGTGATAGTCGAGTGAGGCATAGCCGCGCGTGACACTCTTGAGCTTGTCGTAGAAGTCCACGATCATCTCTGCCAGCGGCATCCTATATTTCAACAGCACGCGGTTGGCATCGAGGTATTCCATCGTCTCGCTCACGCCACGGCGCTTGGTCACCAGCTCCATGATCGGGCCGATGTATTCCTTCGGCGTGAAGATTTCGATCTTCATCCACGGCTCGCGCATCTCGGCCAGCCGGGACGGATCGGGCATGTCGGCCGGGCGATCTACTTTGATCACCTCGCCGTTGGTGAGCACGGCCTCGTATTCCACGCTCGGCGCAGTCACCACCACATCCAAGTTGTACTCGCGCTCCAGCCGTTCCTGGATGATCTCCATGTGGAACAGGCCGAGGAAGCCGACGCGGAAGCCGAAGCCCAGCGCAGCGCTGTTCTCCGGCTCGAAGGTGAGCGAGGCGTCGTTCAGTTGCAGCTTCTCCAGCGCATCGCGCAGGAGCGGATAGTCGTCGGTATACGTCGGGAAGATGCCGGCGAACACCATCGGCTTGGCCGGCTTGTAACCCTTGAGCGGCTCTGCGGGCCGCGCCGCATCCAGCATAGTATCGCCCACGCGACACTCGCGCACGCTCTTGAAGCCGGTGGCGATGTAGCCTACCTCGCCGGCGCTCAGCTCACCAACCACAGTCATGCGCGGGGAGAACGTGCCGATCTCTAGCGCTTCGCAGGCCGCACCGGTGGCCGCCATGCGCAGCTTGGTCTTCATGTTCACCCGGCCGTTGACGATGCGCACGTAAGCAATCACGCCTTTGTAGGCGTCGTAGTGCGAGTCGAAGATCAACGCCTGCAGCGGCGCGTCCGGGTCACCTTTGGGCGGCGGCACTTCGCTCACCACGCGCTCCAGCACTTCTTTGATGCCGATGCCTTCTTTCGCAGAGATGCGCAGGATATGCGCCGGATCGTCGCCCAACAAGTTGCCCACTTCTTGCGCTACTTCATCCGGCCGGGCATGCGGCAGGTCAATCTTGTTGATGACGGGAATGACATGCAGGTTGGCTTCCAGGGCCAGGTAGAGGTTGGCCAGCGTCTGCGCTTCGATCCCTTGCGAGGCATCCACGACGAGCAACGCACCTTCGCAAGCGTTGAGGGCGCGGCTGACTTCGTAGGTGAAGTCCACGTGGCCGGGCGTGTCAATCAAGTTGATCTCGTAAGTTTGGCCGTCGTCCGCCTGATACGTCATGCGCACAGCCGACGCCTTGATCGTCACGCCCTTCTCGCGCTCGATATCCATCGAATCGAGCACCTGCTCTTGCATCTCGCGCTTGCTAATCGTGCCGGTGAACTCCAACAGCCGGTCGGCCAGCGTGCTCTTGCCGTGATCCACATGTGCGATGATGCAGAAGTTGCGGATGCGGCTGAGCGCGTTGGCGGTCGAATCTGGCGCGGCGTTCGTTACAATGTTCGTCATCACAACCCAACGAATATTTGGATTATAGGTCAGCAGCGCTATGAGTTGCCCCTACCCCGGCCCAATGCAACCATCGCCGCAACTTGCGCCATACGCACACGCGATCGAACTTCAATCGCCCAAGCTCTCCATTCACTACTTCGAAGCCGGCGCGCACAGCACACCCACAATCATCCTCATTCACGGTTTGCAAGACGAAGCCGACACTTGGCGACATGTCTTCGAGCCGCTGACGCAGAAGCATCGTGTGATCGCGCTCGACCTGCCGGGATTCGGGCGCAGCGACAAAGCGCGTCGCCGCTACAGCGTGCCGTTCTACGCCCAGGCCGTGCTGCGATTGATGGATGCGCTGAAGGTCGGCTACGCGGCGTTCATCGGCAACTCGCTCGGCGCGATGATTGCCGAGGCGATCGCCCTCACCCACCCTGCGCGCGTCTCGCGGTTAGTGCTGGTCGGCGGCACGCTGCACATCGTCGAACGGCCGGCCGCCGCACCCAGCAACCTGATCCAACTCTTACGCCTGCCGGCGAACGACCGGCGTTACTTCGAGGCACTGCGCCAATCGCCGCAGGCGGCCTACGATTCACTGCGGCCCTATTACGCCGACCTGGACGGCCTGCCGCAGGCAGACCGCGACTTCCTATTTCAGCGGGTCAACGAGCGGGTGTGGGACGAAGCGCAACGCCTGGCGTCGTTGTCCGTGCAGATGAACTTACCGATCTTCCTAACGTTTCAAGGGCGACACCTCGTGCGACGCATCCCGGCCGGCCCGGTGCCGACGACGGTGATATGGGGCGCGGAAGATCGCATTCTGCCAATCGGCAATGGCGTCACACGAGCTGCGCTGCAGCGCGATGCGCGTTTCGTTTGTATCGAGGGCGCCGGTCACCTGCCCCACCAAGAGAAGCCAGAGGACTTTCTGCAAGCCATCGCCCGCGTCGCAAGGGTCGCGTGATGGCCTGCTAACGGGTTGATGGCGCCGCTCAGGAAGATGGCAGCAGCCCGCGCGGCCCTTCGCCTGCCGAGCCACGCGCGTCGGGGTCTTCGTCGTCGAAACTGCTGCCCTCGAACCAAGCGTCTATGCGCGCCTGCTCACGCCCGGCGTCGTAGCCGACGGCGAACATCGTCTTGCACAAAGCGCGGATGGCGATCTCGAACGCTTCGCGGGCATCTTCCTTGGCGAAGTTCCAGGCGCGCTCCTCACCCTGCAATTGGAGGCGATCTACGTGTTCCATGATCTCGGGGTCCACCAGCTCCTCGATGGGGGTGTCCCCGAGCACATTCTCCAGCCATTTGGCGAAGTCGGATTGAGTCATCGGTTGCTCGCTGCCGGTCGGTTGAACGCTAGTATACAAGCCGGCCCACGATCGCGCCGACGAAGCCGAGGATCATCAACCAGCCGAACCAGCCGTGCAAGCTGGCCGTGGCGCGCAGCACGCGATTGAGCTTGCGCGGCTCGTCGGTGGCGAACGCGCGCTGCACCAGGGAGATGCCCGTCGGCAATACAAGCAATGGCAACAGCGCCAACAGCGGCGCATAGCCGATCAGCACCAGCGCGATCAAAACGACGAAGCTCCCGACCACCAGCACAAGGTATTCCCATTTGCTGGCCTGCCGGCCCAGGATGTTCGCCAGGGTGCGCTTGTTCTTAGCCAGGTCGCCCTCCAAGTCGCGCATGTTGTTAGCGTGCAGGATCGCGGCGACGAGGAAGCCGATCGGCAACGACAACAGCACCACGTGCAGCGGCGCGGCTTGCACCTGAACGTAGTAGCTGCCGATGACCATGACCGGCCCCATGAAGATGAACACCACGATCTCGCCCAAGCCGATGTAGGCGAAGGCTTTCGGGCCGGCGGTGTAGAACCAGCCGGCGAGCACGCTGAGGATGCCCAGCATCAGGATGAACACGCCGCGCGCCGCGACCAGATACAAGCCGATGAGCGAGCCGACGCCGAAGCAAACCAGCGCGCCGATGAACACCTGCTGTGGCGTGAGCATGCCTTCCTGTAGCGCGCGGTTCGGGCCGAGCGACTCCGGCGTGTCCGCGCCTTTCTTCCAGTCGTAGTAGTCGTTGGCCAGGTTCGTGCCGGCGTGGATGAGCACTGAGCCGATCAGCGTGAGCGCGAACAGCCACAGGTCGAAGTAGCCGTCGTAGGCCGCCAGCACCGCGCCGAGCGTCACCGGCACGACGCTGGCGGTGAAGCTGAACGGCCGTGTCGCCATCCACCACACTCGCACGAAGCGACGAATGCGCGGCTCCGCTTTCGTTCGAACGTTCGAACGATCGAGCGATCGAACGTTGGCCTGCCACGGCACGAGCTGCCGCTCGACCTCACCCATCAGCCAGTTCGCCGCAAAGCCGAGCAGCGCCACCACGATGAGTGCAGCGAAGATAGTCGGGATGTCATACACCTGGTAGGCTGCCCAGATCATCGCGCCGAGGCCGCCTTGTGGCAACAGCAGCTCGGTGCCGACGATGACGGTGAGCGCGAAGCCCAAGCCGAGGCTGACGCCGGTGAGGATGCTCGGCAGCGCGCCGGGCAGCGCCACCGTCCAGATCAAGTCCCACTTGCTCGCGCCGTTGTTGCGGGCGATGTCGAAGTAACGCGGATCCACATTGCGCACGCCGGCTACCGTATTGAGCGCCACCAGGAAGAACACCGAGATCACCACGATGGCATATTTGGCCGGCTCGCCGATCCCCAGCAGCAACACCACCATCGGCACAAGGGCGATCTTAGGGACGGGGTAGATCGCGGCGACCAGCGGCGTGAAGAGGGCGCGGGCTACGCCGCTCACGCCCATCGCCACGCCGAGCAGAATGGCCGGCACGGTCGCCAGCACGAAGCCCACCGCTACGCGGCGCAAGGTGATCGCCGTGTTGGCAAGCAGCGTGCCATCTTGAAGCAACACGATCAGCCGGGCGAAGATCTCGCTCGGCATCGAGAAGAAACGCGGATCGAGCACGCTGGCGCGCGCCAGCGCCTCCCACAGCGCCAGCAGCACCAGCGGCGATACCAACGTCAGCCAACGCTCTCGCGCCATATCCAGCCCTGCAACTTCAACCGATGAGCACTATAGCCGGTGCGGATAAGGACAGGCTGAGCGCGCCGGAGCGTCAACCGTATTTCACGTATACGGTCTTCGTCCGCGTGTAGAACTCCATCGCCGCCCGGCCCTGCTCCTTGAAAGTGTTGGCGCTGCTGCCCTTGAACCCGCCGAACGGCGCCTGCAAGGCCACGCCGGTCGTCGGCTCGTTTATCTTCACCACGCCGGCTTCGATGCGATCGGCAAAGCGCATCGCCTTGTTCAGATCATTTGTGACGATGCTGGCCGACAAGCCGAAGCCGATGCCGTTGGCCTTCGCGATGGCATCGTCGAAATCCTTCGCCCGGATGACGCCGATCACCGGCCCGAAGATCTCCTCCTGCGCGATGCGCATCCCCGGCTCGACATCTTCGAACACGGTCGGCTGGATGAAGAATCCGGCGCCGGCCTGGATCGGCTCGCCACCAACCAGCAGCTTGGCGCCCTCGCTCTTGCCGATGCCGACGTATTCCAGATCGGTTTGCAACTGATCGGCGCTCACCGCCGGCCCCATCTGCACGCCGCTCTCCAGGCCGTTGCCCACCTTGAGGCTGCGCGCTGCTTCGACCAGCGCCTGGGTAAACGCATCGGCCACTTTCTCCTCCACGATCACGCGGCTGGTGGCCGTGCATGCCTGGCCGGTAAGGCCGAAGCCGCCGCGCACGGCGATGTCCACGGCCAGCGGGATGTTGGCATCGTTGAGCACGATGGTGGGATTCTTACCGCCCATCTCCAACTGGGTGCGCACCAGGTTGCGCGCCGTCTTCTCGTAGATCTTGATGCCGACGGCATACGAGCCGGTGAAGCTCAGGCCGGCGATCTCTTTGCTCTCGGCCAGCGTGTTGCCCACTGCGCTCCCGCTGCCGACGACGAGGTTGACCACGCCCGGCGGCAGCCCCGCCTCGATCAAAATCTCGACCAGCTTGAGCGCGGTATGTGGCACCAGCGACGCCGGCTTGAACACGACGGTGTTGCCGTAGGCCAGCGCCGGCGCGATCTTCCAGGCGGGGATGGCGATCGGAAAGTTCCACGGCGTGATGACGGCAACCACGCCAAGCGGCTCACGCTTGGTGAACAGCAGCGTGTCGGGCGTGTTGGCCGGGATCACGTCGCCGCCGGCGCGAAAGCCCTCGCCGGCGTAATACTTGAAGATGTCCCGCGCGCGCATCACTTCAGCTTTGGACTCGGCCAGCGTCTTGCCTTCTTCGCGGGTGAGCGTCTCGGCCAGATCGTCCATGCGCGCAGCGATGAGCTGGCCGGCTTTGTCAAGGATGGCTGCGCGGCTGGGGCCCGGCAACGCCGCCCACTTCGGCAGCGCCTCCTTCGCTGCTGCGATGGCGCGCTTTGTGTCCTCCGCAGTTGCGGAGGCGAAATACCCGATCACCTCGCCGGTGGCCGGGTTGATATTCTCGATCGTCTTGCCGTCGGATGCGCCGACCCACTCGCCGGCGATGTAGTTTTTGAACGTAGGGGTGGACATTTGCTTTTGATTTTAGCGTCACCGTTGTTAGGCTGTCATCGCCCGCAAGCGCGCGTTGATCACGCGGCGCAGCTCGCGCAGGCGCGACTCGAACTCCGGATCGGCGTCGTCGGCCAGCGCCTCCGCCGGCCAATCGTGGCAGTCGGCCAGGTGCAGCAACACGCTTGCTGCCTGCACCCGCGCTTCACGGCTCACGCTGCGCCGTTCCAGCAACTCCAGCAGCGTCCAGCCCGACGTGAGCAACGTGGCGCGCTCGCGCAGCGACTGCCAGAACATGCCGGTGCGACCGAACCGGCGCTCGTGAATCAGCGCGTGCAAATCGGCAATACTCAGGCTGTCGTAGTATGCGCGCTCCTCGCGCGCCTCGGCTTCGAATTCCACCGCTAAGGATCTTTCATTTCACATCTTTCATCTTTCATTTTTTGATTGAGCCAGCGCACCGCGAAATGAGACATGAAAGATGAAAGATGAAAGATGAAAGATGACCATGGCCTATCTCAAAGGATTCCACCCAAGTTCCACGGCTGGAACTCTTCTTCGCCGATGCCCTGCGCTTCGCTCTTAGACGGCTTGCCGGAGGCCACTTCGATCATGTAGTCCAACAACTCGTCGGCCACCGTTTGCATCGGCACGCCTTCTAGCACCTTGCCGGCGTTGATGTCCATGTCTTCTTCCATGCGCCGATACGTGGCGCTGTTGCTTACTACCTTGATACTTGGCGCCGGCTTGAAGCCGAAGCACGAACCGCGGCCGGTGGTGAACACGATCAGGTTGCAGCCGCCGGCCACCTGCCCCGTTGCGCCGACCGGATCGTACCCCGGTGTGTCCATGAACGTGAAGCCTCTCTGCGTAATCGGCTCGGCGTAGTCCACCACATCCACCAGCGGCGTCGTGCCGGCTTTGGCCACTGCGCCGAGCGACTTCTCGTAGATCGTGGTCAGGCCGCCGGCCTTGTTGCCATGCGACGGATTGTTGTCTATCTCGACGCCGTGTTTGGCCGCGTGCTGCTCCCACCAGTGAATCTTGCGGATGAGCTTCTCGCCCACCTCGCGGCTGATGGCGCGGCGCGTGAGCAAGTGTTCGGCGCCGTAGATCTCCGGCGTCTCGGCCAGCACCACCCTGCCGCCCTGCCGGACGATCTCGTCCGAGACCATGCCCAGCACCGGGTTGGCCGTCACGCCGCTCCAGCCATCACTGCCGCCGCACTGCAGCGCCACCGTCAGCTCGCTAATCGGCGTCGGCTCGCGCTTGTATTGGTTCACGACCGGCAGCAACTCTTTCACCACAGCGATGCCGGCCTCGATGGTTTTGCGCACGCCGCCGGTGTCTTGGATGGTGAGCGAAGGAGGGGGTAACGGAGATTGGAGGTTGGAGATTGGTGATTGATGATTGATGAGTCGAGGTGCTTCTTTGGCAGCGAGGTGGTAGTTCTCCACCAGGGCGCTGATCTGATTGACCTCGCAGCCCAGGCCGACGAGCACGTAGCCGCCGACGTTAGGATGCGCGGCGATGCCGGCCAGCGTGCGCTGCAGCAAGACGTAGTCCTCGCCGCCGACGCGCGTAGCGCAGCCGAAGCCGTGAGCGATGGCGATAACGCCGTCTACATTCGGGAAATTGGCCAGTAGCTCTGCCGTGAAGTGGTGGGCGATGCGGCGCACTGTATGCGCCGAGCAGTTCACCGTGGCGATTACCGCGATGTAGTTGCGCGTGCCGACGCGGCCATCGGCGCGGCGGTAGCCCATGAACTGTCGGCGTTGATCCTCCGGCACGAACACTACCGGCCTGACATCGGCACCAAAGGCGTAGTCCTGGTCGAACCGCGTTTGCAGGGACGTGCGGTCGCGCTTCTCTACAACCACTGCCAGGTTGTGCACGTGCACGTGGTCACCAACCGCGATGTCACGCGTCGCGAAGCCGATCACCTGGCCGTAGCGTCGCACCGGGCGGCCCTGCTTCACCTCGCGGATAGCGAACTTGTGGCCTGAGGGGATCAGAGCCGAAACTCGCAGAGGCTCGGAGCCCCTGGAGATTTGCAGTATCGTGCCTGCGGCCAAGTTGACCTTCGCGATGGCCACATCGTCATCGGGGTGCAACTGAATCGCGACGTCGTCGAAAGAAACGACGGCCGGTTCGGCCAAGGGGAGCAAGTCAATGGTTGTCATCGAGAAGAAACTGTTTGACGATGCGCACGAACTCCTCGGTCTTCTCGACCATCGGCAAGTGGCCGCATGCGTCAATCCAGACCAGTCTGCCACGCGGGGCGAGGCCGGCGGTGTATTCGGCGTTGCGCGGCGGCATGATCTGATCGTCGCGGCAGTGGATCAGCAAGACCGGCATCGGCAGCTGCGCCAGGTCGCGCGGCGTCTCCCAGCCGAGCGACGCTTTCACCGTCAAGTCAGCCGTCCGCTCATCCATCTGCATGAAGTCATCCAGGCCGGCGCGCAGCACCGTCACATCGCCGGGCAAGCGATGGAAGTAGCGGCTGCCCAGCAGCTTCGCGAAAGCGTCGCTTCCCGCGAACGGGAGCTTGCGCGCTTTGACCATCAGGCTGGTCACGCCATGCATGAAGGCGATCATGCGGCGCTCGCGTTCGTCGCGGAATGTGCTGAAGTTGCTGATGATCAGCCGGCGCACGCGCGCCGGCTGCATCGCGGCCAGTGCAATTGCCACGCCGGAGCCATAGCTGTGCCCGATGACGTCGCACTGCGTGACGTTCATTACGTCTAGGAACTCCAAGACGACGGATGCCAGCCCGCGATGGGAGTGAGCATCCGGCGCAGCGCCGTTAGGGGCATCCGCTCGCGCGTCCAGCGGCGCCGAAAATCCAAAGCCGGGCAGATCGGGCGCATAGCAGCAGAACACCTCTGCTAACGCGCGCATCGCAGGCAGCCAATAGCGCGATGCACCGCCCCACCCATGGATCAACAACAGCGGCGGAAGGGGCGGCGAGCCGGCTTGACGATAAGCCAGCTCACCGTGATTCAGGCGGACGACGCGGCAGCCATCATTCACAGCGTGTATATCCCCGCTTAAGGTGTGTCTCATACCCGTCTCAATTGCATACGCACAATGCATTATATGGAAACGTCGAACACGACTAATCACACAGCGCCACGTGCGGAGGCGGTTCCAACCCGAGAGAAGACGGAAATCATCAAGGTCTCGGCCCAGTCGCGCTCGACGGCGGTCGCCGGCGCCATCGCTGGCATCATCCGCGAGCGCGGGCGGGTGGACGTGCAGGCCATCGGCGCCGGCGCGGTCAATCAAGCGATGAAAGCCGCGGCGATCGCGCGCGGGTATCTGCTTCTCGACGGAATCAACATCGTGGTCATCCCGTCGTTCTCGGACGTGGTGATCGAAGGCGCCGAACGCACTGCGGTGCGACTCTCGATCGAACCCAGATAAATAAGAGGACAAACGCTCCTGAGCGGATCGAGAGGGCACTCGCACAGGGATGTGAGCGCCCTCTTTCGTTTTCGCGCCGAGTCCGTTATCCTCTGCGGGTGCGAACCGAACTTCACTGTCACACTACAGCATCGGATGGACTGTGCGCACCCGCGGAGGTCGTGCGTTTGGCGCGTCTGCGCGATGTTGCGCTGCTCGCCATCACCGATCATGACACGATCGCCGGCAACGACGAAGCCGCGGCAGCAGGCGATGCACAAGGCGTGCGCGTGATCCGTGGCATCGAGGTCAGCGCGCTCTCGCGCCAGGGAGAAACGCACGTCCTCGGTTACGGCGTTCAGCCCAACGACGCAGCGACACGCGCTCGGATCGCTGCGTTGCGCGGCGTGCGCGAATCACGCGCGCGCGGCATCCTCGACAAGCTGACACGCTTCGGCATCCATATCCCCTTCGAGCAGGTGAAAGCGCTGGCAGGCGATGCGATGATCGGCCGGCCACACGTGGCGCGCGCGCTGGTGATGGTCGGCGCCGTCCACACCGAACAGGAGGCGTTCGACCTGTATCTAGCAGAAGGCAAGCCGGCATTCGTCCCCCACGAAGGGCTGACGCCCGCGCAGGCAGTGCAGCTCATCCACGACGCCGGCGGCCTCGCCGTACTCGCCCACCCCGGCTTCTATGCCGGCGACCTTTCCGCATTGCTCGACGAGATGATCCCTGCTGGCCTGGACGGGATCGAGGTCTTCTACCCGCTGCACACGCCGGAACAGACGGCGCACTTTGCCGAGCTGGCGCGCCGGCATGGCCTGCTCCTCACCGGCGGCAGCGACTTCCATGGCCCGCGCGGTGACGCGGAGCTGGCACTGGGCAGCGTTCATGTCCCGCCAGAACACGTCGAGGCGCTGTTGGTGCGGCTGGAAGAGTGATAAGCTCAGTGCCTGCGGGCGAGAGCGTCACCCGGTGGAAATCCGGCCTGCGTGCGACTCTCCTCTACAGGGACGACACGACATCATGCTCAAAAACTGGAAATTCTGGCTCGGCATGGCCATCAGCGTCGTCGCGCTCTACCTGACGCTGCGGGACGTGGACTTCGCGGCGTTCGTTCGAGCAATCGCGACGGCGCAGACGACTTGGCTGCTGCCGGCTTCCATCGTCTTCATGGCCGGCCTGGCCATCCGCGCGCTGCGCTGGGCGACCCTGATGGGCGAGTCACACTTCGGCATTACCTTCCACGCCATGAACATCGGCTACATGCTCAACATGGTGCTGCCGTTCCGCGTGGGTGAAATCGGTCGCGCCGTCGTCATCGGCCAGCGCACCGAAGTGAGCACGGCGACGGCGCTCTCGTCCATCGTGGTCGAACGCCTGCTCGACCTGGCCGCCGTGGTGCTGCTGTTCTTCGTCTTCGCCCAGTTCATCCCGATGGACCCGGCGCTTGCGCGCGCCGCGGCGATCAGCGCCGGCCTGGTCGTCGTCCTGCTTATCGCCGTCGGCGTGGTGATCTGGCAATCGGCCCGCTTCGAGAGGATGCTCACCCGGCTGCTGGCGCGCTTTCCGCGCATCAACGCGCAAAGCTGGCTGCAGCGCTACCGCGACTTCTGTGCCGGCTTCAAGCTGATCAATTCCACCAAGCGCTTCATCATTGTGGTCCTCACCACGATCGGCATCTGGGTGGCACAGCTCATCGTCACGTATTTCATCATGGCCGCCTTCTTGCCGCCGCGCATGGATCAGGCCGGCTTAATGCTCGTTGCTGCCAACCTGGGCGGCGCAGCGCCATCCGCTCCCGGCGGCTTGGGGCCGGTGCAGTTCTTCGCCCGCACCGCGCTGGTCGCGCCATTCAACATTGATCCGACGCAAGCCACCGCGTTTGTCTTCGTGTGGTCGCTTTCGCAGCAACTGGCTTTGATCGTGCTAGGCGTGATCGGGATGGTGCGGATCGGCCTGTCGTTCGGCCAACTGCGCCCGGCCAGGGTATAAGCAACCGGCGAGACGCACACGCCCACAGATGACGGACATTGCAGCCCACATGCCGGCCGCAGTGAGGCCAGTTACAAACGCATCCAGCGGTTTATCCGACAGGCGGATCCTCAGCAGGCGCTTCCGAAGCCCGGGACGCAGGACAGAAGACGGCTACGGCGCTACAAGCGGCGTTGGAAGATTGAGCGCTCGAATCTTGGTTGTTGAGCTACCGTCGCATTGTGGTACGCCACGAGCCGCCGCCTGGAGAATTTCGTAGCCTTTGTCCATCTGGCGTGTATCAAGGTTCTGTTGCGACACCCTTTTTGAGATGAGCTCTAGACAACTAGACAATTGGTATTAGCTAGAACCTATTTCAAAAATGGTATTAAATAGTCGGCATGAGCCGACACGACCTAACAGATGAGCAGTGGGCGGTGATCGCTCCGTTGATCCCGAAACGCACCCGCCGTCGCGGTCGTCCCCGTAACGAGGATCGCAAGACACTGAATGGCATCTTGTATGTGCTCAAGACCGGCTGTGCATGGGCAGACCTGCCCGCCGAATATGGCTCGGACACCACGTGCTGGCGACGGCTGCAAGAATGGTCGGCAGATGGCACCTGGGAGCGGGTGTGGCGCGCCCTGCTCAGCCAGTTGGATGCCCAAGACAAGCTGGAATGGGCACAAGCCTTCCTGGATGGCAGCTTCGTGCCAGCCAAAAAAGGGGGCGAGGAGTAGGCCCGACTAAAGTCGGCCAGGGCAGCAAAGTTATGGTGATTACCGAGGGCAACGGCCTGCCGATCGGCTTGCATGTGGACAGCGCCCAGCCGCACGAGCTTACGCTGGCCGAGGCGACCTTGGCGAGTATCCGGGTGCCGCAGCGGCGGGGCCGCCCGCGCACCCGTCCGAAGGAGTTGATCGCAGACAAGAGCTATGACAGCCAGGACTTTCGCGCTCGGCTGCGCAAGCGCGGCATCCGCCCCAACATCCCGACCTATGAGCGGCGCAAGCGCAAGACGCCCAAGCGCGGCCGACCAATCAGAACGCGACCCAGTTATCGGCAACGCTACAAGGTCGAACGCTGCTTTGGCTGGATGGACAACTGTCGTCGGCTGGTGGTGCGCTACGAGCGCTCGGTTCATCTCTACAAGGCGTTTTGTCTGGTCGCCATCATCCTGTGGTGTGTCAACGCTATTTTGAAATGAGTTCTAATCAGCGTTGTCAATGGACTGATCGAAGTTGAAGTCAACGCGCAAATCCGCACATTGCTGAGTGTTCAACCAGTTCGTGTAATCAATGCCATCTATCCTAATCGTCACAATAGGCATTGCCCCCTCACCCTTTCACGGGTATGGTAGTGTGTAGCTGACCGTCAAGTACGGGCGACGCTCCGTGTACTCATACAGGCTAACCGATATCCACCCACCCGTGGTGGTTGGAGTGATGTTGCGGACGTCAGCATCATGAACCAAGGCGAGTTTTGTGATTCCACCCTTTGTGATCCAGCTCAAAGCGGATGGAGCAAGCGGAATCGCCATCCACGTATTCGCTTGAGCGTTAACTGACCCGCCGGAGATAAGCGTCAAACGACTGTAGTCTGATGGCCTCGGATCAGGATGGCTTGCCGTTGATTGAACGACGTGCACAGTAGTATTGCCATCGAGAAATTGGTCGGCATAGAAGTTCAGCGTTGCCTGAGTAATCGTCGCATTCGGTGGAATGAAAGAGGTATCGAAGTACAAAAATACACGCTTGATATCATAACCCTCAGGCAGGAGGTACGACCCAACCGTTGCCAGCGGGTAACCAATTACCAAGTAGTTACCTTCGACTGCTGCGCGACAGTCGGGCCAGGAACTACAGTTGAGGTTACCGATCTCTGCATCGGAGGGCAAGGCAGCAGCATTGCGAACTTGCACGAGTGGCGTTGGCGTACTCGTCGGTGTTGGAGTCGGAGTGCTGGCTGGAGGTGGAGTGGGGGTCGCCGTAGATGTTGGCGTGCCATCACTTGGAGGCATGGCAGAGGGAATAGCCTCTCGCAAAGCTAAAGGCAAGTGAGCTCGATAAGGAATAATCGTGGTAGTTAAAGTCACAACGTTGTTAGCTAAAGTTGGATCATTCACTTGGCCCAGAGCTTTAATGGACATGTAACTCACGACTGTGTCTCCAGCTACAGCTTTGGAGTCAACCAGAGTGGCTAACGAGAAGTTGCTCGCCTGACTAGTTGCAAAGGCACTGACGGTCCATTGAAGCACATTTGTAGAGATAAGCGTCGGCACCCCCAAGGTGCTTGATATAAAAGCAGCGTTCACCGGAAGTCGAAATTCAAGCCTAAAATTATCAATCCCATTTGGACCGAGGTTGCCTATAGTTGCTTCATAAAGCATGATATCGCCGGCCTTCACTTCGCGTGGACTTCCCACAACAAGCCAAAGGTCACTGTTGCGTTGCAAGTGATCGGATACAACAATGCTGGTTTCGGCTTGGCGAGTGTAACCATTGCCAGAGGCTGCAATCTCAAAGTTGTAAGTGCCAACAGTGACAGTTCTTGTGTAGACTGCTGTGTAAACCCCATCATTAGGATAGCTATCCCCATGCAGGCCATTGTCGTAAAGGTAGAATATGTCGCCTAGAGGTTGCACTTTGGCTACAATCTCCGCACCATTAACACCGCCCTGCTCATTGTTGAGAACAGCGCTCAATAGAATGGGCTCGTTCCGAGCGACCAGATTAGCACTTGCAGAAGCTTGTAGTTTCAATCCAGAGCGCGCATAGATAGCATAACTATATTCTGTGTTTGTCTGAGAAGATACTAGCGCGAATGGGGAAGGCGGGTTGTAAATACGAAGCGTCCAGACTCCTCGCTCTGGTGCAACTATTCGATAGGACTCGTAGCCTGAACTTTTGAGGTGTTCAATATAAGGGTCATTTGCAGCGGACGAGGGGTCGATCAATTGACCGTTCGGCCTAATTAAAAACAAGTCCAGGTTGACGGAAGCGTTGTTCCAGGCTACTGTGAACGAGGCCTCTGAACTGGCATCAAGTATCGTTAGAATATCAGTTGTTCCAAAAGTAGCAGCTTTCTTGCCTGATGTAACAACTTGCTGGCCTGCAATGCGACCAGCCAGCCGGTTGTATATTGCGGCAAGTTGAGCTGATGTAGCAGTTGCAAGGTACTGACCTCCTGTCTGGATGGCTATGTCTTGGAGAAGTAATTCATTGATTGCGCTTCCCAGCCCAATAGTGAAAACAGTTGTCTTTGCTGCAATCAAGCTGGGTAAAACATCTCTGACAAAGGGAGGCACGTTTTCATCTCCATCACTTAATAGAACGATGGCGTGAGGATTTTTAGGATTACCTCGTATATCAAACTCTTGTTGGGCTAGCTGCAATCCAGCTCCGATCGAGGTTCCTCCGCTAGCAAAGATCGCATCAATTGCACTCTTAGCGGATTGCTTAGTCGCTTGATTTAACGCACTAAGCTGATAATCTATCGTCGCCCAGCTAGCGAAACTAACTATCCCCAACCTATCGCCATCTCGCATTAGATCAACAAATAGCTTTGCTGCAACTTTGGCATCGTTGATCTTCTGTCCCGACATGCTACCTGATCGGTCAATCACAAGCACTACATCTACAAAACCGACGCTGCGGGGACTAGTTGCTTGCATAAGCACTTCAGCAGATCGCGGACGTCGAAAGAGATCTTTAGGCACCTCAAGGAATACAAGTTTCACCCCTCCCTTTAACAACCCACCCAGGTCCTTCATCCGTTCCAGATCTATCTTGATTCCGAATCTGCTTAGCAGGAAGATCACGAACGCTTCGGGCG
Organism: Candidatus Roseilinea sp.; assembly: GCA_025055235.1. Classification (GTDB taxonomy): domain Bacteria; phylum Chloroflexota; class Anaerolineae; order J036; family Brachytrichaceae; genus JAAFGM01. Next base: position 1,420 of record JANWYN010000119.1, on the reverse strand, counting down.
ATTCTTTAATTATGTCACCAACTGTTCCTATTGCTCCAAGATAATCCCCGACTCTCAGTTGCTCTGTAAGGATTGCAAGATCGAATCCTATATTCTTCGTTGCGTCATTGATTGCGCCTAGCAACGCCTCGTAGGTGCCTTGCCAGAATTCAGCGCTTCTGGTCGGCAAATAGTCGTAGCCTAAAACAAGTAGAAGAGCTGTTATGGCGTCAAAGAAAAGGAAGAGAAAGCTCTCACCATCACGAACGCCAAATTTGTCAAGCTTCACCTTCAGACGTGCGCCTTGACTAAATGTTACTCGGCCGAGCGAGAGAGGCTTTTTGCCTACTAAAGGAATCGATGCACTCTTTGCCCGGAGCAGCACATCAATTACATCACCAGACACAGTGCCATTCTCAACGGAGAGAAGAAAGCCGTAAGTGAGAGAAGATTTAGCTACCAACTCGACATTGGCAGAGATACTTCCATCGGGGTTAACGACTTTGTTAGTGGCTTTGACCTCGACTATTTCGAGTCCACGATCTGAGTAGCTCACCTCAAGCAGTTCAGTCGACGTTTGCCCCTGTGACAGTGCGCGACTCGGAATGAAACTAACCATCAACGCGACAACCATCAAGGTTGCTATCCACCTGGTATGCTTTCGTGGCATATTCTCGCCCCCAGCTTTTACAGAAACTCTTAGAGAGCGTAAAAAGTCAGAAACGTCTTTCAAAGACGGCTTTTAGCTGCCATTCCGAGCCTTTGAGAACTCTCCTTCTCACATATGGCGGAAGACGGGTCGAGAAGCGCAAGTTTTGTTGTTGCTCGGCGTGACAGTGTGATTTTTAAATGCCCTTTACAACTCAGAATCCAAGCACATGGGCAACTGAGACTTCCAGATCAGGCTTCAGCGAGACAAGCAGTTAACTTGCTCCCCTCACCTGTCCCTATGCCAGCAGCATAGCGAGCCACACCAATGCCACCTATACGTCAACCACTTCCCTGCGCCTTATCTCGTTGTCCACCAGCGGCGCGGACGCGCGTCTTCGGCCCTGCAACGCTCGTCTGCCTAGATTACATTGCCCGATCACAAAGCTGCGAAGCCTGCAACTGAGCATTGGATATTCATCTACACCTCTTCTATCGCTGTCCGTCATCACCCCTTTCAGTCAGGATGAGATATTGGCTTGATCTGCCCCTTCGCCAGCAGCGAAGCGAACCACCCCAGCGCGAACCCGCCGGCAGTGATGAAAAACCCGTTGCTCAAAAGCATGGTTGCGAACGGAATCTGCGCCAGCAGGATGAAGATGATCACCATCACAATCAAGCCGATGGCCGAGTTGCGGGTCAGCGTGTTGAGGTGGTGTTTAAACGTGCCCACGCTAATCGAGTCGGTCACTAAGCGTAGTTGAAGGGCATTCACGCCGGCGCGGATGCTCAA
>JANWYN010000039.1 GCA_025055235.1 Candidatus Roseilinea sp. | reverse complement strand
TGCGCCCCAAGAGGCGCAGCGCGCAAGCTGCGATTCCGGCATGCCCATCCACATTCTGCCCGACGCCCTCGTCGCCCGCATCGCTGCCGGCGAGGTGGTGGAGCGCCCTGCGTCGGTGGTCAAAGAGCTGGTCGAGAACGCTATTGACGCCGGCGCAACCGACATCCGCGTCGAATGTGCTGAGGGCGGCAAGCGGCTGATCCGCGTCACCGACAACGGCAGCGGCATCCCCGCCGCCGAGGTGGCGCTGGCCTTTGAACACCACGCCACCAGCAAGCTCGCCAGCGCCGACGACCTCGCCGAGATTCACACGCTCGGTTTTCGCGGCGAGGCGCTGGCCAGCATCGCCGCGGTCAGCCAGGTCACGTGCATCACGCGCCACGCCGGCGAAGCCAGCGGCACGCTGCTGCGGTTCGACGGCGGCCGGCTGATCACCCAAGAGCGCATCGGCCGCGCGCCCGGCACCACCATGACGGTGGAGCACCTGTTCGCGCGCGTGCCGGCGCGCCTGAAGTTCCTCAAGTCCACGCAGACCGAACGCGGGCACATTGACGGCGTGGTTACGCGCTATGCGCTGGCCTACCCGCACATTCGCTTCACGCTGGTCCACGATGGACGGGTGAGCTTCCAGTCGCTGGGCACCGGCAACCTGCGCGACGTATTGGTGGAGGTGTACGGCGCGGATGCGGCAGCGCAGATGATAGAAGTCGGGGAGATTGGAGATTGGAGATCGGAGATGAGAGTAATCTCCAATCTCCAATCTCCAGTCTCTGTTCATGGCTACGCTGCACTGCCCACGCTCGACCACGCCAACCGCAGCAAGATCACGCTGTTCGTGAACGGCCGGCCGGTGCAAGACGCCAAGCTCAGCCATGCCGTCGTGCAGGCCTATCACACTTTGCTGATGACCGGGCGCTACCCGGTGGCAGTCATCATGGTGCGCTTGCCGCCTGCCGAGGTGGACGTGAACGTGCACCCGGCCAAAGCCGAAGTACGCTTCCGCGACGCCGACGCCGTGTTCAGCGCGGTGCAGCGCGCCGTGCGCCGCGCTTTGCTGGACAACATGACGCCGCCTGAACCGCCGGCGATGTTGAGCGGGTGGCCATCCGATCGCCAGGAGCCGAGTGCACCTGCTCCCGCTGCCGGTGATCAGACCGTAGGCATCCCTGAGCCCATGGCACAGCCGCCGCTCACCGGCAGCGAGGCATGGGCGCGCGTCGGCATCGCCCGGCAGGCCGGCGCGCTCGACAGCCGAACCTCCCCTGCCCCGCCGACTGCACAACCACCCTCACATGCACAGCCAACCACGCGGAACCTGCCGGCGCTGCGCATTCTCGGCCAGCTTGCCGAGAGCTACATCCTGGCCGAGGGTCCAGAGGGCTTGTATCTGATAGACCAGCACGCGGCGCACGAGCGTGTGCTATGGGAACGCCTGCTGGCGCAGCATGAACTCGGCGCATTGCCGTCGCAGCACCTGCTCGACCCTGTGCCGGTGACCATCCCTGCCGAGAGCGCCTCCCTGCTCGAAGGCCAACTCGACATGCTGCGCGACCTCGGCTTCGAGATCGAGCCGTTCGGCGGCAACACCTTCCTTGTGCGCGCCGTGCCGTCGTTGATGATCCAGGACGACATCGCGGCAGCCCTGCGCGAGATCGTGGCCGACTTGGAGATGGGCGACGCCGTGTTGCGCAAAGACCTAGGGGCGCGCGTGCTGCGGCGCGTGTGCAAGCGCATGGCAATCAAGGCCGGGCGCGTGCTCTCGTTCGCCGAGATGCAGGCGCTAGTGCGCGACCTGGAAGCCTGCGAATCCCCGCGTACCTGCCCGCACGGCCGCCCGACCATGATCTACGTCGGCCTGAAGCAGATCGAGAAAGAGTTCGGCCGGCTAGGATGAATCACAGCTCGCGCGGCGGCGGCGCGAGCGCATCCAGCTCCGCCCAAAGCGCATCCGGGATGGGCACGGCGGCCAGGGCCAGCGTTTGCTGAATGCGCTCCGGCTTGCTCATGCCGACGATGGTGGACGTGATGCGCGGGTCGCGCAGCGAGAACTGCAAGGCCGCCGCGGCCAATGGCACGCCGTAGTACTCGCAAGCTGCTTCCATTTGGCGGGCGCGCTCCACCAATTCGGCGTCGGCCTCGCTGTAGGCATAGCGCGGATAGGCGCTGGGTCCTTTGGCCAAAATGCCGCTGCCGTAGGGCGCAGCGTTCAACACGGCCACGCCGCGCGCGTGCGCGAAGGCGATCAGCGGCTCAGCAACGCGGTTGAGCAAGGTATAGCGGTTGTGCGTGATCACCACGCTGAACGCGCCGGTAGCGACGTATTGGATCTCCATGTCAATCGGCCCGCCGGCCACGCCCAGGTGCTCGATCAACCCTTCGCGCTGCATCTGCTGCAGGGCCTCTAGCGGCCCACCAGGCGAGGTCACGTTCTCGAACGTGGTGTGCTCCGGGTCGTGCAGATGGACGAGTTGGAGCTTCTCAAGGCCGAGCAGCCGCAAGCTGCGTTCCACCGAACGGCGCATCTGCGCGCCGGTGAACTCGCCGGTCTGCAAGTTGCGGTCGGCCTTGGTGGCCAACACGTAGCCGTCCGGCACGCGCCCGCCCAATTCCTTCAACACCAAACCGATGCGACGCTCGCTCTCGCCATCGCCGTAGGAATACGCCGTGTCGAGGAAGTTGATCGGGCTATTGAAGGCTGCGCGCACGGTGGCCAGCGCCTGTTCCTCGGCGACTTCGTAGGCGAACGTCTCCGGCATATTGCCCAGCGGCGCGCAGCCGATGCAGATCGGTGTGACCATCAGGCCGGTCTTGCCCAGCGGCCGCTTGACCAGCCTGCCATCTTCATCGAACCAGAGATTTGTCATAGCGCGTCGAGGATAGCCGGTTCGCTGCCGGCCGGCAAGTTTGCGCTGCCCTTAAAATCCCTGCATGGCGGCACGCGACTGGACTTTCCGCGAAGAAGTATCGGACCTGCGGGCAGAAGTAATGGCGATCGGCGTGTTAGCGCCCGCGCTGATCCTGAGCTGGGGAACGGCATTCGTCATCCTGTTCATCTCGTTCCGGCAGCTCGAGTGGTCGCACGTTGGGTTCGCACTCTTCCCTTTGGCGCTCGGTTTGACCTGCATCTTGCTCAAGCGACCGACCACCCTGCGCCTCAGCCGGTGGGTGTGTGCGGTCGGCCTAGTGGCTTGGGCGATCTTCCTTCTGACGAGTGTGCGCCAACCCAGTGCGTTGGTCTGGCTGGCGCTCGCGTGCACCGTCTCGCTGTTCGTGGCTGGCGCGGCAGCAGGCTGGGCCAGCACATGTGCCGCTAACGCAGCGTTGATTTGGCTGGCGAGAACCGGCGAAGTCGCATGGCTGAGCGAATCGCAAGCGCTGCTCGCAGGCTTGGCCATCGGATGTTCGGTCTGGTTGGCGCATAGCGTATCCCGTGTGCTGTTGCGCACGTTGTCGTGGATGCAACAAGGCTATGCTGAAGCGCGCGAACAAGCGCAGCGCTTGAGCGAGCGAAGCGCCGAGCTGGCATTGGCACTCAAATCGCTGCAGCAAACCACGTTCGCGCTGGAGCAAGCTAACGAGCAATTGCATATCGCCATGCAGTATGCGGAAGATGCGCGGCGCTCGAAGCAGCAATTCGCCGCCAACATCAGCCACGAACTGCGCACACCGCTCAACTTGATCATCGGCTTCTCAGAAGTCCTGCTCCACGCGCCTTCGACTTACAAAGTGCGGAACATACCCGCCGGCATGCTGTCCGACATCAACATCATTCATCGCAACGCCAAGCACCTGCTCAACCTGGTGAATGACATCCTCGACCTCAGCCAGATTGACGTGAACCACATGACCATCGTGCGTGAGCCGGTGCAACTGCGCGACTTTATCGAGAGTGCCCTAGAGGATTTTCGCCAATTGATCCGCGAGCGCGGCCTGACGCTGACGCTGGAGATAGATCCAGACTTGCCGGTCGTGTATGCCGATCAAACGCGCATTCGGCAAGTGCTGCTGAACTTGGTGGCCAACGCGCTGCGATTCACCCAACGCGGTGGCATCACGATCCGCGCCGAGTTACACGAGCCGCATCGCGAGCGAGCCGGCGACTCGCCGCACCCGACGAACGCGTCGTCTCCGGAGGTGGTCATCTCCGTGGCCGATACCGGCATCGGCATCGCCCCGCAAGACCTGCAACGCATCTTCGAGCCTTTCACGCAACTGGCGGGCACATCCGGTCGTCCCCAAGGCGGCACCGGACTGGGCCTGACCATCAGCAAGGAATTCGTCGAGCTGCATGGGGGACGCATGTGGGTGACCAGCCGGGTCGGCGTCGGCAGCACATTCAGCTTCTCCTTGCCGTTGCATCTTCCTGCGCCGGAGGCGATGACGGTCGCCACGCGCCGCTCGATCCAGCGCCACGCCATCGGTGTGCTCGCCGTCATCGAGCCCCGCTCTATCCTTGCGCGCATCCTCGAGCATCGCATCGAAGGCATGGCCATCGCACGTGCCCCGTCGCTGGCCGATTTGGCCAAACAGCGACTCGAATCCAGTCCCGAGGCCATCATCGTCAATCAGCCGCTTGCGCCTCAAGCGCTCATGGACGCAGTGGCGCAACTGCCGCCAGAATGGCGGCGCGCTCCGATCTTCCAATGCTTCGTGCCCGGACCGGAGGACTATCTGCAGAATCCTCAAGTCTGCTGCTACGTCGTCAAGCCGGTGACGCAAGACCAGTTCAACGAGGCAGTGCAGCGCATGCTCGAGCGTCGCACGCAAGTGGACGGCAATCACTTGAATGGCGGCCGCAGTCGTGTTGCGCGCATTCTCCTGGTCGAGGACGACGAAGACGCGCTGCGGCTCTTGGGGCGCATGCTGCGGGCGGTGCCGGCGTCACTCATCCGGCCATTCGGGTTCGACGCGCTGCTGCCGGTCGAAGTGCGCAGCGGCGAGCAAGCCTTGGAGGCGCTGAGGAGTGCCGACGGCATGTCGCTAGCCGGCCTCATCCTCGATCTTGGCCTGGGCACGGTGAACGGTTGGGACGTGTTGCGCGCGATGCAGAACGACGCGTGGGCGCGATGCCTGCCGGTGTGCATCCTCAGCGGCCAGCAGATGCAGAACGATCCACTGGCCTCGGCGCATTTGACGTTGATCAAACCAGGTGGGTTAACGGCTCGTGAACTCGTGCAGGGCATCGGCGCGTTGCTGCCAATTGCATCGCCGGGGCTGCCTACCCCTGTCGAACGAGCAACCGAGCCGGCAGCGACGTCGCTCGCAACGTCGCCAGCAGCTCCTCAGCTGTGAAGGGTTTGGGCAATATGGCCGTTGCGCCGAGCGCGCGCGCCAGCTCATCCTGGCGTAGCACCGAGCTGATGACGATCGGAATGCGCGCCGTCTCGGGATGCGCCCTGAACAGGGTGAGCAACTCCCAGCCATCGCGCTGCGGCAGCATCACGTCGAGCAGGATGCATGCCGGCTGCAGCGCAGCCACCACGCGGAGCGCTTCGTCGGCGCTTGTGGCCGACACCAGGTCGAACTCCGCGCTGCCGTCTAGATACCGCCTGACGAGCTGGATGGCATCGGGGTTGTCATCAATCATCAGCACGCAGCGTTTGCTCGAGGCGTCCAGGCGCAGCGTCAGGCGCAACTGTGCATCTGCCTGCTGGAGTTCGACGCGCACGCCGGCCATATCGGCCAAGCTTCGCACGGCGTTCAACCGTTCGACGGCGCTGGCACTCGACGGCCGCTCCAGACGTAGCACCAGCTCGTCCCCCTCCGCGCCGAGCGTGATGTGCAGCACCGCGCCCCGGACGTCGCTCAGCAGCCAAGTCAGCGCGCTAATGATCAATTGGCGAATCACCATCGGATCGCCGTACAAGGTGGGCAGGCCATCGGAGATCGCCACGTTGACCGTGAGATCTTGTCTTTCGAGCAACGGCTCCAACAGCGCCAGCGATCTACGGAGCAATTCTTCACAGCGCAGGTAGTCTTTGGCCTGCGCCGGTGCGCGCTCAGGCGCAGGCGAGACTGGCGGCTGGGACACTTCCTCGGTGAAGAGCAGCGCTGCAATAGCGCGCACCCCTTTGGCCAGCTCGCGCCGGAGCTGGCGCACGCCAAGGTTGAGCTGTGCGGCCACTTCCGCCTGCGACAGCCCTTGCACGTAGATCAAGTTCAGGACGTTGTAGCGCCGCCAGGCGGGAGAGTGAATGGACATGCTCGCCGGCGGTCGAATGGACTCGATTGCTCGGAGCAGGCGCTGCTGTGCTTGCAGTGCGTGCGTAAATTGCGTCCGGGCGCCGATGTGCCGAGCCAGAAAGTCCAAGTCGAAGAGATTGGCCAGCGCCTTACGCGTCCAGATTACAGCGTCATCGCTCGCCGGATGCGTGCCCATCAGGTGAAATGTCCTCGGATAGTCCTAAATCTGTCCGCCAGCCGATTGACACGAGGTGAAGCGCAGACTAGATTGCGTGTGCAGGCTTGCCCGCATTGTAGACAAGCGCAGCGCTTGCACAGGAAAAATTTTATCCGTTCCTCAGGAGGTATAGAAGATGAGTCCACGTAAGACGCTTACCCGACGACAATTCGTCCGTCTGACGGCCGGCGCCTCAGCCCTGGCTGCCTACCTAGCTGCCTGCCAAGCTGCGCCTCAGACGGCGCCGCCGGCACAACCAGCTGCGCCCGCCGCTGAAGAGAAGCCGGCCGATGCTGCGCCCGCGCCGGCCAGCGAACCCGTCGTGCTGCGGCGCTACGCCTCGATGGAGAAAGACCACTTCCCGCTCTTCGAAGCGCAACGCAAGCAATTCAACGAGAAAAACCCCAACGTCACCGTCGAGGAAGTCGGCGTGCCGTGGGGCGAGTACATTACTAAGGTGCGTGTGTTGCTGAACAGCGGCGAGGTTCCCGACATCTTCTGGTTCATGCGCTTTGGGCAGTGGGACCCCGGCATCGAGGCAGCCACCTACCTGAAAGAGGAGATCATCGCCGACGTCACCGATATCTTCGACACCAAAGCTGCAAAGACCTTCCAGAACATCGTGGATGCCGGCAAAGTGGACGGCAAGCTAGTGGGCATGCCCTTCGAGGTGTTCTCCGACGGCGTGAACTGGATGTATAACGAGAACATCCTGAACAAAACCGGCCTGCAGCCACTGCCGCAAAATCCATCCTTCACCCAGCTCAACGACTTCCTCACCGAGGCGAAGGACAAGGTAGGCAGCGACGAGTTCGCGATGGGGCCAGGCTCTTGGCAGTTCTGGAGCGCATTCATGGCCGCCAGCGCCAACCAGCCGGGCTTCCACGGCATGGTCAACGAAGACGCCACCCAATCTATCATCAACAGCGAAGCGAACGTCAAGACGGTCGCCATGCTGGCCAAGTTCTATCGTACACATGTGCTCGCCCGCGGCGACGCTGCCCCACCGCACCTCGACGGCATGCTCGGCGGCAAGGTGATGATCGCCCCCATGTCTACCTGGGCGCCCACGCAGATGAACACGGCGGCCTTCGAGTATGGATCACACTCCGGGCCACGTTACGAGGGCGTCGAGCCGCGCGTGGATGGCTTCACCGGCATCAACTTCTGGACCTTCGCGCGCGACTCCAAGTATCCCAAAGAGGCGGCTGATTTCTGCTACTTCTGCGGTGCTCAGGAAGGCTTGGATATCTGGGCCGGCTCGGGCCGTTTCGCTCCCACAGACAAATACACGGTAGACGATTACGTCCGGTTCTCCAAGAACAACAACCAACTCGGCGAACGCGAGAAGGGCTTCCGCGCTGCGGTCACCACCAACTTCGATGTAGTGAAGCACTTGAAGACGTGGCCGGTGCCGCCCAAAGCGTACTGGGGACAATTCCTGAGTAAGCTGAACGAAGTGATGGAGGAGGTCGTCCAAGGTAAAACCGACGATGAAGCGCGCATCGCCGAGCTACTGAAAGTCGCCCAAGAAGAGACGAACAAAGTGCTGGCCGGCACGGCAGCGTAGTTGCATCTGCAACCGCATATGATTCCTCCTGGTTGTGCGGGATTGTGGCTTTGCAGACCCCGAGGCGCCGAAAGCGCCTTGGGGTCTGGAGCCGAAGTGAACTAAGTTGGTCGCCGAAAGCTTTGACGTGGGTAGGAAACGCTCTACCCCATTCGGACACAAGTCCGCAGCGTTCCCTCCTGGCGCGCTGCGGCGAGCGCGCTACAGCGCGTCAATTCTTTTGGACACTCACTTGGCAATAGCTGACACCGGTGATGGCATCATTAGGAACGTAGCTTTGAACGACAGTGCGATATGGCTGCGAGCACGGCGATGAAAGGGGCGACTTCCCGGTCAAGCAGGCTATTGCGTTGGCTGAGGTCGCCGAATCAACGCGAAGAAGCGCTGACCGGCTGGTTGTTCGTGCTGCCGGCGGTCATCGGGTTCATCATCTTCGTCTATCTGAATTTCCGCGGCGTCGAGCTGAGCTTCACTAACTGGAGCTGGATCAGCCGCAAACCGCCCGAACCGGTAGGCTGGGCGAACTACCAGGCCATCCTACAACCCGGTAGTGACTTCCTCAAAGGCCTGGGACGCACGTTGATCTACGTGCTGTTCGTGCCGGTCAGCATCACCATCTCCTTCAGCATCGCGCTGCTGGCCAATCAAGCAGTCAAGGGACAAACGCTGTTCCGCGTGGTGTGTTACCTGCCGGCGGTCACGGGTGCAGGGGTGCTCGTCGCGGTGTGGACCTTTTTGTTCAGCGTGGATGGGCCGGCGAACGGCTTCCTGCGCAGCATTGGCATTGCCAACCCGCCTCGCTGGAACACGCTTACGGAGTGGAAGCAGGTCGCCATCATGCTGTTGCTGGCATGGGGCGCCGCGCCGGGGATGATCATCGCGCTGGCCGGCTTGCAGGCCATCCCCAAGGACTACTATGACGCAGCGAAGGTGGATGGCGCAAACGCCTGGCAAACCCTCACGCGCATCACGTTGCCGCTGATGACCCCAACGCTGTTCTTCCAGTTAGTGCTTGGAGTGATCGGCGCGTGGCAGACGTTCGACATCATCTACTTCTGGGCGACGCCCGGCACGCAGAACGCCGACGTAAACCTGTGGACGGCGTCGGTGCAGATCTACCAATATGCCTTCGCCTACAACAAGCCCGGCATGGGCGCGGCTTCCGCCATCGTCCTCGGCCTGGTCATCCTCGTGTTCACCATCATCAACCTCGCGACTCAGCGGCGTTGGGTGAATTACGACCTGTCCTAATCTATGGCTGCAACCGCTTCGACCCAAACCCGCCCCTATGCGCGCTCGATCTTGGGCCGCAATCGCGAGATCTTCAAGCTGGTCGTCGTCTATGGGTTGATGATCCTGCTCACGATCATCCTGGCCTATCCGTTCTACTACCTGGCCACGGCGTCGTTCAAAACGACGGAGGAATTGTTCCGCTATCCGCCGACGCTGATCCCCGAAAAGTGGACGCTCGACAATTTCCGCGGCGCGTTCGAGGTGGTGCCGCTCTTGCGCATGGCGCTGAACACGTTCGTGATCTGTCTGATTGCCGTGACCGGCTCGATCCTGTCGAACTCGCTGGCGGCCTTTGCCATCGCCCGGCTGCGCTTCCCGCTCAGGACGATCATCTTCGGCGCTATGCTGACCACGCTGATGATCCCCGGCTGGATTAGCCTCGTGCCGGCCTACATGTTCTGGCGCGACATCGGTCGCTTCACCACCAACCTCATCGGCATCAACATCGGCGTGAACTCCATCGGCCCGCTGGTCATTCCGAGCTTCTGGACATCGGCATTCGCCGTGTTCTTGATGCGCCAGTACTTCCTCACCATCCCGAAGGAGCTGGAAGAGGCAGCGCGGATAGACGGCGCCAGCTTCTTCCGCATCTATCGTTCCGTCTTTCTGCCCCTTTCCTTCCCGGTGCTGGCCGTTATCGGCATCGGCGCGTTCATGGCCAGTTGGAACGACGTACTCGGCCCGCTGATCTACCTGTCTAAGCCGGAGAGCCAAACCATCATGGTCGGCCTCTCGTATTTCAACTCGCAGCACATGTCGGTGATCTATCGCGGCTCGCGCTTCGCAGCTGCATTCGTGGCGGCCATCCCTGTTCTGACGCTGTACTTCTTCGCCAACAAGTACCTGATTCGCGGCATCGTGCTGGGTGGGTTGAAGTGAGCCAGAAGTGAGCCATGTTGAGGAGCTTCCGGCCGCCGCCGGCGCCCAAGGACGATGGCTTCCTGTCGAAGGAGCGCGTGGTCTTTCGGCCCAACGCGGCAGATGGCATGTGGGCCGGTGCGAACTTGTTGGTGAGCGCGCTGCGTCCGACGCTCGGACCGTTGAGCCGGACTGTGCTGGCCGAGCGGAATACGGGCCGTCATCTCTCCCCGGATGCATTGGGCGATGGTGGAACCGTTGCCCGCCGCATCATCGCTTTGTCCAACCCCGATGCCGACGTCGGCGCAATGCTGCTCCGGCACGCTTTGTGCCGCGTGCACGAGCGCGCCGGCGACGGCGTGGCGACGACGGCTGTGCTCTTCCAGGCGATCATGCAGCGCGCGCGCCGCATCCTCGCGGCAGGTGGCAATCCCATGCGACTGCGCGACGGCATCATGCGCGCCGCCCAGATCGTGGCGGAGGAATTGGGGCGTCAGGCTCAGCCGCTGCCTGAGGACGACGCAACGGTGCTGCGGGCGTGGTTACGCGCCCACTGTGACGACCTCGCCCTCGCTGAGGCCATGGCTACCATCACGACCTCGTTCGCGCCTGACGTGCACATCCACGTCGAGAATGGCGCCGGCGTGAGCATCGAATACGAATTCATCCGTGGTGCGCTGTGGCGCAGTGGCTGGCATGGCTCCCCATTTGCAGCCGGCGAGTCTGCCGCCAACCTCATGCTGCGGCTGCCCGGCGCCTATGTCCTGGTCTCCGATCTCGACCTATCGGACGAAGCGCACCTGGAGCCGCTTATCCTGACGCTGGCGCGACTGAGGCCGGCGCGTCTCCTCGTCATCTGCCGCCGCGTTTCGCCTCAGATGCTGGCGCTCTTTGTGCAGGCACGCCAGAAAGGCATCGGCGACGCCGTCTTCGTCAAACCGCCGGCAACGAGCGGGCCTGATCGCGTCGCCGTGCTGACCGACGCAGCAATCTTGACCGGCGCGACGTTCATCCCATACATCGAAACGCGAGACGGCACAACGTCCGTCTTCCGCCTGGCCGACCTATTGCCGGGTTGCTTGGGGCGCGCGAACGTGGCCTGGGCCAGCGAGCATTTCTTCGGCATTGAGGATGGCTGCGGCGACCGTGCTGCGCAAATCGCACATCTGGCCAAGCTGGATGCCGCCCGGGAAGATGAAGACGATCCCGTGCGCATGCGCTTCTACCGCGATCGCATGGCCACGTTCGGGAGCGGGGTAGTGCGCTTGAAAGTGGGGGCTCATACCAGCGCCGAGCGAGCGCATCGCAAGGCCCAGGCCGAACGACTCGCCGGGTTGCTGTCGCAGGTGAGGCGCCACGGCGTCATCTCCGGCGGAGGCGTCGCACTTGTGCGCTGCGAGCGATCGCTGCGGCAAGCAGCCGGCCGGGCAAAAGACGACGTTCGCTTGGGCGTAGAGTGCGTGCTAGAAGCACTGGCCGCACCTGCGCGTGCGATCGCCGCGAATGCAGGTTTGAACGGCGCGGCCATCGTGCAGCGCATCCGCACCTTGCATCGAGGATGGGGCATAGATGTCCGTACTGGGCAGCCGGTCAACTTCTACCAAGCCGGTATCCTCGACTCGACGTATGCGTTGCAGACGGCCGTGCTCACAGCAGCCAGTGCAGCAGCAACATTCGTGACGACCGATGTCATCGTGCATCGCCGCCAGCGCGAAGCAGCCATCCGGCCGTGACGCCGTTTCAGGGCATCACGCGCACCCAGAGGACATCCAAGTGTGCAGCCGGGGTTACGCGCAACTCACGGATGCAGCCAGACGAACTTCATGTCGTCTATGCTCACCCAGCGCGTGCCGCTCGGCTCGCCGGTCACATCATCGAGCATGACGTAGCCTTCCGTGCCGGCGGCAAAGTAATACGAACCCAGCTCTACCCAGCCATCGTGGATCGGCGCTTGGTTGATGGCATAGCGGGTCACGCCATCGCGATGCTTGATTGTGTAGCGCGCGTTGGTCGTGTCGAGCTGCGCGGCAATCGGCCCACATGGCCAAGCGATGGCTGCGCGGTCGGGGATGAAGACGAACACGCGATAGGCGCCCTCGAACGGCAGATACGGCCGCCAGATCACTTTGTTGGTGGACTCGCCGGACGTAGCGACGTTTGGCGTCGCCAGGTGATGCCCGCCGCGCCCTTTGCTGCCAACGGCCCAGCCGCTGCGGCAGGTTGGCTCGCTTCGGATCGGCGGCGACAACTCGACGTTGCGGCTGTCTACGTAAATCTCCGGCGGCACGCCGCTGGCTGCACTCCGCGGGAAGTAGCCGATCCAAATCGTCCAGAAATCGCGGTTGCCGTTGACGTGTCGGGTGTAGCGATACAGCGCCAGCGTGGCGCGGTTGGCTGGCGTGACGCCGTCAATCGTCTCCTGGCCCAGCCCCGGCCGGTCGAAGTTGCGCCGCAGCGTGCGCGCCCCACACTCGACGTTGACCGCGAAGCCCTTGGTGCTGCTCCAGCCTGGTCCACAGCCCATCGCCCAGTCCAACGCTCGTGCGCCTGGCGCAGGGTTGGTCAGCAGCGCCATCTCCTTCTGCATCATCACCAGCAACAAGCGCGGGTTGATGCCGAATCGAGCGGCGTTGTCGCAGATGATCTGCGCTGCCGTCCGGCCATCTACGGTGTAATGCTTTAGGATGCCGCGTCGCTCGTTCAGAAAGGCCTGAATCTGCTCGCACGACATCGCACTCGGATCGTTGAACTCTTCGTCGGTGATGATGAAGGCCGGATCGAACGGTTCGACCAGGGCGTGGGAATTGAGAATTGAAAATTGAAAACTGAGAAAAGTGAATGCGAGGCACGCGGCAATAGCCAGATACAAACGTACTGAGCGCCCCTTCCTCAATTCCTCATTCTTCATTCTCAATTCGATCAGCCTTGAAGCATGCCCAGGAGCATCGGCAGCAACTGCTTCTTGCGCGAAACCACGCCAGGCATATTCCACACACCATCGGCTTTGCGCGAGAACGGCAGACGCTCGAAGAAGCGCGCCTCGCCCACGCCGGCCAGCAAGCTGTTGTTCTCGACGATGTCGGTGATCATCAGCGCGACGAAATCCAGGCCGCGCTGCTCCTGCAACGCCTTCAGCGCAGCGCGAATCTCGTCCATGCGCGGCAGGATGGCGTTGAAGCTCGTCACTTCCACCTGCGCCACGCCGAACTTCACCGAGCCGGACTCGAACAGCTTGAGGTCGGCCTGCACCATGTCTTGCGCCGAGCGGCCGCTCACGTCCGCGCCGGCCTGCAACAAGGTGTCGGCGAACTCACCCATCTTGCGCTCGGTGTCGTCTATGCCGAAGGCATGCCGAGCCAGCCAGTCAGCCGCGCCGCGGTCGCGCGCCGTTGTGGTCGGCGATTTGAAAGCCAGCGTGTCGCTGAGCAACCCCGACAGGAGCATGCCGGCTACTTCCTTCGGCGGCGTCAGCCGCGCGATCCGGATGCGTTCGGCGACCAACGTCGAACACGAGCCGACCACATCTACGTGAAAGGAAATCGGCATGGTGGTGTTGATCGTGCCCAGCCGGTGATGGTCGAGCACCTCCACCAGCTCGGCCTCGGCTAAGCCGTTCACCGCTTGTCCGGGCTCGTTGTGGTCCACCAGCACCAGCTTCATGCGCGGCGGGTGCAGCATGTCGGCGCGCGTGCAGATGCCGGCGTATTTGCCGTTGCCATCTACCACCCAAAAGTCGTCGCGCTGGGTGCGCATCACGCGCTCGCGGTGATCGCTGATGCGATCGGTCAATGCAAACTTCGGCACGTCGGTATCGCACGCCTCGCCGCAGGGGATGGCGATCAACTTGCCGAACACGGCGTAGGTCATGTCCAGCCGCTGCGACAGGTAGCCGAACACCGACTGGCCGGTGACCAGGCCGACCGGCGTGCCGTCCGCTTCGACGATCGGCGCGGCGCGATGCGTCTTGGCCGAGAGCTGCCAAGCCGCCGACAGCGGCGTATCCGGCGTCAGTGGATCAATCCGGTTGGCAATCGCCTCGAAGCGAGGCGACGCATCCTCTAGCAGCACCGGCGTCGGCGCGCCGAAGCAATCCAGCGCGAAGCGCGTCTGCGCATTCATCGAGCCGGCGCGCGCGGCGACCGTTTCCAGCCCATCGCGCTCACGCAGCAGCCAGGCGTAGCCGATGGCCGACGCGACGGCATCCGTGTCCGGGTTTTTGTGGCCGACAACGTAGATCGGTTGGCGCACGTCGAGCGCCGCACCTTGACCGTTAGCAAGCGCTTGCGTCATTGGGCAATCCGGGCTGATGAGTAAACCTTAGCAGGCTTCGCCGATATGGCTTCGGATAATCAGCAGGTCTCAATTTTAGCGACAAACCAATTCCGATTTCCCGACGATCCACCAATTGCGATAAGATAGCGGCTCGGACGCATGGAGGAAGACACATCGTGGAACCGCTGATCTTCGAACTATCGTCGCCCGGACGCAGAGGCGTTCACCTGCCGGAGAGCGACGTACCGCCCTACGAGCTGCCCGCGGAGCTGCTGCGCGAGCGGCTGCCGCTGCCGGAAGTGAGCCAGATTGACGTGACGCGCCACTTCACGCGGCTCTCGCAGTTGAACTTCGCGATAGATACGACGTTGTATCCACTCGGCAGTTGCACTATGAAATACAACCCGCGCATCAACGAAGACGTCGCGCGGTTGCCCGGCTTCGCCCTGCTCCACCCGCTCACCGACCCGGACGCAGCGCAGGGCGCGCTATGCCTGATGTATGAGCTGCAGACGTATCTGGCCGAGATCGCCGGCTTCAAGGGCGTGAGCTTGCAGCCGGCCGCCGGCGCCCAGGGCGAGTTCACCGGCATCTTGATGATGCGCGCCTATCACGCCGATCGCGGCGATCACAAGCGGACGAAGATGCTGATCCCCGACAGCGCGCATGGCACCAATCCGGCATCGTCGGCCATGGCCGGCCTGCACGTGGTCGAGATTCCTTCCGACGCGCGCGGCAACGTGGACCTCGCTGCGCTCAAGGCACAGCTCGACGACACCGTGTGCGGCTTGATGATCACCAATCCGAACACGCTGGGCATGTTCGAGGAGCACATCGAGGAGGTGTGCGCGCTCGTGCATTCGGCAGGCGGGCTGGTCTACGGCGACGGCGCTAACATGAACGCGCTGCTCGGCATCGCCAAGCCCGGCGAGATCGGCTTCGACGTGATCCACTACAACCTGCACAAGACCTTCAGCACACCGCACGGCGGCGGCGGCCCGGGCAGCGGGCCGGTGGCGGCGAACGAGAAGCTGGTGGACTTCCTGCCCGGCCCGATTGTGCGCGCCGTCGAGGAGGCGGAGGACGAATGCCGCTACGAGTGGTACATGCCGCCCAAGAGCATCGGGCGCATGCGGGCGTTCCACGGCAACTTCGGCATGCTGGTGCGGGCGTTCACCTACATTCGCGTGCACGGCGAAGCAGGCCTGCGTGCAGTGAGCCAGCACGCCGTGTTGAACGCTAACTACGTGCAAGCCCGGCTGCGCGACGTCTACCCCTTTCCGCATGGCGAGCGCTTCTGCATGCACGAGACCTGCGCCCAGGGCAAGATCGCCGGCGCGCCCTCGGTCGTTGCGCTGGATATCTCCAAGCGCCTGATGGACTACGGCTTCCACCCGCCGACCAACTACTTCCCGCTGCCCAAAGTCGTGCCCGAAGCGCTGTTGATCGAGCCGACCGAGACCGAGTCCAAGCAAACGCTCGACCGCTTCTGCGACGCGATGCTGCGCATCGCCGAAGAAGCGCGCCAGAATCCGCAGTTGCTGAAAGACGCGCCTCATACTGCGCCGATGAAGCGGCTGGATGAGGTGAAGGCTGCGAAGGAGCTGGTGCTGTGTTGTGTGATTGCGGATGAATGATTTGGTAACTGGTAAATGGTAATTGGAGATTGGAGATTGGAGATTGGAGATTGGAGATTGATGATTGATGATTGGCGACCTGACCGACCTGATGACCTGACCGACTTGACCAACCCGACCGACCTGAACGACCCGACTTCCTGACCGATGTCGAAGCAACTCTCGAACATCTGGCTGATCACCGGCGTAATCGCTTCTGCAACTGTCCTGCTGCTGGGGCTCTCTTTCATCGGCGGTGGCTCGAGCACGCCAGCGGCTGCTCCTGCGCTGCAATCTCAAGCCTTGTTACAAAGGCTCAACGCCGTTCCTAATGCCGCGGCCCAGCTCGTCACCACTGCCTCAGGGCTGCAATACATTGACGAGGTCGTCGGCACAGGTGCACAGCCGCAGCCGGGACAGACGGTGATCGTGCACTACACCGGCTACCTGGATAACGGCACGGTGTTCGACAGCTCGATCGGCCGGGGCCAACCTTTCGAATTCGTCTTCGGCGCGGGGCAGGTTATCCGCGGCTGGGAGGAAGGGCTGGCCACCATGCGCGTGGGCGGCAGGCGCCGGCTGATCATCCCGCCGGAGCTGGCCTACGGCGCTGCCGGTGCCGGCGGCGTCATCCCGCCCAATGCCCGGCTGACCTTCGACGTGGAACTCATCGGCGTGAGGTGACTCATGGGCGGCGCACACATCGGCGGCGACGCGCACGCCGGCAGAGACTTCATCGGGCGCGACCAGATCAACAACATCACCAACAACGCCGTGTCGCTGTTCTTCCTCGACCCGATGAACATGGCGTCGGATGCGATTCGCCACACGCTCGGTGCGAACGCCGGCTCGCTCGCGCTGGTAGGCGTCCGCGCCGAGTTGATCGCCCTAGTGGACGAGCTGCGCGCCACGCACAAGGCCATCGTCGAGCTGGTCAATCCGCTGTGGAGCATCGCCGACGACCCGGCCACGTTCGCCGCCGAGTTCCGGCGCGCCTATGCGCACTTCCGCAGGCGCTACGATGCGCTCGACTTCGGCGCCCAACGCACACACTGCTCGCGCCTGCGCGCCATCCATCAGGATCTGGAACACAAGCGCCGGTCGCTCGATCTACCCATATCGTGGGATCAGATGGACGCCGGGCTCAGGTACCTCTACAACGCCGACATGGACGTGATCGAGCAGTACTACCGGCCGTTCACGGCCTGGCTGAACGACGCGATGAAGACGATCTACCAGTTCGTGAACCAGGAAGACATCGCCTCGGCCATCGCGGCCAAACAGGCGCTGCTAAACGCACTGGAGCCGCGCTATGACGAGAACAAACGGAAGCTGGAAGAGATGAACGACCTGATCGCGTCGCTCTCCGCAGGCAGTTGATGCATGGCCCGGCCCATCATCGCCCTGATCGCCCACGACCGGAAGAAGGACGAGATGCAGGCGTTTTGCCTGCGTCATCGCGAGGCGCTGGCGCGCTTCGATCTAATCGCTACCGGCACGACGGGTGAACGCATCATACAAGCCACCGGCCTGCAGGTGCACTGCTATCGGTCCGGCCCCTACGGGGGCGACGCGCAAATCGCAGCCCGCGTGGTCGAAGGCGGTGTGCGCGCGGTGATCTTCTTCGTGGACCCGCTCTACGCCCACCCGCATGAGCCGGACATTCAGGGATTGATGCGCGTGTGCAACGTGCACGACGTACCGCTGGCCACCAATCCGGCGACCGCCGAATTGCTGATCGCGGCGCTGACGACATCCGAGGCGTAGGAACAGAGGAACCACAGGTTCCTGAAGAAACCCGAGGCTCTACTCTGGCGCTAGTGAATTGGCCGATGGCCAGCGGAGCGGATTTGCTCAGGGCGCCTTGGCCTGCGGTTTGGGTGCCGCCCACTGCGCGATCGCGAGTTGGCCCTGGCGGGCGTAGTCAATCGCCTCGCCGAGAATGCGCATGGCCTCCTGCGGGGCATGGAAGCCCATCGAGTTCTCGGCGTTCACATAGTCCACCCAGAAGCTCGCCTTGCGTTGAAATTCCTGCGCCTGGGCGATGCGATCCTCCGGCGCACCGTTGGCCTTCGCCGCCTGGATGTCGTTGATGAGCGCCACCAGTGCCCCCGTCGCGCGGTCCATTTGCGCGAACGTCCGATCCTGGATCAGGTTGACGCGCGCAAGGATGTCGCGTTCGCTCTGGTTGTGACAGGTCTGGCAGGCGTTGTTGATGTTCAGCATCGGGCTGCGCACGTGGTGATCGCTGATCTTGACCGCGCCGACGCGCTGGTAGGGCATGTGGCAGTCGGCGCAGGCGACGCCGTTGGCTGCGTGCACGCCCTGGCTCCACAGCTCGAACTCCGGATGCTGCGCCTTCAACGCCGGCGCTTCGGTGAGCTTGTGCTTCCAATCCTTGAAGCCGATCGCCTGGTAGTAGTCGTAGATCGCCTCGATGGTCAGCCCGTTGTGCCACGGATAGGTCACTTTCTTCTCCTGGCCGGCGAAGTAGTACTCCACGTGGCACTGCGCGCACACCAGCGAGCGCATCTCCTGGCGCGAAGCCATCGCGTTGGGGTCGTATTCGGCTTTGCGGTCGCCGGCGCGCCAGCGCTCGATGCTGGGCAGGTGCGGCACCGGATAATCGGAGCGCGCCAGCGCGCGGATGCCGTCAATGAAGGCCGGGCGCGTCACGCGGATGGCCATGTTCTCCGGCGTGTGGCAGTCGTTGCAGGTGATCGGGTGCTCCACCAGTTGCGTGGCCTCGGCGTAGGGCATCGGGTTGATGATCTCGAAGCCCCTGTAGATGGCCGCCTCGCGGTTCTCCGGCGGCACGCCCGCTTCGACGCCCTTCTTGTAGTAGGCCAGCAGCACCGAGGAGTGACAATGCAGACACGCGCCCGGCTGCTTGAACTGCTTCACGCGCTCGGTCTCCCGCTGGTCAATCAGCATGTAAGCGTGGCCGCGATCCTCGCGGAAGTCCACGCTGAACGGCATGCCGGCCCAGATCGTCTTCCAGCGGTCGTCTTTATCCAACTTCTGAACGGCCTCGCTGCCGCCGTAGCGCGTGCGCTCGATGTCCACCGTGCGCAAGTAGGCGTCGTACTGCATCGGATAGTTCAGCCCCCACTGTTTGGGATCCACGACGTCTTCGGAGAGCGGCACGACGCGAAAGGCATCCTGCTGGCCTTCGCGCTGGCGTTCGCTGATGTTTTGCATCAGCAGCAGCACGCCGGCCGTCACCAGCGCGATGACCGCAGCCGCGACGAGATAGACGCCCAGCGGAATGTCGTTCAGCGAGAATCGCTTCATACATCAGCTCCTTCGGGCTTTACGAGCCCCGCTTCACTCCTTCCTACTTTGCAGCGTGGCCGGCGGCGCGATGACAGGTGATGCAGTTCACCGGCGCGTTCGGCTCGACCATGTGCTCGGGCAACTGGCTCACCATCTGCCGGTGACAGTCCCGGCAGTTGTGCAGCACGATGCGCGCGCTCGCCTCGCGCATGCGGATCGGCTCATGCCAGTCCTGGAAGGTGAACGCGCGCGAATGGTGATAGCCGTTCTCGAGCTTGGTCGCGTATTTGCCGACCAAGTCGTGGGGCGTGTGGCAGGCATTGCACGTCGCGACCTTGTGATGGCTCGACTTCTGCCAACTGGCCAGTTGCTCGCGCATGATGTGGCAATTGGCGCATGCGTCGGGATCGTCGGACAAATACGATGCGCCGCGGGCGTAGTAAAAGGTATAGCCACCCAGGCCTACCAACACGCCCAGCAACGCGAACACAATCCCTGCGAGTACGGGACGAATGTTGCCGGCCATAATCGCTTCGTGCATGCATCGTATCGAGGCACACCGGTTGTGCACCAGCCGTTTGGCTAGTTCGAGTTGCGCCCGTCTTCCGGCATCATGGCCAACCTCGTAATGTTAGGCGCACAGGACGCTTTTGTCTGCGACAAAAGTCACATCAAAGCAAACGGGGCCTCTGTGCGAGGCCCCGTCTGTTTCAACGCCGCGCGATCTCGATGACCGGCTTGGGAGGCCCTTCTGGCGGGCGGGTCCCTCTGTCAGCCGATTCTTTCGACGGATCGTATTTCGGCAGGATCTTGCGCGCTTGCAGCATGATCTTGGTCAGCTTCGCGCCGAGGTCGGTGCGATCCTGCTGGGCGAGCTGGTCGGCAAACTGTGCCATCACGCTGATCAGCCGGTCGTCGGTCACGTCCTTGAACTCGTTCAGCAGCTTTTCGGTCTCCTCGGGATACTTGGCAGCGAGGAGCATGTTGATCATCTGCACCTCGGGCGGCTGGCGCTCGGCGATGACTTGCAGGGCCACTTCGTTCACGGCCGATAACGCCTTGAGCGTTTGCTCGTCGCCGCGGCGCTGCGCCTCCTGGGCGTTGGCCTGTAACACGGCGAAGAAGGCGTCGTCAATCTCGGCATCGTGCTCGCGAGCCGTCTCCAGCGGGTTGTCGCTCGAGGCGATGGCCTGGATCAGCGCAACCTTTTCTTCCACATAGGCGCGCGAGGCGGCGTCAATCTTGTCGCGCGTCTCCTGGATCTCCTTGCGCAGGGCGATCAGCTTCTGCTTGCCGGCCTCGTCCGCCGACTCGATGCGCATGGTCAGTTGCTGGAAGAAGGCATAGTCGAGCAACTGGCGGCCCAAAGCGATGAGCATCTCGCGCGACTCGGCGTCCGGCGCGGCGATCAATTGCTCGAGCAACGTCTCGCGCGTCGGCGACTTGCGGAAGGCTTCCAACGCTGCCACGCGCGCGCCGACGGACTTGCCGTAGGTCGTCTCCTCGATCAGCACCTGCTGGAGGTCGGCCAATTGCTGCGCGGCCTGCTCGCGGCCGGAAGCCAAGTTGGCCTCGATGCTCGCTGTGAGGATGTCGAAGAACGTTGCATCAATCTTCGCGTCGTTCTCGCGCGCTCGAGCGCGCAGCGTCGCCTCATCGGTGATGCGCACCAGCTCGCGCAACAAATCCACCCGCTCTTGCTGAGCGCGCAGCATCTCCGGCGTGATGCCGTCCTGCTCCAGGATGGCCTCGATGAGCGACTGTAAGCTGAAGAAGATGCGCGGCTGCAACAGATAGGCGCGCGGCGCATTCTCCGGCAGGCCGCGCATCACGATCTGCGTCAACTGGCCGATGATGCGCTGCTGCTCCATGTCGCGCAGGTTCAGCTCCATCGGCATCAAGATGTAGGCGATTTGCTTGGACGGATCGTGATAGATGAACGGCGCGACGAGATTGGTCAACCGGCCCGACAGCAACGCCGACTTCAGCGCCGGATCGCGGCCGACGTCAATGACTTGAATCGGCTGCTGACCGCGGCCGACGACGCGTGCATTATCGGGGGTAATCAGTTGAGGCATGCGGAGAGGCTCCTTTCATCGAAGATGATGGACTTGCCGGGCAAGCCAGCATCCTGACAACTTCGTTTAAGATTCGCGCGCGATTATATAGCGGGTGCGCTCATGCCCGAGAGGCGCGAGGCTGCAGGCTTCGACAGGCGGCAGGCTTCGACAGGCTCAGCCTGTACCGGACTTACGCGCTTTACGAGTGCCCAACGTCACATGATTCCCTGGTTGCGCAAAGACACGCCCTTCCCGCCCGTCGAGCGCGCGCTGCGCCATCCCAATGGCCTGCTGTGCGCCGGCGGCGATCTCTCGCCACGGCGCTTGCTCGACGCTTACCGCCGCGGCATCTTCCCGTGGTATAGCCAGGGCGAGCCGATCCTGTGGTGGAGCCCAGACCCGCGCCAGGTGCTCTTCACCGATGAACTGCACATCAGCCGCTCGCTGCGCCGGCGGCTGAACAGCCGCCGCTTCAAGATTCGCTACGACACGGCCTTTCGCGACGTGATGCTGGGCTGCGCCGCACCGCGACCGAAGCAGGCCGGCACGTGGATCACGCCGGAGATGATCGAGGCATACTGCGCGCTGCACGCGATGGGCTACGCGCATTGCGTCGAGGCGTGGCTGGATGGCGAACTGGCCGGCGGCATCTACGGCGTGCAGATTGGGCGGATGTTCTTCGGCGAGAGCATGTTCAGCCGCGCGACCGACGCGTCGAAGGTAGCGCTGGTGCACCTAATCGCCCGGCTGCGCTGCATGGGCGTGCCGCTGATGGACTGCCAGCAGGAGACGCCGCACACGACCTCGCTCGGTGCGCGGCCGATTCCGCGCGCCGAGTTCATCGCCTGGCTGCGCCGGCTGGTGGATCTGCCGCCGCTGGCGCCCTTCGCGCCGGCTCTTGCCGGTGAATCATCCGGCTTACAGTGAGGTTTAAGCAAGCATACCTATCCTCGTCCACGTTCAGGAGGGATCAGCCATGTCCAACAGAATCAGCCGCCGCAAGGTGATCAAGCTGGCCGCGCTGGGCGGTGCAGGGAGCTGGCTGGCGGCAGCCTGCGCTGCTGCGCCGCAGACGACGCAGCCGGCACAACCACCACAGGCGCCGACGTCGCTACCTGCTCCTGCTCGGCCAGCCGTGGATCCTTCGCCTGCGGCCGGCGCCGCGAACCAAGTCCCGCCCACGCCGGCAGCGCCCCCTTCCCTCACCGAAGCGGTTCAGGCCGACGCCACCGGCACGCTGACACACAAGATGGCCGACGCTGCAACGCGCTTCCTCGCCACACTCGACGACGCGCAGCGCGCCAAAGCGACCTATGCCTTCGACGACGCGGAACGACTGCGCTGGCACTGGACGACGCCGCGCAACTTCCCGCGCAACGGCTTGTCGCTGCAGGAGATGAACCGCGAGCAGAAGGACGCCGCGCTCGCCTTGCTGCAATCCAGCCTCTCCGCCCTCGGGTTCCAAAAGTCGCTCGACATCATGTCGTTGCAGAACGACCTGGGCAACGATCCCGAAGCGTACTTCGTGACGGTGTTCGGCGCGCCCGGATCGAACGGCGTATGGGCCTGGCGCTGGGAAGGACATCATTTGTCTCGGCACTTCACCATCCGCGGTGACCGCGTCGCCGTCACGCCCTTCTTCCACGGCGCCTGGCCGACGGTCAGCAACACCGGCCTGCGCGCCATGCCGCGCGAGGAGGACGCTGCGCGCGAGTTGATTCGATCGCTCGTCGCCATCGGCAAAACCGAAGCGATCTTCCAGGAGCGCTCGCTCACGCGGCACGTCACCTGGAACAGCGAGCGCGTCGGCCCGCTCGAACCCGTCGGTGTGTTGGTCGGCGACTTCACGACTGACCAGCAGGCCCTCGTCCACGAGATCATCCACGCTTACCTCGACGTATTGCCCGAGCCGATCGCAAGCGACCATCTCACCCGCTTGCAGAACGCCGGATTCGAGCAGATGCGCTTCGGCTGGGCCGGCGCATTGGAGCCGCGCCGCCCGCACTACTACCGCCTGCAAGGGCCGACCTTCCTGCTGGAGTTCGACAACTCGCGCAACGGCGCCACCCACATCCACAGCGTCTGGCGCGACTTCGTCCAGGATTTCGGCTATCACCTGATCTGAGGCCGCGCTGTCGCGCGATCCGCGATGGACTGGCTTCGCCGTCACTGGCATCGCGTCCTGGCGCATGCTGCCGGGCTCGTGCCGATCGCCATCCTAGCGTTCGACTACGCCGGCGGTCGGTTGGGTGCCATCCCGGAGCGCGCAGCGATGCTGCGCACCGGCGCGCTCAGCTTGGCGCTGTTGATCGCGGCGTTCGCCTGCACGCCGGTCGCGAGCTTCTCCGGCTGGCGCGGCGCGGTGCAAATCCGGCGCGCGCTCGGCCTGTATGGCTTCGCCTACGCCGGTTTGCACATCCTGATCTATGCGTTCTACGACGGCCAGCTCGATCTGGAATTCATCCTGCGCGACTTGTCCGAACGGCCGGCCATGAGCGTCGGGATGGCTGCCTTCGCCTTGCTGATCCCGCTGGCGCTCACCTCGACGAGCGGCTGGCAGCGGCGGTTGGGCAAGCGCTGGCGCACCCTGCACACGCTGATCTACGTCGCCATGCCGCTCAGCGCACTGCACTTCCTGTGGCTCGACCGCGATATCCTGGACGCGCCGATCGCGGTCGCCGTCGTGATCGGTCTGTTGTTGCTGGCGCGCTGGCCGCCGCTGCGCCGCGCGGTCGCCCGGCTGCGGCGGGATTTTGCCCGATGAGGCCGGCGAGGCTACACTTGCAACGCAACGTTACGCAGAAACCACATGACGCAAGATCCCAGTTTCTGAGCTCACAACTTCTCCCACAACCGACGGAGGCACAATCACCATGACATCATTCCCCAAGACATTCCTATGGGGCACGGCCACCGCTGCGCATCAGGTCGAAGGCAACAACTTCAACGCTGATTTCTGGGTGATGGAGACGACGCCCGGCACGATCTTCGCCGAGCCGAGCGGCGACGCCTGCGATCACTACCATCGCTACGCGGAGGACATCCGGCTGTTGAGCGAACTGGGCTTCAACGCCTACCGCTTCAGCATCGAGTGGGCGCGCGTGGAGCCGGAGGACGGCTTGTTCAGCGCAGCGACCATCGCCCATTACCGCCGCATGCTGGCCTGCTGCCACGAGCACGGCATCACGCCGATGGTGACGCTGCACCATTTCACCTCGCCGCGCTGGACGATGCGGCTGGGCGGCTGGGAGAGCGCGGAGATCGTCGCGCGCTTCGCCCGATACGCCGAGCGCATCGCGCGCGACCTGGGCGACCTAATCCCCTACTACTGCACGATCAACGAGGCGAACTTGCCCAGCTTGCTGGCCGTGATGCTGTCGGCGCCGCAGCGTAAGCGAGACGACGCACCGGTCGGCGCCGACATGTCGGCCATGCGTAACCCGCGCGAGACGCCGTGGTGGCAGGAGTGTGCCCGTCGCATGGGCATCGCGCCCGAACGGCTCAACCCCTTCCTGTTCAGCAACACGCCCAGCGCTCGGGCGATCGTCTGCCGCGCGCACGAGGCAGCGCGCGAAGTGATCAAGCGCGTCCGGCCGGAAGCCCGCGTCGGCATCACGCTGGCGCTGGTGGATGTGCAATCGCGCGGCGGCGACCAGGTCGCGCAGCGCATCTGGCACGACATCTTGTATTCGTTCGCGCCGCACCTGAAGGGCGACGACTTCCTGGGCGTGCAGAACTATTCGCGCATGCTGGTTGGGCCGGATGGGCCACTGCCCCCGGAACTCGAACTCACGCAGATGGGTTACGAGTTCTATCCCGAGGCGCTGGCCGGTGTGCTGCGCGAGACGAGCAAACTCGGCCTGCCGCTGATCGTGACCGA
This sequence comes from Candidatus Roseilinea sp., assembly GCA_025055235.1. Lineage (GTDB taxonomy): Bacteria > Chloroflexota > Anaerolineae > J036 > Brachytrichaceae > JAAFGM01. Next base: position 27,057 of record JANWYN010000039.1, on the reverse strand, counting down.
GAATGGCGTGGCCACCGACGACGACGCTCGGCGGATCGAGTTCATTGACCGCGCGCTGGCCGGCGTGCAGGCATGCCTGCGCGACGGCATTGATGTGCGCGGCTACACCTACTGGTCGGCCTTCGACAACTTCGAGTGGATGCTGGGCTACAAGATGCACTTCGGGCTGATCGCCGTAGATCGCGCGACGCAACAGCGCACGGTCAAGCCAAGTGCGCGACACCTGGGCGAGATCGCACGCCGGGCGCGCGGGCTAGCGCTCCATCTTTAAAAGTTTTGACTTGTGTTCTTAACCATCACGCTTAATAATGCACTACGGCATTGATCGCTCGGTGCACAGGTAAGTCAACCCGCCTAACCCAGACTGCTTCTATGGATTAGTGCGCCCTTCGCTTCTTCACCACTTTCAAGGTGCAGAAAGGTTATAACTCCTGCGTGTTCGACCGGGCCGAGCCGCTCTGCCAAAGGATTCATCTCAAGGAGGAGAAAGTCATGGGTCAGATCATCGGTTTCATCTTTGGCGTCATCATCGCCGCGATCGTCCTGCTCATCGTCAGCCGGCTCAACCTCGGGCTGAACGTCGCCGGATTCAACACTGCGGTGATTGGTGCCATCGTCATCTCGCTGGTATCCAGCGTGATCTTGTGGTTATTGGGATTACTCGGCATCCGGGTTGGAGGCGGCAGTTTTCTGGATGCCATCATCTGGCTGGTCGTCTCGGCGGTCATCTTAATCATCGCCGCCAAGTTCATCCCCGGCATGACGGTGCAAGGGTTCACCGGCGGCATCATCGCTGCCATCGCGATGGCGGTGATCTACTGGCTGTTCAGCCTGATCCTGGGACCGTTGGTCTCGCCGCTGCCGGCGCCGTAGACGTCCGGCCTTCGCACAACGCAAATGCGCAGGCGCGACCGGTCGGCGCCTGCACACTTCCCACGGCGTGCTGCAGTAATACCTATCGCATGGCCAATGTGGGCTAATGCGCCCTCAAACAACACACGCATATCATTCCTACGCAATCCCCATCTTCATGGGATGTCCCCACCTATGCGGGGGTAACGGGGAATCCAGAGTTCGCCGTTGGCCGGATGCCTGCCTTCGCGCTGATCGTTCTACCGATCTTTTGTGCTACCTATTTCTAGCCCTTCGCGCAGGGATTTATGAGGCAGCGGGCCATGGGATGGTGTGCGCTGACGGAGGCGGGCGATGGGCAATCCGTGCGGTAGCCTGCGGCCGGTGGGATGACCATCGCGCGGGCTGAGGCGCGGGCTGAGCTTGTCGAAGCCCGCCCGTCCCCTTAGCCCGGTGGTTCGGCGCCGGGCTTCCTTCTTAGCACAGAAGTTGCAACGAACAGCGCATTCGCGGGCATGACGTATCTGCCCTGCCAGGACTAAACACATTCTGACTGAGCAATCGCTATAAGCGCATCGTCGGCTGGCAAACCCAATACAGCTGGGGCGGCGCTCATGCGACAATCGCTGCATGCGTTGTCTCATTCGCCTTTGGCTCGGACTGATCCTGATCGTCGCTTTGGCACAGGGCTTGCCCCTAGGCAGCACGCCGGCGCGCGTCGCCGCGCAACCGCTTCCGCCGGCGCCGCTCGCCGAAGACAGCCTGCCGCCGGCGATCGCGCCGAGCCTGCGACAGGCGCTCGTTCGTGCATCTCCCAGCGAGCGCGTCCGCGTCATCGTCCGCATGAAGCCGGTCACCCGCGAACTGGACAAGTGGATGGACGACATGCGCGATGCGCCGCGCTCTGCTCTGCGCGAAACACGTGCCGCCTTCGTGCAGGCGCTCAAGTTCACCGCCGCCGAATCCCAGCGCAACATCCTGGGCTACCTGAGCACCCCTGAAGTCGCAGCGCAGTTTGACGGCTTGCGCACCTACTGGATCATCAACGGCCTGGCCTTGCGCGCCACGCCGGCGGTGATCCTGGCCATCGCGCAGCGCGACGACGTCGAGTCCGTCCGGCTGGACGAGTGGGTGCGCGCGGTTGGGCCTCCCTTCACCAACGCCGGTTCGATCACCGAGACGCTGCGCGCGGAGCTTGCGAGGCCGGCGCCACAACCGCAACTGCCCGACGCGCTGATCGGCGATACCCTGCGGCCCGGCATCGCGCAAGCGCCGGCGTCCGGCGAAGTGACTTGGGGCGTGAGCAAAATCCGCGCCGATCAGGTCTGGCGCGGCCTGGGCATCCGCGGTGAGGGCGTCGTCGTCGCCAACATTGACGGCGGCGTGGACTGGCAGCATCCCGCGTTGCAGGCCAGCTACCGGGGCTGGACGGGCGGCCCGGCGGCCGATCACTTTCACAACTGGTTCGACGCCACCGACGAGGGCGCGATCTACCCCTCCGACGCCAACGGCCACGGCACACACACGATGGGCACCATGGTCGGGCAGGGCGGCGTGGGCGTCGCGCCCGGTGCGCGGTGGATGGCCGTGAAGGGGCTGAACAGCCAGGGCCTTGGCTTGTTCAGTTGGATTCACAGCGCGTTCGAGTTCGTGCTGGCGCCCGGCGGCAACCCGGCCTACGCGCCGGACGTGCTGAACAACTCGTGGAGTTCGACGGACGGCACGAACACCGAGTTCAAGGAAGATCTCGCGGCGCTGCAACGGGCCGGTATCTTCGTCGTCTTTGCCAATGGCAACCGCGGGCCAAATCCGAGCTCGGTCGGGTCGCCGGCCAGCTTGCCCGGCGCGATCGGCGTGGGCGCGACGGACGAGGAGGACGAAGTGGCCTACTTCTCCAGCCGCGGCCCCTCGCCGATTGACGGCAGCGTGAAGCCGGTGGTCAGCGCGCCGGGGGTGAACGTGATCTCGACCTTCCCCGGCGGCGGCTATGCCAGCTACGACGGCACCTCGATGGCTGCGCCACACGTGGCGGGCGCGGCAGCGTTGCTGCTGAGTGCTGCGCCGAACCTCAGCCTAAGCGCGATGCTGTATGCGCTCACCAGCACAGCGCGCCCGTTGACGACCACGATCCCGAACAACGCTTCCGGCTGGGGGCGCATTGACGCCTACAACGCCGTGCTATCGGTCTTGCCATCGGGGGCGATCGCCGGCAAGATCAGCGACGGCGCGCAACCGATCGGCGGCGCGACGGTGATCGCCCGCAACCAGGCGAATGGGCTGCAGGCGCAAACGACGACCGATGCGAACGGCGACTACGTGTTGCGCGTGCCGGGTGGCATCTACAGCGTCGAGGCCGGTGCGTTCGGTTACTTCACCGCCACGTCGCCTGCGCGATTGGTGGCGAACGGCAGCGCCGTCAACATCAACCTTGCCCTCACCTACCAGCCCTCCGGCAGTGTGCGCGGCGTTGTGCGCGACGCGCGGACGGGCAGCTACATCACCGCCACCGTGCGCGCGTTGGGCACACCGAAGTTCTCCATCTCCAATAACAACTGCCTGCCATGCCGGTATGCGCTCGACCTGCCGACGGGCGTCTACGTACTCGAAGCGCGCACCGCCGGCTACTTAGTGCAGACCCGCACGGTCTCCATCAGCGACGGTGCGCTGGTGGACGAGGACTTCTTTCTAGAACCCACACAACGCATCGCCTTCGTGGACTCGGGCGCGTTCTACTACGGCAGCGCTGCGCCTGCCTATCGCGAGGCGTTCGACGCGCTCCGGCTGGGCTACGACGAGTATCGCGTGAAGAAAGTCCCCCAGGACACGCCGACGATCACGCAGCTTCTTCAATACGACACGGTGATCTGGAGTGCGCCGTTCGACTCGCCGGGCGTGGTCGGCGCGAGCGACGTGTTGTCGCGTTACCTGGCCGCCGGGCGCAACCTCTTGCTCACCGGCCAGAGCGTGGCGTTCTACGACGGCGGGGGCGACTTTATCTACCATCCTTATTTTGCCCGCGTGAACGCGCAATACAAAGCCAAGAACTTCGAAGCCAACGCGGTCATCGGCGCGCCGGGTGGGCCGCTAGAAGGGAAGATGATCACGTTCACTCAGATCGCCGGCGCGCTGGCACCCGACCTGGTCACCGTGCTCCGCCCGGACAACGGCCAACTGATCGGCCAATATACCAACGCCATCGGCAACGATCCAACCGGCATCGGCGGCGCAGGCGTGTGGGCCGCGCAGTGCTCGAGGTGGCGCTCGGCCTACTATGCGTTCGGCCTAGAAGCCATCGCCTCGGTCAGCGAACGCGCAGAGGTCATCAGCCGCACGCTCAACACGTTCGTCGCGCCGCGACCGGCGTTGGGGGTGGAGATGCTCTCACGCGACGGCTACTTGACGCCGGCCGGCATCGGCCTGCCCGGCAGTACGATCACGCACGTGGTGCGCGTGCGCAACACCGGCGACGGCGGAACGGCTCAGACGATCGTGCTGGAGACCAGTGGCAACCGTTGGGATACCCGCCTGAGCAACACCAGCGTGACGCTCGCGCCCTGCGCCACGGCGCTGGTGACGATGACGGTGAACGTGCCGGCGACGGCGGGCTGGAACGCCAGCGACGTGATTACCCTAACGAGCTACCTGCAAGCCGCGCCGGACTATCGCGCCTCGGTCACCTTCACCAGCAAGACGCCGGCCGGCATTCTGCTGGTGGACGACGAGCGCTTCTACGCGCGCGAGGCCGATTACCTGGGCGCGCTCGCAGCGATGGGCAACGCGGCCGATCACTGGGATCTGCGATGGAGCACGCTCATCACCGATTCACCTTCCATCACGACGCTGCAGCGATATCCCATCGTGATTTGGTACAACGGCTATGACTGGTTCGACCCGCTCAAGCCGGAAGAAGAGCGTGCCTTGCAGCAATACCTGGACGGCGGTGGCCGGTTGCTCTTCACCTCGCAAGCAGCGCTGGCCTACACCGGCCTCAGCCCCTTCGTGCGCACCTACCTGGGCGCCGGAGCAATTGACTACGACGACGTGACGTCCAACGTGATCGGCCTGTCGGGCACGGTGCTAGGCGATGACGTCCCCGGCGGGTCGCTGCTGCCTTTCCCCTACAACTGGAACCTGAGCAGCGCAGTGCAGCCGGTCAACGGCGCGCAGGTGATTCTGCGCGGAGACAGCGGCCAGCCGTTCGGATTGGCACGCAGCAACGCGCCCAATTCCGCCACCGGGCTGCAATCACCGATCTGGCGCACAGCATTCATGCCGTTCGCCTTCGAGGCGCTGCCGGAGTCCAGCCGGGCCGAGCTGATGAATCGCATCATCGGCTGGCTATCGCCGCTGGGGCAGTCGGCGCTCGTCGCAGACCGGCCCAGCGCGCGCACCGGCGAGACGGTGCACTTCACGTTGACGTTGCGCGCCGATTCGGTCTTTCCGCCGTCGCTGTCGCGCTTCGCCGATCGCCAAGCTGTCTCTGTGCAGGTCAACGTCTCGGACGGCATGACGATCGTGTCCTCATCGCTCCCCTACGCCAGTGGGCAACAGGCCGGCGCATGGACGGGAGAGGTGCGCGCCGGCGACGTGTTCATGTGGACTTTCGCAGCGCGCATTGACGCTGCAGGTGCCGGGACGCTGCTCAAAGCGACGGCGCGCATTAGCATGAACGACGTGGGGTTGAACTTCACGCGGGCAGCGATCGTACGGACCAACGCGCCCATCCTGCAAGGTGCGCTACAAGTACAATCGGCGCCGCTGCGGTGGAAGGAGCCGATGACCGTCGCGCTGCGCGCCGTGAATGCCGGCGAGACTCCCGCGCCGCAAACGACGATCACCCTGACGTTGCCGACCAGCTTGACCTTCCCGGCGCTGATCACGCACACGGCCAGCGCAGGGATGCTCCGGCGCGAAGGCGCGCAATTGATTTGGCGTGGCGCTCTGCTGCCCGGCGGCCATGTGGAGATCCACTTTACAACGCGGCTGCCATCGCTGGAGGCATGGCCGCCGCGCGGCTTCTTGCTCGACGCGCGCATGGACGACGGCTTCGGTCGCGTCGCGCCGGCCACGCTGTGGCTCGCGCCGGAGACCTACGAGCTGCATTTGCCATTCATGGCGCGGCGATAGCGCCATCGCAGGATGCGCGGCACATAGCCGCGCAACGCTCACACCGGCATCGCGCTTCTGTGCGGCGCACATCACCGTTGGGCGATGGGCATATACACCTTGGTATCCGTGATGATGACCGAGCTGGTCGCCGTGACCGTGTTGTTGTTCAGATCGGGGTCGGTGCTCGCCGTGCTCACGACCGACGTCGCGATGAGCGTCGTCTCATCCGTGGGCGCTCTCAGGGTAATGACGATGACAGGCGCTGAGCCAACGGGCATATGCGAAGGTTGATAGTTGCACGTGATCACGACGCCACTTAGCCCACACGACCAATTGCTGCCGCCAGCGCTGATGAATTGCACACTCGCCGGCAGCGTGGTTGCGACGACGGGGCTCTGCGCGTCGTTCGGGCCGAGATTATTCACCTGCAACGTGATCGAGTAACCGCTGGCTCGCGGCACAGAGGCCGGCGCAGCGGTAGTGATTTCGAGATCGGCTGAACCCAGCTCAGCGGTGGTCGCTTCGTATGCACCGACGTCGCACTTCGCTCCCTGCGGCCGGGCCACGCCGCGCTGATCCGCAGTCAGGCACGCCGCTGAATCTACGACGTCGAGCAGCGGGCTGCCCTGCAGCGGCATGTGCGTATAGGTGCCGCCTCCGAACTTCAGCGGGGCCAGCTTTGGGTTCACGTTGGATGCATCTTGCGGCTGGGTGAGAAAGCCGCAGTGAGCGTCGCTGCTGATGTTGTAATTGAATGATTGGAACACACCACCGCTGCCGGCATAGCAGTTTCTGGCCGCGTTGTGGGCAATCACCGTTGCAGTCAGCGCAACCGTGCTGCCCACAGCAGACAGGCCGCTCGCATCGGCAGCCGATGTGTTCCTAATGGTGTTGCTGACGATCGAGACAAAGCTGAGTGAAGCGCTCCCGCCGCTCGCATTCTGCAATCCTGCCCCCGGTCCGGCCAACAGCGAGTTTCCGCTCAGCGTGACGTTGCGCAGCACAAGCGCGCTGCTGTTGTTGATTCCTCCACCTTGCGTGCTGCCGGCGTTCTCGACGATTGCCGAGGCCTCGGCGATCAGCACGCTGCCGCTGCCATTTTCGATGCCGGCGCCGCTGGCTGCCTCGTTTTTACGAATGATCACGCGGATTAGATTGGCCCGGCCGCCGAAATTCTCGATGCCGCCGCCGTATAGGCCACCTCTGTTGTGCTCGATCACGGTATCAGACAAGAACAGCACGCCGGTGTTCTCGACGCCGCCACCGGCTACCCCTCCGCTGGCCACCTGGTTGCCGGCGATCTTGCCGTTCGTCATCGTCAGCGTGCCGGCGTTGTAGATGCCACCGCCGGTGCTGGACGCCACGTTACCCGTGACGACCACGTTGCTGGCAATGAGCGTGCCCTCGTTGCGAATGCCACCGCCATCGGCCGCGTTGCCGTTCTTGATCGTCAGCCCGCTGAGCGTTGCACTTACTCCCGCAGAGACGCTGATCACGCTGCCGGCGTCGGCGGCCTGAATGGTCGCGTCGGAAGTCTGGCCGACGATCACCGCCGAGCGACCGAGGCTCACGTTCTCGGCCAGCGTCCCGCTGACGCGGATCACGTCGCCATCGGCGAAGCCGGGCACAGCACTCAGGACGTAGGTGATAGACCGGCACGGGTTGGCAGATGAGCCGCAGCCGGGCGTATCGGAGCCGGAAGCGGATACATACCAGTCCATAGTTGCGTGGACTGGGCGCGCCGGCGATGCAGTCCATTCTACGATGACGCAGGCCAACATCCCCGCCGCGACCAGGCGAAAGAGAAGGACGTGTTGTGTGAAATTCATAAGCTCCCCCTTTGGTATTCCATCCGACACACGCTGCACTTGCAGATTTCTCGCGCAGCGCAGCGCGGAGACTAAGACTCGCGTCTTTGGCCGGTTTAACGACGGGTGAAGCGACGACAGAAACTCTGACCGGAACTCTTAGGCGTATTCTACGCAAGATTTTTATATATCGTAGCGGTTTTGGCTATGAGATTGCAATCAGAAAACGACCTATTTCACGCGAAGATCAGGCGCAGCGCTGCGACCGCAGCCAGACTGAGCGCCAACCCGTTGAACACGCCCTGCGGCACCCGCGGCAGCACCCAGCGACCGGCCACCACACCGACGACGATCACCGGCAGCATGAATGCGTCGAAGATTAGGCCCTCGACCGTGAACAAAGGACGCTCCGGCGTCAGCGCCATCACGATCAGATACAGCGGCACCTTAGCGACGTTGAAGATGAAGAAATACCAGGCCGTCGTGCCCATGAACTCGTGCTTGGGCAGACCTAGGCTGGTCATGTAGATGGACATGATCGGGCCTGCGGCGTTCGACACAGTGGTGGCAAAGCCGGCGGCGCTCCCGGTCGCCACCAGCCCGGCTCGCGACGAGGGCTGCAGCCGGTCGCCCCACTTCAACCGGGCCAGATAGATCGCCAGCATGACGAGCACCAACGCGCCGATCCACACGTTGATCTGGTCTCGCCCACGCGCATCCTCACCGACGACGAACAAGGTGACCACGCCGGCCAGCATGCCCACGGCGACCCACGGCATCAACTGCAACAGCTTATCCCAGCGCGTGTAGCGGCGATACCAATACACCGCAAAGAGATCGGCGAAGATCAACAACAGCACCGTTGTTCCAACAGCGGCGCGGTCTTGAAAGACGATTGCCATCAACGGCACGACTAAGATGCCGACGCCGGGCACGCCGGTCTTGGAGAAGCCGACCAGCAACGCAGCCAGCGCGCCGAGCAGCCATTGTTCGGGGGTGAAGGGCATAGGCAGGGGTCAGGGATCAGAAGTCGGAGGTCGGAAGGTTGGGAGTCGGGAGTGGGGAGTGGGAGGTGAGTAAAGAGGTGGAGGCAACCGGCTTGAAGGTCCGGCGGTGCGCCCAGCACGGGCCAAGCTGGGCCAGCGCTCTGGCGTGGGCGCGCGTGCCGTAGCCTTTGTGACCGGCGAAGCCATAGCCGGCGACCGACGCATCCAGCGCGCACATGATCGCGTCGCGCGCCGTCTTCGCCAGGATGGACGCGGCAGCGACGGACAAGCTGATGGCGTCGGCGTGATCGAAGGCGCGCTGGACTAAGGGCAGCGCTGGTAGCTCAACCGCGTCAATCAGCAGCGCATCCGGCGCAAGTTGCAACCCGGCTACGGCGCGCATCATCGCCAGCCGGGTTGCAGCGAGGATGCCGAGCGCGTCAATCTCGGCGCTGCTGGCGCTGCCGATTGACCAGGCAAGCGCGACGCGCTCGATGCGCTCGCGCATCGCGAGGCGCTGCGCCGGCGTGAGCTGCTTGGAGTCGTTCACGCCGCGCAGGCGAGAGAATGTGCGGCGGTCGCAGGGCAGAACGACGGCAGCGGCGACGACCGGCCCGGCCCAAGCGCCGCGCCCCGCCTCATCCACGCCGGCGATGAAGCGATGGCCGGCGCGCTGCAGCGCGCGCTCCTCGCGCAACGACGGAGAACGTTGATGAACGATGGGCATCGCGGCATGATGATAATCCAGCACCCCCATTGACACCACCGACACCACTGACACCGATGACACCAGCAACACCAGCGCCACTAACGCGACTATTACAATCCCCACCATGAGCAAAGCCGCACACCTCGACCTGCCCTTCCGCTTCGGCACCGTAGGCACACCGCTCAGCACGCCGAAGAACGGCGGCAGCGCCGGCGGCATCCAGCGCATCCGTGAGCTGGGTCTCTCCGCCCTCGAACTGGCTTGGGTGCAGAGCGTGCGCGTGAGCGATGAAGCCTGCGCCCGCATCCGCGAGGCAGCCGAGCGTTACGACGTGGCCATCAGCGTGCACGCGCCGTACTACATCAACCTGAACGCAGCGCCGGAGATGTGGGCTGCCGGCCGCGAACGCTTGTTGGCCGCTGCGCGCGCAGGCGCGAAAGCCGGTGCCACCGACATCATCTTTCACCCCGGCGCGTATATGAAGCGCGCGCCTGAAGACGCTTATCGCATTGGCCGCGAACGGCTGAGCGAAGTCGCCGAGACGTTGCGGAAGGAGAAGGTCAACGTCATCCTGCGGCCGGAGACGATGGGCAAGAGCGCCATGCTGGGCACGCTGGAGGAGACCATCAACTGGAGCCGCGAGATCGAGAACGTGTTGCCCTGCGTGGACTTCGCCCATCTGCACGCCCGGGCAGGCGACGGTTCGTTCAACTCGTATGACGAATTCTCGGATGCGCTGCGGCTGATCGCTGCCGGCCTGGGCGAGCGCGGGCTTAAGCACATGCACATCCACTTCAGCGGCATCGCTTACACTGCCAAAGGCGAAAAGAACCACCTCAACTTGGCCGAATCCGACATCCAATACAAGGCGTTGTTCAAGGCGCTGGCCGACCTGGGCGCAGCCGGCCGGGTGTTGTGCGAGACGCCGAACCTGGAAGAAGACGCCGTGTTGATGCAGAGCACCTACATCCGCGCGTTCAAGACTGCCAAGCGCCGGCCGGTTCCGGCGACTGCTTCCTGATGTTGCAGAGGTTGAAGCAACTGCACGCCGAGATCGCCACTTGCCGCGCCTGCGCCGAAGCCGGCTTCTTCGTCGAGCCGTCGCCGGTGGTCGTCAATCAGCCTGCGACGTGGCCGAAGATGATGCTGGTGGGCCAAGCGCCGGCGGCAGCGGCGCGCTCGCGCGGCAAGCCGTTCAGCGGTCAGGCCGGGCGCGTGCTGTTCCGCTGGCTGGCGCAGGCCGGATTCAGCGAAGACGAGTTCCGCGCCCGGTGCTACTTCACCGCCATCACCAAGTGCTATCCCGGCCCGGCGCGCGGCCAGGGCGATCGCGTGCCCACCGCGTATGAACGCGCTTTGTGCCGGCCCTTCCTCGAGCGCGAGTTGGCGTTGATCCGGCCGAAGCTCATCCTGACGGTCGGGCGCATATCTACCGCACACTTCCTCGGCAGCGATATTGCCTTCACCGCCGCCATCGGCCAGGCCTTCGAGCGCGACGGGCGCATCATCCTGCCGCTGCCCCACCCCAGCGGCGTCAGCCGTTGGACGAACGATCCGCACAACCGCGAGCGACTGGCGCAGGCGCTATCGCTGCTGAAGCGCTATAGCGCACAATGCGCCTGAGCATGAATCGCGACGCACACCGGCGCTACAATCTCTAACATGCAAGTCACCGTCGTCAACAAGCAGATCCAGGCGACAGCTGCCGACGCCATCATCGTCAACTTGTTCGAGGGCGTGACCACGCCCGGCGGCGCGACCGGCGCAGTGGATACGGCGCTCGGCTCATCCGATGGTGTGCCGGGCAGCGGCGCGATCAGCCGGCTCATCCAACTGGGTGATTTCACCGGCAAGCTGAACGAAGTCGCCGTGATCTACACCCACGGCCTGATCCCCGCGCCGCGCGTGATCGTGACGGGGCTGGGCAAGCGCGAGGACTTTACGCCGGATCGCGCCCGGCAGGCCAGTGGCTCGGCCGTGCGCAAGGCGCGCGACCTGGGCTGCAAGCGCGTCGCGACCATCGTGCACGGCAGCGGCATCGGCGGGCTGCAACCGCGCGAGGCCGCGCAGGCCGCCGTGGAAGGCGCATTGATGGGCGCGTATCAGTTCCGCGAGCACAAGTCGAAGAACGACAACAAAGCGATCGAAGAGCTGATCGTCGTCGAGTATGACGCTGCCAAACTGGCCGAGATCGAAGCCGGCGCGCACGCCGGCCAGATCATCGCCGAGGCTGTCAACGCGGCGCGCACGCTCATCAACCGCGCGCCGAACGTGTTGCATCCGGAAACGTTCGCCCAGGCCGCGCAGGAGATGGCCGCGCGCGTCGGTTTGAAGTGCACCGTGCTCACCGAAGCCGGCATCGCCGAAGCGCGCATGGGCGGCGTGCTGGCCGTGGCGCAGGGCAGCGCGCATCCGCCGCGGTTCGTCGTGCTGGAACACGAGGCACCCGGAGAAGAAGGGAGTCGAGAGTCAGAAGCCGGTCTCCCTACTCCCGACTCCCGACCCTTCATCTTCATCGGCAAAGGGGTCACGTTCGACACCGGCGGCATCTCCATCAAGCCAAGCGAGAACATGCAAAGCATGAAGGCCGACATGAGCGGCGCCGCCGCGGTGTTCGGTGCGATGCAGGCGATCGCCGGCCTCAACCTGCCGCGGCGCGTCATCGGCCTGATCCCGCTGGTGGAGAACATGCCGAGCGACCGCGCCTATCGCCCCGGCGACGTGATCACCATGATGAGCGGGCTGACGGTGGAGATCATCAGCACCGATGCCGAAGGGCGCATGATCCTGGCCGACGCGCTTCACTACGCCAAGCGCTTCAACCCTCGCGGCGTGGTAGATCTGGCGACGCTGACCGGCGCGTGCGTCGTGGCGCTGGGCGAGGGCGTAGCCGCCGGCCTATTCAGCAACGACGACGCATGGGCCAACGCAGTGCTGCGCGCTGCCGAGGAACAAGGCGAGAAGCTGTGGCGGCTGCCGCTCTACCCAGAATACGGCGACAAGATCAAAAGCGATTACGCCGATATCAAGAATAGCGGCGGGCGCGTCGGCGGCGTGGGCACGTCGGCCTACTTCCTGTATCGCTTCGTCGAGGGCAAGGACGAGTATCCCTGGGCGCACATAGACATGGCCGGCATGATGTTCAGCAACGAGAACAGGGGGTATCTGGTCAAAGGCGCAATAGGCTATGGCGTGCGCACGCTCGTCCGGCTGGCGCAGGCGGCGTTCTAGCGTCGTTGGCGTCGGGAGTGTCGTTGGTGTTTCGACTGATCTATGACGGCGCGCACGACGGCGCGACCAACATGGCCCGCGACGAGGCCATCTCCCGCGCCGTGAGCGCCGGCCAGCAGCCCCCCACGCTCCGGCTCTACGGCTGGCAGCCACCGGCCATCAGCCTGGGCCAATCGCAGCGCGTTGATTCGGTGGACGAGGCGCGCTGCCGGGCCGACGGCGTCGGCATCGTGCGCCGACCCACCGGCGGGCTGGCCATCCTGCACGCCGATGAGCTGACCTACAGCGTGTCGCTGCCCATCACCCATCCCATCGCCGAAGGCGACGTGATGACCTCGTATCGCCGCATCGCCGAGGCGATCATGCTTGCACTGCGCCTGCTGGGCGTGCGCGGCGTCGGCGCCAACCGCGTGGCGAAAGAGGACAAAGCCAAAGGGCCGGTGTGCTTCGAGGCACCCAGCGACTACGAAGTCGTCGGCGCCGGCCGGAAGCTGGTGGGCAGCGCGCAGTGGCGGCGCGTGGACGGCGTGCTCCAGCACGGCAGCCTGCCGCTGCACGGCGACATCGCGCGCATCTGCGCCTATCTGTTCGACGCGCCTACGCCGGAACGCGTGCGCGCTCACGCGGCAACGCTGCAGGACGTGCTCGGGCGCAAGGTGTCGTGGGAGGAAGCTGCAGACGCCTGGCAGCGCGCCTTCGCCGAGGCGCTCGACATTCGCTTCACCGCCGGCGCGCTATCGGCTGATGAGCTACACTGTGCCGAGGCGCTGCGCGTTGAGAAATACGCAAACGACGGATGGACGCGCCGGCGATGAACTGCGGTCAGAATTGGGATTAAGATTGTGTTTGACAGATGAATGAACGATCCGCGATCGGCCCGCGATTGCAAGTGGGCGACCTCGCGCCGAACATCACGCTGGCCAAGACCACCGGCGAGTGCGTCACGCTGGCAGATCTGCTCCGTCAAGGGCGCGTCCTGCTGGTCTTCCTCCGCCACTTCGGCTGAGTGTTCTGCCGGTCGGAATTGGCCAGGTTGGCCAAGCTCAACCCACGCATCGAAGCTGCCGGCGCGCAAGCCGTCGTTGTGACCATGGGCCGGCCCGAGGAGACCGAACGATTCTGCGGCGAACGCGCGCCCGGCGTGCGCTGCTTCTGCGATCCTGAGGCGGCTTCCTACCGCGCCTATGGCCTGACGCGCGGCAGCACCGACCAATTGTTCGGTCCGGCAGTCTGGCTGAAAGGCGCGCAGGCTGCGCTGGAAGGCAAGTTCGAGGGGCTACCAATCGGCAGGCCGGTGGGCGACCCGTTTCAGATGCCGGGTGTGTTCGTGATCGGTGAAGACAGGCGCGTGACCTTCGCCTACTACAGCAAGCACGCCGGCGACTATCCCGACGATGCCGAGCTGCTCCGGGCTGTTGGAGCTGACAACCGGTCAGACCGCTCGGAGCGGTCTGACCGGTAGCTACGACGCCGTCTCATCAGAAATTGCAGCCAGCTTCTGGTAGGTGTATTCGTTCAAGCCTTCGGTGACCACGCGCGCGCCGGCTTCGCGCACGATGCGCTGCACCTCAGACGAGGACTCGGCAGTGGTCATTGCGACAATAGCAGCGATGCCGGCCTTCAGCCCCTCGCCCAGCCGTTCCAGCTTAGTGTCCTCGATGCCCGCGTCGTGCAACTTCTCGGTCAGCGCGCCGATGGCCGCGCCGGCAGCCGCAGCCGGAATCGCCAACGGGCCGAGCAACAGCCCGATCACACCGCCGACCGCGCCACCCACCACAGCGCCACGCACCGCGCCTGGGTCGTCCGTCTCCTTGATGTGCAGGCGACCGTCGTCGTCGCGGTGCACGATCGCCATCGCCTTGAGTTCGATCTGGCCTTCGCGACGCATCTGTGCCAGCCGATCCATGGCCGTCGTCGCTGCCGCCTCATCGTCGAAGGCAGCCACGACCACGTCAATCAACGCAGCATCGCCCATCGGTATCCTCCAATTGAGCCAAGTTTAGCCGAGCCGATGTATTTCAACAGGGTGAATTCGCAGATAGGTGCAAACCATTGCACGGGTAGGGCACGGACGCCGCTCCGTGCCCGTGCGCTGCGGTAGCCCATGCGGGCCATTCAGAGCGCGCCCTACAGCCTCCGCCGGCGAATGCACCCATTTCAACAAGAGCTGCTCAGTATATTAGGGAATTCGGTGAACTCAAAATACACTCACGCCTACTTCGGCGCCATGCGAATTGCACCATCCAGCCGGATGACCTCGCCGTTCAACATCGGGTTCTCGATGATGTGTTTTGCGAGCGCGGCGAACTCGTCCGGCCGGCCAAGGCGCGGCGGGAAGGGCACTTGTTGGGCGAGCGATTGGCGCGCCGGCTCAGGCAGCTTGGCCAGCAGCGGCGTGTCGAAGATGCCCGGCGCGATCGCCACCACACGGATGCCATAGCGGGCCAGCTCGCGCGCCATCGGCAGCGTCATAGCTGCCACCCCACCCTTCGACGCAGCATACGCCACCTGCCCGATCTGCCCCTCGAACGCGGCGACCGATGCTGTGTTGATGATGACGCCACGCTCACCCTCGGCGTCCGGCGCGTTGGCTGCTATCGCTGCCGCCGCCAACCGCGCGACGTTGAACGTGCCGATCAGGTTGACCGAGATGACGCGCGTGAAGGAGTCCAACCCATGCGGCTGGCCTTTGCGCAGCATCAACTCGGCAATGGCGATGCCGGCGCAGTTGATCGTCCCATGCAGCGCGCCGAACGTCGCCGTCGCCAACGCAATCGCGCGCCGGGCGTCGGCCTCGCCGGTCACGTCGGCCGGCGCGAAGCGCGCGCGATCGCCCAGCGCGCCGGCCAGCGACTCGCCTGCTTCGGCGTCCACATCGGCGATCACAACGTTGCCGCCGGCCGCGACGACCATGCGCGCACATGCCGCGCCCAAGCCCGACGCGCCGCCGGTGATCAGGAAGGTGTGATCCTGAATGCGCATAGGTCTAGAAACCAGGCTTCTCGATCACCACGGCATGTTGATCTCGCCTTCCGGCACGCCATCCAGCAGATGGAATTTGCCGTCGCGCACCAGCTTGCCCAATTCGACCAGGCGCGCGTGCTGCTCACGCATGCGCCGGCCGCCGCGCAAGCGCCGCAATTGCTCCTCGCAGAAGGTCTGGGCCGCCAGCTCTACGGCGGGGTCGCCGGCGTGCCGCGCATGCAGCGCCGTCACCAGCATGGCGATGTATTGGTGCGCTTCCAGCACCAGTTCTTGCACCACGCCCTGGCGATTGATCAGGTCTTCGCGGTGCTCGCGCATGGCGCGATCCATCGCCATCGCCATGCCTTGCAGCCCATGGATGGCCGCTCGCGCGCAGCGCGCTAGCTCGCGCGACATGGGCGGCAGCGGCGTATGCCCGCGCAGATCCACTTGATGGCCGGCGATCCATTTGCCGTATTCGGGCAGCTCCTTGCGCAACTGCCAAAGGTGCACCGGATTGGCCGGGTCGAAGCGCTTCAGCCCCAGCTCCTGAACGCGCTTGAAGATCGGCATCATGAAGCGCGCGCTGTGTCGCTTGGTGAGCGCGGCAAACCAGGCTAAGCACAGCATGTTGTTGTGCCCTTCGTAGATCTCGGCGGCTTTTAGCTCGGTCACTTGCTGCGAGTAGGGATGGCAAACATCGAGCGCGCGGCCACCCCAGAACTGTGGATAGATGCGATCCATCGCCTCGTTCAGCAAGCGCGTCACCGTGACTTTGGCTGCGCCGGTCTCCAGCTCGCCGCGATAGCCTTTGTGCAGCAACCAGGCCGTCCAATCGCGGAAAGCGTCGGCGCAGACGATCAGGCCGGCCATGCGCGCGTAGTCCTCCAGCGGCAGGTCGCGCTGGTCAATCGGCTTGCTCATGCTGATGCGCTTGCGGCCCCACAGGCGCATATGCTGCAGCATGCTGCGCAAGCGACCGGCTGCCACGGCGCACACGCTCACCCGGCCGCGGTTGAGCAAGTGGTAGGCGATGGTCAGGCCGTTCGGGACGTTCTTGGGATGGATCCAGTTGGCAAGCGGCACGCGCAGGCCGTTGAAGTTCACGCCGTAATTGCGCAACTCCTTCAGCGCGGACAGCTTGTAGCGCGTCAGCCAGTAATGCTCGTTCTCCTCCTGCGGCAGCTCGACGATCAACACCTGCGGGCTAGGCGGCAGGTCGGGGCCCTCCAGCATACATACCAAGCACATCAACCCACCGGGATACACGTTGGTGATGAACCACTTCTGGCCGGTGATGACGATTTGCCCGTCGGTGATGACACCGCGGGTGAGCATGTTCTTCAGGTCGGAGCCACCCTGCGACTCGGTGAGAGCGAAGCAGCTTTGCGGATTGCCGGTCGCCAGCGCACGCAGCCATTCTTTTTGCTGCCGGTTGCCGAAGAACAGCAGCGGCCCGACGGCGCCGATGGCCTCGTGCACGCTGTTCTGCATCGCTACCGACGGCGCGATCACCGCCATGCGCGTCTCTTCGACGGCGAATGTGGGGAAGTCGAGTCCCAAGCCACCATACGCCTCGGGGATGAGCGCACCGTAATATCCCACCTGGCCCAGGTCGGCGATGAGGGCATCGGAGAGTTTGCCGGCGTAGGGGCCGTCGCTGTTGACGTAGGTGCCGGCGCGCTGGTGACGCTGGACGATGTCGAAGGCAGCATCCATGGCTGCTTTTGCACGGCCTTGTGTGGAGGGCGGCGGGGGAGCATCGAACAACTCGACGGGACAGCGGTCGTCCCACACCGCGCGATGGACCGGGCTATTCTCGGTTTGATACTCCGGGGCGAACAGTGCGTTGGCGGCGTCGTCCGCTCCGGCCACCTCACCGAGCGCTTCGGCTTCGGCTTGGCTGGCGCCGGTTGACAGCGCAACCTGGGTCACCAGCTCCCTGCCTGGCGTCGTTTCCATCTCACACCTCCTGGTGGTGGAGTGATTGAGTTGTCGCGTGTAGCGCTTCGCGTGTTGCGTCCTGCGTCCTACGTGTTGCGTCCTGCGTCTTGCGTCCTACGTTTTGCGTTTTACGCTTTACGACGAATGCGCAATCCGCGATACACCGATGCGGGCATTATAAAATCCCGACCGCGATGGCCGGCAAATACTACGAAGAGCTGGAAGCCGGCATGCGCATCGAGCATGCGCTCGGCCGGACGATCACCGAAGCAGACAACGTGCTGTTCTGCGCACTAACGATGAACACGCAGCCGCTGCACCTGGACGAGCACTTCGCCGCCCAAACGCAGTTCGGCACGCGCATCGTCAACGGCCTGTTCACACTCGGCCTGGCGGTGGGGCTGACGGTGGCCGACCTGACTGCGGGCACGATCATCGCCAACTTGGGCTACGACAACGTCCGGCATCCCAGACCGATGTTCCACGGCGACACGCTATACGTGACCAGTGAGGTGCTCAGCAAGCGCGACTCGCAGTCGAACCCCGACGCCGGCGTGGTGCGCCTGCGACACGTCGGCCGCAACCAGCGCGGCGAGGTCGTGATCGAGTTCGAGCGCACGGCGTTGTTTCGCAAGCGCGGCGGGGAATAGAGCCGATCGCCTTCTCTAGATAGTCGCTAGGTCGTCAGGTCGTCGAGTCATCGGGTCGTCAAGTCATTAGGTCATCAGGCCTAATTACCAGTTACCAAATCATCAATCATCAATCATCGAATCATTACCCATGCTCCCCCTCCGCCGTTCGCTCTTGTTCATGCCCGGCGATAGCGCGCGCAAGATCGAGAAAGCCGCGCAACTCGATGCCGACAGCGTCGTGATGGATCTAGAGGACGCAGTCGCGCCGGCCAACAAGGCGCTGGCGCGCCAGACGACGCGTGCGGCGCTCCAGACCATGGACTTCGGCCGGCGCGAACGGCTGGTGCGCACCAACGCCTGGCAAACGCCGTTCTTCGCCGACGACGTGGCCGAGACCATCGCCGGCCGGCCCGACGGCTACGTCATCCCCAAGGTGCACAGCGCCGAAGACCTGGCCGCCGCGCGCGACCTAATTGCTGCCCAGGCGCGCCAACACGGGGTCGAAGCCGGCGCGATCGCACTGCTGGCCATCATCGAAACAGCAAAGGGCGTGATGAACCTGCGCGAGATCGCCCAACTCGGCCCACCGTTGCAAGCACTGATCTTCGGCGCGGACGACTTGGCCGCCGACATCGGCGCGGTGCGCACGCCGTCGAGCATCGAGGTGCTCTACGCACGCAGCGCGGTGGTCATCGCCGCTGCCGCCAACGGGCTGCAGGCGATTGACATCGTGTTCTTCGACCTGAACGACTTGGCCGGCCTGGAGGAGGAGTGCCGCTTCGGGCGGCAGCTCGGCTACACCGGCAAGATGGTGATCCACCCTCGGCAGTTGGAGATAGTCAACCGGGCCTTCGCACCGTCGCCGGAGGAGATCGCCCGTGCGCAGCGCATCGTGCAGGCCGCGCGCGAGCAGGCCGCTGCCGGCCTCGGCGCGTTCGCGCTGGACGGGCGCATGGTGGACGGGCCGATCATCAAGCAGGCGGAGAACGTGCTGGCCCGCGCGCGGGCAGCAGGGTTACTCTAGCTCGACCAACACCTGACCGCGTTCGACCGTTTGGCCCACCGCACAGTGAACGCGCCGGACGCGCCCCGCTGCCGGTGCGGTCAGGCGCGTCTCCATCTTCATCGCCTCGAGCACGACCAGCGTCGCGCCGGCCGTGACTTCATCGCCCGCTTTGACGCGCACATCCACGATCTGGCCGGGCATCGGCGCTTCGATCCGGCGCTCCACCGGCGGCTGGCGTGCCGGCGCATCCGGCCTGGCCGCATCCGGCGTCGGCTCCGTGCGCCCGCGATGGGCCGGCTGACCGGCGTGCGCCGTGCCCTCACCCACGCGGAAGCGATCACGCCGCTGCCAGGGGTTCAATGACGCGGACAGCGTCGTGGGCTGCCCGGTGTCACCCTCGTCGCGCGACGACGGCCAACCGGCGAAGTATCGCTCGGTGAAATCGGTCGTCGTGTCGCCGCGGCGAAAGGCCGGATGTGTGATCACATCGCGCAGAAAGGCGAGGTTCGTCGTCACGCCCTCGATCGTGTAATCGCGCAGCGCGGAATCCATCTTGCGGATGGCGTCGCCGCGCGTCTCGCCGCGCACGATCAGCTTCGCCAGCAGCGAATCGTAATGCGGCGTGACCTGGCTGCCGCGCTCGACGCCGGAATCCACGCGCACATCCGCTCCCAGCGGCTCGACCACGCGGACGATGCGCCCGGTCGCCGGCAGGAAGCCGCTCGCCGGATCTTCGGCAACGATCCGGCATTCGATGGCATGGCCGCGCTGGCGCAGATCGGCCTGGGCGAAGGGCAGGGATTCACCCTGTGCAATTCGAAGCTGCCATTCCACCAGATCGAGGCTGAACCGGTGCGTGCCGGCGACCACGACGCTCTCTGTGACCGGATGCTCCACCTGCAGGCGCGTGTTCATCTCTAGGAAGTAGACGTTGCGCTCCGGGTCAACGATGAACTCGACCGTGCCGGCGTTGGTGTAATTCACTGCGCGGGCCAGGGCAACGGCCATCCGGCCCATGCGCTCGCGCAGGTCATCATCGAGGAACGGCGACGGCGACTCTTCGATGATCTTCTGATGCCGGCGCTGGATCGAACATTCACGCTCGAACAGGTGCACTAAGTTGCCATGCACATCGCCGAGCACCTGCACCTCGATGTGGCGCGAATGGGCGATCCACTTTTCGACGTACACGCGGTCGTCGCCGAACGCCTTCAGCGCCTCGCGCCGCGCCGACTCGAGCGCCGCCCCGAACTCATCCATCGAAGTCACGAGGCGCATGCCGCGCCCACCGCCGCCGGCCGATGCTTTGATGAGCAAAGGAAATCCGATCGAATTGAAAATTGAAAATTGAAAATTGAGAAAGGACGGATCGCCTTTCTCAATTTTCAATTTTTCATTTTCAATTTCGAAACCGGGAGCGACCGGCACACCGGCCTGCTGCGCGATGGCCCGCGCTGCGATCTTTGACCCCATGCGACGGATGGCGTCGGGCGCGGGGCCAACGAAGATCAGGCCGGCGTCGGCGACTGCCTGCGCGAACTCCGCGTTCTCGGCCAGGAAGCCGCAGCCGGGGTGAATGGCGTCGCAGCCGGTGCGGCGCGCTGCCGCGATGATGCGCTCGCCGTGCAGATAGGATTCTTGCGCTGGCGGCGGGCCGATGCACACCGCCTCATCGGCCAGCCGCATGTGCAACGCGCCGGCGTCCGCTTCGGAATAGGCCGCCACGCTCGCGATGCCCAGCCGGCGGCAGGTGCGGATGATGCGCACGGCGATCTCGCCGCGGTTGGCGATGAGGAGTTTGGTGATGGGAGTCATTTGTTTGGTAGTGTCGTTGGTGTCGGTAGTGCCGATAGTGTCATCGGTGTCGGTGGTGTCGGCAGTGTCATCAGTAGTGTCGGACACTAACGACACCATTGACACCCCCGACACCATTGACACCATTGACACCATCGACACTACTGACGCCCCCAACACCCAACCTTACATCCTAAACACCCCATAGCGCGTTTCGCGTGCCGGCGCGCGGGCGCATACCGCAAGCGCCAGCCCCAGGACGCGCCGGGTCTCGACCGGATCGAGGATGCCATCGTCCCACAGGCGCGCAGTGGAATAATACGGGCTGCCCTCACGTTCGTACTTCTCCAAGATGGGCTGTTTGAAGGCGGCCTGCTCCTCAAGCGTCATCGGCGGCTGGTTGCGCCGGGCGAGCTGATCCTGCTTGATCGTGAGCAGCACGTTGGCCGCCTGTTCGCCGCCCATCACGCTAATGCGCGCGTTCGGCCACATCCACAAGAAGCGCGGCGCATAGGCGCGGCCGCACATGGCGTAGTTGCCGGCGCCGAACGAGCCACCGATGATGACGGTGAGCTTGGGCACCTGGGCGTTGGCCACAGCGTTGACCATCTTCGCACCGTCCTTGGCGATGCCGCTGTTCTCATAGGCCTTGCCCACCATGAAGCCGGTGATGTTTTGCAAAAAGAGCAAAGGGATGCCGCGCGCGCAGCACAACTGGATGAAGTGCGTCCCCTTCAGCGCCGACTCGCTGAACAGGACGCCGTTGTTGGCGAGGATGCCGACGAGATAGCCGTAGATGCGCGCAAAGCCGCAGACCAACGTGGCGCCGTAGCGCGCCTTGAACTCGCGAAACCGGCTGCCGTCCACGAGCCGGGCGATCACCTCGCGCACGTCGTAGCCCATGCGGAATGTGGTGGGGAGGATGCCGTAGAGTTCGGCAGGATCGTAAAGCGGCTCTTCGATCTGACTCCCGACTTCCGACTCCCCGATCGACTCGGGAGTCGAGCGTCGGGAGTTGGAAGTCAACGTCGCCACGATGCTGCGCACGATGCTGAGCGCGTGCGCGTCGTCCTCGGCGTAGTGATCGGCCACGCCGCTGACGCGCGTGTGCACATCGGCGCCGCCCAACTCCTCTGCCGAGACCTCGACGCCGGTCGCTGCCTTCACCAACGGCGGCCCGCCGAGGAAGATCGTGCCGGCGCCTTTGACGATGACCACTTCGTCGCTCATGGCCGGCACATATGCGCCGCCGGCGGTACAACTGCCCATCACCGCCGCGATTTGTGGGATGCCGGCTGCGCTCATCACGGCCTGGTTGTAGAAGATGCGCCCAAAGTCGTCCGCATCAGGGAACACTTCGTCTTGCATCGGCAAGAACGCACCGCCGGAGTCCACCAGGTACACGCACGGCAAGCGGTTCTCCAGCGCGATCTGCTGGGCGCGCAGGTGCTTCTTGACTGTGATCGGGTAGTACGCGCCGCCTTTCACCGTGGCGTCGTTGGCGATGATCATGCATTCACGGCCGGCGATCGGGCCGATGCCGGTGACGATGCCGGCGGCCGGCGCTTCGCCGTCGTACATCTCCCATGCTGCCAGCGGCGAAAGCTCCAGGAATGGCGCGTCAGGATCAATCAGCCGCTCGATGCGGTCGCGCACGAACATCTTGCCCTGCTCGGCATGTCGCGCGCGCGCCTGCACACCGCCACCCTGGCGCACCAACGCCAGCCGCTCGCGCAGCGTCTCGGCGAGCGCGCGATGGTGCGCCGCGCGCTCACGGAACTCATCCGACCTCACATCCACGCGGGATTCGATAACCTCCATAGGCAACGACCTCCGGCGAGGCGAAGTATTGCACGGCCGGGGTTTTCGGTGTGACCTACGTGTGTACTGGACAACAAATCTTGATTGCGAGGCCACTGACGGGCTACAATAGCGCTGCGTAAGCGTGCGGAAGTGGGGGCGCATGGGCACATGCAAGCCAACCACGACGTTCGACGCAACCGCGCCCTCGCCGATGCGTTCACTTGCGACCGTTGCATTGCCATGATGCTGCATGCAGACCGGACGCGAGTCGTCTCGCACCTCTTCGCCTGTCGAGTCGCACGCGCGCTCCAGGCCGCCGCACTACATCGCCTTAGCCGCTGCATCTCCATCGGTGCGCATCGCCCTCCATCATCGCCGTTGATGGACAGCCGACCTAGTGACTGTATGAGGACGAACCAAGATGTTCGATCATCAGTTTCTCGATGAGTTGCAAGCGCGGCTGGCACAATGGGAAGACACGACACTCCGGCGTGCATCGGCGCGCATGCCGGAGCGGATGGACACATTCGTGACCACGTCCTCCGAGCCGATCCAGCGTCTCTACACGCCGCTCGACATCGCCGGCACAGACTACTTCTGCGACATCGGCCAGCCCGGCGAGTATCCCTACACCCGCGGCATCCATCCGACGATGTATCGCAGCAAGCTGTGGACGATGCGCATGTTCGCCGGCTTCGGCACGGCCGAGGAAACCAACGCCCGCTTCAAGTACTTGCTCGAGCGCGGCCAGACCGGCCTGAGCATCGCCTTCGACCTGCCCACGCTCTACGGCTATGACACAGACGCGCCGGAGGCGCGCGGCGAATTCGGGCGCTGCGGCGTGGCGTGTTGCTCGCTGGCCGACATGGAAGTGCTGCTCGACGGGCTGCCACTGGACAAGATCACCACCTCGATGACCATCAACTCGCCGGCTGCGGTGATCTGGGCGATGTACATCGCCGCCGCCGAGAAGCGCGGCATCCCCATGGCGAAGCTCGGCGGCACGCTGCAAAACGACATCCTGAAGGAATACATCGCCCAGAAGGAATACATCTTCCCGCCGCGGCCTTCGATGCGCTTGGTCACCGACACCATCGAGTTCGGGACGAAGCACATGCCGCTGTGGAACACGATCTCCATCAGCGGTTACCACATCCGCGAGGCCGGCAGCACCGCCGTGCAAGAGCTGGCCTTCACCCTGGCCGACGGTATGGAGTACGTGCGCTGGGCGATGGCGCGCGGCCTCGACGTGGATGCGTTCGCGCCGCGGCTATCGTTCTTCTTCAACGCCCACAACGATTTCTTCGAGGAGATCGCCAAATACCGCGCCGCCCGGCGAATTTGGGCGCGCGTCATGCGCGAGGAGTTCGGCGCGCGCAACGAACGATCGTGGCTGATGCGGTTTCACACGCAGACGGCCGGCGTCTCGCTCACCGCGCAGCAGCCGGAAGTCAACGTCGTGCGCGTGGCGATCCAGGCCCTGGCTGCCGTGCTGGGCGGCACGCAATCGCTGCACACCAACTCGCTCGACGAAGCGCTGGCCCTACCGTCCGAAGCAGCCGCGCAAATCGCGCTGCGCACGCAGCAAGTGATCGCGCACGAAAGCGGTGTGACAAACACGGTGGATCCACTCGGCGGCGCGTACTTCGTCGAAGCGTTGACCAACCGCATGGAGCAGGAAGCGCGCCGCATCTTCAAGGAGATCGCCGACCTGGGCGGCGTGATCCCGGCCATCGAGCAGGGATACTTCCAACGCGCGATCGCCGATTCGGCAGCGCGTTACCAGCGGGAGATCGAGGAGCGCAAGCGCATCATCGTCGGCGTGAACGAGTATGTGGACGACGCGCCGATCCGCATCCCGCTCTTGAAGATGGACCCGGACGGCGAACGCCGGCAGCTTGAACGGTTGGCGCGCGTCCGGCGCGAGCGCGACAGCGCAGCGGTCGAAGCCCGGCTCAACGCGCTGCGCGACGCCGCTCACTCGACCCAGAACCTGATGCCGTTCATCCTCGACGCGGTGAAGGTCTATGCCACTTTGCAAGAGATCATGGACGTGCTGCGCGAGGTGTTCGGCGTATACGAAGAACCGTTGGTGGTGTGAAGGAGGGACGCGATCATGCTGGAGTTCAACACTGCAGAGGTGAGGGATCGCAACAGCCATGTGATGGAAGCACCAAGCCAGGCAAAGCCGCCTGCAGCGCCATCGCCTGAGTGTCTGCGCGAGATGTATGAGGTGATGGTGCGCTCGCGTCGGCTGGACGAGCGCTGCTGGCTGTTGCATCGCCAGGGCCGGATCGGCTTTCACATCTCCGGCATCGGCCACGAGGCGGCACAGGTCGGCGTTGCCTTCGCCATGCGGCGCGGCTACGATTTTCTCCATCCCTACTATCGCGACCTGGCGATGGTGATCGCGCTGGGCATGTCCATGCGCGATGTGCTGCTCGGCTCGTTCGGCAAACAGGGCGACCCAAGCTCCGGCGGGCGGCAGATGCCGAACCACTACTGCTACAAGCCGGCCAACATCCTGAGCGTCTCCAGCCCCGTAGGCACGCAATTGCCCCAGGCTGCCGGCGTGGCTCTGGCCGAGAAGCTCAAGGGCGGCGATCGGGTGACGGTGACGTGCATCGGCGAAGGCGCCACCAGCGAAGGCGACTTTCACGAGGCGCTCGATTGGGCCGGCGTGCACAAGCTGCCGCTGGTCGTCGTGGTGGAGAACAACGAATACGCCATCTCGGTGCCGATGCGCTTGCAAATGGCCATCGAGCGGGTGGCCGACCGCGCCGCCGCCTACGGCATCCGCGGCGTCAGCGTGGATGGGCTCGACGTATTCGCCAGCTATGCTGCGGCAAAGGAAGCCATCGAACGAGCACGCGCCGGCGAGGGCGCGACGCTCCTGGAGGTGCGCGTGGTGCGCATCACGCCCCACTCTTCGGACGACAACGACAACACCTATCGCAGCCCGGAGGAGAAGGCGCGCGTGCGCATGCAAGATCCGTTGCCGCGCTTCCAACAGCAGCTCCTGGAGATGGGTGCGTTGACGCCGGCGATGATCGCCGAGATCGAGCAACGCGCCCAGGCCGAGGTGGACGATGCGTTGCGTTACGCCGAGAGCGCGCCCTATCCGCCGGTTGCGTGGGCGATGGGACCGGTCTTCGCTGAGTAGTTTTAAGTTCTTAGTTTTGAGTTTTGAGTTACAAGCGCAAGGGACTCGGCCTACAACTAAGAACTCAAAACTCAAACCTTAAAACTCTTCGAAATGGCAGAAAAGACCCTGATCGAGGCAATTCGCGAGGCGCTGGACGAGGAGATGGCGCGCGATGCGCGCGTGTTCATCACCGGCACCGACATCGGCCCGCGCGGCGGCGTGTTCCTCGCCACGCAAGGGCTCTACGCCAAATACGGCCCCACGCGCATCATTGACTCGCCGTTGTCCGAATCGTCCATCGTCGGCGTGGGCATCGGCGCGGCGATGAACGGCATGCGGCCGGTGTGTGAGATCCAGTTCGCTGACTTCATCCATCCGGCCTACAACCAGATCGTGAACGAGGCGGCGCGCATGTTCTATCGCTCCGGCGGGCAATATTGCGTGCCGATGGTGATCCGCTGCCCTTATGGCGGCGGCGTGGGCGGCGGGCTGTATCACTCGCAATCGGTGGAGGCGACCTTCGCCCACGTGCCCGGCCTGAAGGTCGTCATCCCATCGAACCCGCGCGACGCCAAGGGGCTGCTGAAGTCGGCCATCCGCGACGACAACCCGGTGCTGTTCCTCGAGCCGAAGAAGGGCTACCGCGCCATCAAGGGCGAGGTGCCGGAGGGTGACTACACCGAGCCGCTGGGTAAGGCGAAAATCACGCGCCAGGGCGACGACATCACCGTCTACGCCTACGGCATGATGCACTTCTACTGCCAGCAGGCCGCCGAGGAAGTCGCCAGGGAAGGCATCAGCGTCGAGCTGGTGGATCTGCGCACGCTCAACCCGCTCGACAAAGAGACGGTGCTGGCGTCCTTCAAGAAGACCGGCAAGGCGTTGATCGTCTACGAGGACAATCGCTTCCTCGGCTACGGCGCCGAAGTCGCCGCTCTTTTGTGCGAGGAGGCGTTCGAGTACATGGACGCGCCGATCATGCGCCTGGCCGGGCCGGACGTGCCGGCCGTGCCCTACAGCCGGCCGCTGCAAGATTGGTTCATGCCCGACGTGCATCGGATCGCCGAGGCGATG